>CAMATH010000085.1 GCA_945860955.1 Planctomicrobium piriforme
AGCATGCAACCGAGCAGCACAGGAAGGATGAACAAGATGCGGCAGTGACTCATCATCGGCAGTTTTCTCCCCTCACTCTGGGCATTGCCATGGCGTTCTGAACCATCCATTCGAACCTGGCTGGCCGACTGACGGCGGTTGAGGTTCGGTTTGAATGAAATTCTCCTTGTCGATCGGGTCACCCGTCCCGGCCGAGCTTCAAGCGGTTCGCCTAGAATACACTTTGACTCGCGTGTGGTGCGGTAACAAACTGGTAAACCTCAGTGCCATCACTCTCGAGCGACTCCATGATCAAAAACCTCGACTTCCTTCGCGATCACGCATCTCGGGCCTGACCGAAAAGCCCCCCCGATGGATGAAACCGCCGCCCATGCCGGTTTTGGAATGGAGTGGCTCCTTCTGAACGCGACCTGGGGGTCATGTCGGCGGTGCGACTTCATCCGGCAACTCAGTCGCTTGGATTTTCCCCAGCAACTTGCGATTGAGGGAAGTCTACTGCTTTTCTTTCGCGACATGGTCACGAAGTAATGAGGCGATTTTCGGACGCTCACGCTCGATTTCCTCAAGATCGAATTTCAGGCCAGTCGACGTGCCGATCCTCGTGTAGAATTCCCCCAGTCCCGGGCTCCATTCGCCGGAGACGACGTCGATGGCCGTTTCGCCCCGCTTGTTCTTGACCAGCGGAGACGTGCCGCTTTCGAGCAGCAGTTCGACCATCTCGGCGCGACACAGAAACGCGGCGACATGCAACGGGGTGTTACCGTCTTCGTTCGTGGTTTCCACTTTGCCGCCGTTCTTGAGCAACATCCTGGCGATGTCGACGCGGTTGTAGGTGGCGGCTGTACTCAACGGTGTCGACCCTCCCTGCGAACGACGGGAATTGATCTGAACTCCCCCCGCCACCAGCTTCCGGGTTGCCTCCAGGTCGCCTCGGGCAATCGCCTCGGCGATTTGTTCTCGGAGGTCGGCACGCCCCTTGTCGATCTGGCGATTCAGTTCGGCGGCCGCTTCGGCGTTTTCGGCCACGTGGAAAATGAACTCATTGCTGAACAGGCCGTCCGCGTTCTGAACCTGCAGAAAGTGCAGGCCCACCGTTGGCAACGAGGTCAGTTCGATCTTGACGGTTTCGCCCTCGCAATGAACGGCACCGGGAACACGATGCCCGTCGACAATGACCAGCGCGTCCTTCTGGATGTGACGTCCACTGACCGTCATTGTTGTGTTGCCATCGTGAAGAATGGGGAAGTCCTGCTTGCCACGTTGTTTTTCGATGGGGTCCAATGTCCACAATGCCGGTTGGGGATTGTCGTAATCGGCCTTGCTTCCCAGCCGACCGGTGAATGTTCCGACGAAACGTCCTTCCGCCGCGAGTCGCGTCAGCGCGTCTCGAGTATACGACTCGCGGTCACCGTACCTTTTGACGTAGGTTCCGCCGAGATGATGGGGATCGAACTGCAAAGCGACCGATGTGGACTTGCCGTTTTCGAGAAAGACCCCTTCCGCCTGAAGCACAATCCCCCCTTCCCCGGCCGACCGTTCCAGGGCATTGAGTAGATCTTTCGAGGTCGCTTCATCGACGGACGATTGGTTTAGTGTCACTTGTCGCGCGAAGGTTCCGGAGAAGCCCGTGCTGCCCTCCAGCACCATATCCCAAACGGGATCGAAGCGGCGGCGGCCGGCCCACGAGAATTGCCAGACGCTCCGTTCGGGCGTCCCCTGTTCGGTGACGCGACGATAGAAGTCGAACTCGACGATGTTCAGCCTTCCCTGCGGCAGGATCAACCAGCGATCATAAGCCCCTCGCCAGGTGGGGGCATCCATCCCCGTTCCGGGTGTGTTGGTGCTGACGAGGAACGGCATCCGATGGCAGTCTCCACACACGTTGGATTGTGGCTTTCCGGGATCGAGATCGCCGTCAACATGAAACAGTCTGAAACCCTTCGACGCTTCGCTCGAAAGAAGGTTGTCATACGAGCGGCGTTGGGCCGGTGGGTAGGGGACGCTGAGCAGGAACTTCGCCATGTCATCGCGCTGAGCCGCCGTCAACTTTCCGGGTTTCCCTTCGTCGTTGACCGTCGGATCACCTTCGAGAGCCATTGTTGACGCGAGGCCGCCGTCGATCAGATGGCGGGTGCTGCTTTCGGGCCGATCGACGCTGCTGTTGGGAGGGACGTTGTCACGAATGTGAGCGCTGTTGATTCCTCCGTAGGGATCCCCGGGAATTCCGTCCCAGTGGAACGGAGCGGTGTCCCGCAAGCCGCGAACGGGCATTGTGGATCGGGGCATAATCTGATTGCCCCCCGACACGATCGGAGTCTTCAACACCCACAGCAATTGGTCGGTGTGTCCATCGGGATGGCAGCTTGCACACGAAAACGTTCCCGTTGTGGATGCCGAAGCGGTGCTGAACGCGATCCGTCCGCGTTTGACGGCGGGATGGGTCGGATCCTCGAGATGCACTGTTGCCACGACTCTCGGCGTCACCGGATCCGAGACGTCAACCAGCGACACCGTATTCGCGGCCGCATTCAGAACCCAGGCTTGTTCCGGCTTGCCGCTCGCGGACGACTGCAACGCGATCCCTTCCGGAACCGCTCCGACATCGACCCGGCCGAGAACGGCTCCAGTGGTTGTATCGACCGTAAACAGTTGATCCGAATGGGCGGCGCTGGCGACCAGAGTCGAATCGTCATCGCTCACCTGGATGGCGAATGGGGTGGCCAGGGCCAATCCGGGAGCCGGCTGATTCGGCGGCACCGGCTCAAGATCGAAGAACGTTGATTCGGAGGAATCCCCGTCGAATCGCACGCTCGTGATTCGATTCAAAAAGGCTCGATTCTGCAATTCCGCAAGACCATGTTTATTCGTTCCCGCCCGGCCGTTGACTTCGTTGCGAGCGTCCGTCTGGGTGATGAACGCCCGCCCATTGGAATCGACCGCCAATCCGTACAGGAGAGTCCCCAGCGTATTCACTGTCTTGACGAGCGTATCCGTCCGCGTATCAAACACGAAAAGATCGCGATCCGGGACTTGCGGGTGCTTGATAATGTCGACCACATGCCCAAGCGACAGGACGTTGTTGTTGGCGATTGAATGGTCCCACGCGTCGAACGTCACCAGATCGCCGTCAATTTTGTCCTTGCTGCCGCCGGAAAGCTGCGTTTGGTTGTTCGATTCAAACGGCAGAACATACAGTCGCCCTTCTCGCACGACCATCGCCCGGGGATCCTGCGCGGCGATATCCAGCCGCTTGTGAACTTGACGTGTGGCGACGTCTACAACCGCGATCTTGTTTTCCGACGAGAGCGAGACATACGCCTTTTCGTCGCTCGCGAAGGCAATGCCGACCGGTTCGTCGAATCGCGTCGCTTTGGTGACGGGATCGAAATCCTGAATCGTGGCGATCACCTGAAAGCAGGTCGGGCTGGCTGGCTCGACGTCGATCACGCTGACCGAATCCGAAATGTGGTTGGCGACCCAGACTTCTTTACCATCTGGCCGGACCGCGAGACCGGCCGGGTTGACGCCGACATGGATCCGGACCACGATCTGGCGCGAGTTCACGTCGATCACGTCGACGGTGTCTGCGGGAGTGTTCGTCACAAACACGCGGCCGCCACTGATCGCGATCGGCGACGCGTGGGGGCTCATAAAAGCGGGATGTCCGATCGTCGCCGGTGGAGCGGGTTCACTCGTCGTGGATAAGGAATCTCTTTGCTGCTCTGGCCGATCTTGAGCGAAGCTGAAGCAAAGAAAAAAACAAACGGTGACCGCAACGGTCATCGTCGCTGCAATGCGCGTCATGTGAGTGTCCTTTCGATGAGGCTGATCTTGGTGACGCGTTCCTTTCAAGTCAAGTCAAGTAATATACAGTGCCATCGTCGAGACCGCTCCGGGGGCCTCCGTCGCGAATCAACAACCAGGTGACGTGGCAGCCTCAGAAACCGGACCGGTCGCCACGGCTTCCCCCGGGGTTGCTTCCAGAGGAACCCGGGTTCCGCTGGCCGGGGTGAAAATCAGATTCGGGGAACCTTGGATTTGATGCCAGGAATAGCCCAATCCCCACAGAAAGTCCTTGGATTCCGGACCATTGTCTTCAACCACCAGAATCGGAGCATCCCGTTTCAAGAGACCCACCATCCCTCGCAAGACACTCAATTCATGCCCTTCGACGTCGATCACGCAGTCACCCGCGGCGACCCATTCCGAGAGCCGCCAGTATTCCGGTTCGTCGTAATTCAGCCGCCCCAACCGGATCCGCCAGGTGTACCAAAACCGGCGCATCGCCAACTGCGATGAAACCGGGAGCCAAGAGGCCAATCGCTTGAGAACACGCAGCAAGATCGCGCCGGCCAGAGAGATTGGGGAATCGATCCAAGTCCGATTGACTCCGCACGACGAGAAAACCAATCGAATTCGGTCCAGTAGAACGGAACACGATTCTGGGAACGCCGCCTGTGGAATAAGATATTCTCGATGTCTGGCGAAAGACAGGCATCAATGATCCCGTTCATTCGCGGCGAGAAATCGAGTCGCACAGCTCGCATCCGGATTCTCAGACCAGATGCTCACCAGAATATCACGTTGAACATCTCGAGACTTCCCAGTGAGGCGAAACCTTGACGCTAACGCTACGAAACGTCAGGGTCTTCAGAATCGTTTTCTCGTCCCACGAATGCGTACCGGGCGGCAGGCCAGGTCACTCCTTCCGAAGAAATTCACAAGCGCGCTGTAGACAGTGAAATGAAGAACGGAACGAAACCCGGGATTCTGTTCGGGGTTGGCGGGACACTGCTGGGGCTCGTTTTTCCGGGGGTCAGTCAGATGTGGTTCCTTCGGCCCGCTTCGCCAAAGGCACCCGTGGCGCTGCAACTCGACGCCGCCGGGCCCTGCGTGATTCTCGCGACCAAACGATCGGTCGCAACCTACGCGTCGGCCATCGAGAAGGCGATCCGATTGCACGCAGAGGCGGAGCGTGTTGACTTCGATCCGGGCGAATTGGGCGACGTTCTTGAAGTCTTGAGGAAGACGCAACCGCGCTACGCGCTCGTATTCATCCAGCCAGACGAACTGGATGTCAATTTCGGCTGGCGGTGGCTCACGATGACAAGTCAGATTGACGACGACCCGATCGCAGTTCCCGAATGCGAAAGTTAACTGTCACACATCAAGTGCTTCTGGAGATCTGAAAACGGTATGGCGGTCCTGGTGAGGTATGAAATCACCCAACGAGGCCCCCCGGCGGACGATTCATGTCAGCCGCCGGTTTTTTGGGCACGACGGCACTCAGTGCTGCTACCAAGCGAAAAACCGGTCGGCTGACTCCGGACGGCTCGCCAGAATGAAAAAACGGTGTCAGCGGTTCTTTCTCGTGTTCAGACGCGCCGAGTTTCGATCAACCTGCGAAAGGTCCGAATCAGCGCCGTGTCGGACTGCTGATGCTTGTTCGAAGCCCGAGCCGCCGGGACTGGCTGTTGCTCGGGTGCCGAATATGGACCTGTCCCCGTGTCGTCGTCAACCATTCGGAAGCACCCCGATTCGAATCGCACCCGGGTCGCCACTTTTGGCGAACGCCTCACCCACCCCCCGGAGGGGGAGCCATTCGGAGACCAGTTCAGCAAACGGAAAGTTGCCATGCTCTGCCGACAGAAACTCCACTGCGGTTACGAGATGACGCGGTGCGTAGTTGTGAACTCCCTGGATCATGATCTGTCGGCGGACGACCTGCTCCAGCAGCAATTCGACCGGAGCCGATGGAAACACCGACCCAACCAGAATCAGCCGACCTCCGATTCGAATCGCCGGCCATGCGACGCCAAACGAACTCTGGCTTCCCGAGAGTTCCAGCACAGCGTCGAATCCATGGCGGATCTTCGCCAACTCCATAACCTCTGCAAACTCTTCGGGGGCGGCGACACGGGTCGCTCCAAAGTCGAGAGCCCGTTTCCGGCGGTCGGCTTGCGGTTCAATGCACACCACTTCCGCTGCCTGGAGGCAGCGGGCCATCGCGCACGCGGTCAGCCCCAGCATGCCCGCTCCGAAAATGCCGACTGTGCCGCCACGCAGGTCGCCTGCGGCCTCGATCGCAGCGGCGACGGTCGCCGTGGCACAACTTGCCGGGCAGGCGACCGCCAGTGGCAATTCACTCGGCAGGCGGACGATCGATGTTCCAGGAACCAGCACGCAATAATCGGCCAGGCCTCCCAGCAGTTCACGACCAGGCCGCAGCGCCTCGTGACCGTATTTGATCGCATTCAGACATTTCTGGGGGAGTCCCCTCAAGCAGAAGAAGCACTCCCCGCACTGCGCGACGATCGCCCAGACCACACGATTCCCCACCTCAAGCGCGTGGCCGGCCAGATCGACAGTCGGGGCCGTTTCGCCTCGCGAAACGATCGTTCCCACAATTTCGTGACCGAGAACCGTCGGGACGGGGACTGTGCGTCGCCCTTCGAAGCTATGGCGGTCGCTACCGCACAGGGTGCAGCCCACGACACGAACCAGAATCTCGGCTCCCAGCGGCTTGGGAATCGGAAACTCGCGGAATTCCAATTGACCCGCGACTCCCTCAAAAATCGCCGCCAAGGCGTGTGTCATCGTTCGAGTCCTTCAGTCACCTTTCGAGAGTTCGCGACAGCGTTTTCGAATCCCTGCCTGTGGGTCGCGAAATGTCTCCAGCAGATGATCAGGCAGACTGCAGAGACACCCGTCGCCAGCCAGCAGGTACCGCTCAGCATGCCAAGCCAGTCGTCGGCGTGTTTCCCGAAGTTGCGGACGATCATCACGACAACGTAACCCAAGTAGCCAATCGCGTCGGCGACGTACAGCAAAAACCCAATGTTGCCCCGGTCACGTGTCAGGGCCAACAGCCGTTCGAACACGGTCGTGTGCATGGCGACGTAGGGGAGGTAAAGTCCGAGTCCAATCAACACCATAAACCAGAATCCGTCGATTTGCTGGCTGCCGCGACCGAAGAGCGCGATCGCGATCAACACGAATCCCAAACCACAGGTCGCGAGTGAGACCAGAAACGCACGGGAGTTATCACGAATCAGGACCGCCCCTCCGTTGACCGCCAGCACCCCCAGCATGACGAGAATCTCTGATTGGGTGAACACCGCCGGCACCCCGGAAACTCCCAGTCCACGCCAGATTTCCGGGGCGAAGTCGGCGCGCAGGCTCCGTACGACCGTCACGAGCAGATACATCACAACCAGTGGTGCCAATCCCATCGCATGCCGGCTGAGAAACGACCACCGGTCGTCGCGATTCATGGTCAACCGTTCCGACCGCGCGGCAATATCGGGCGGGCTGGGCGGGGGAATGCGAATCAGCATGGCGACACACCCGCCCAATGGCAACAAAAATAGTGCACCCGCGACGCCGGGCATCCAATCTTCGGTCACGCCGCTCGCGAGCAGCCAGCCACCGACCGACTTCATCACTCCGTCGGCCAGGATGAAACTGGCGCACAGACCGGCGGTCATGGCCTCGGTCAGTCGGCGGCCTTCGAGCAGTCCCACAATCAATCCAAACACCATTCCCAGCGGCAGCCCGTTGAGGAAAAAACAAATGGCGTTCCAAGGTCGGGGCAACAGGCCGAACAGCACAAGTGTCGCCTCGGCGATCAGCACGAGCCACAACACTCCCAACGCGCGGTGCCGCCGGGGCATTTCCGAGATCACCTTGATGCCGATGAATTTCGACACCATGTACCCGAACACCTGCGAGGTGACCAGCGCGATCTTGTAGTCCAACCCCCATAACGGAGTCCCGGCGAACGTCGCCGCTGTGAACGGCTTGCGCACCGCGTACATGCAGAAATACGCCCCAAACGCCGCCACTGCGGACCACACGGCCCAGAACAACTGTTGGTTCCGATCTTCGCTCAGGGCGTGCCGCGTGGAATTCGCAGGAAGTTCACCGGCCGGATTCATGAAGGACGCTCGTGAAGAATCTGAGATTCGTCGCACAGTCTTGGCGAACGAGTATACTGGACCGATACCCAACCAGCGATTCCGTTTAACACTGGAACCAGGAAGTGACGACCGATCCACCGGCCGATTTCGAGGAGTCCACCGCGACCATCCTGCGTCTCTTTCGAGAGCGTGGCGGGTCGGAGTACGGAGGCGAGGCGGTCACTCAGTTACAGCACGCGTTGCAGGCCGCGCACTTCGCCGAGCGGCAGGGGGAGAGTCCCGCCCTGATCGTCGCGTCGCTGCTGCACGACATCGGCCACCTGCTGCACGATCTGCCCGACGACGCCCCCGAGCGAGGAATTGACGACCTGCATGAATCCCTGGCGGGGCGCTGGCTGGCGGGGCGGTTTGGTCCCGAGGTGGTTGAACCCGTGCGACTGCACGTTGAGGCGAAGAGGTATCTCTGCGCAACTGAGCCAGAGTATCAACAGCAACTCAGTCCGCCGTCGATCATCAGCCTGGCGCTGCAAGGGGGACCGATGACCGCCGTCGAGGCGCAGGAATTCCGCGGCAATCCCCACTCAAAAGCGGCGATCTCGCTGCGGCGATTTGACGACGCGGCCAAGGTCGTGGGGCTGGAAACACCGCCGCTCGAACACTTCGCGGAGCATATCGAGAGTGTTCTGGCGATGGGCCACAGAGGGACCGCAGCATGGCCCCGTTGAATGTCGGAATCGTCGGTGCCGGCATTGTTGGTTTGGCGTACGCCTGGTCGGCCGCCGAGCGTGGACATCGCGTCACGGTACTCGAGCGATCCGACCAAGCGAGCGGCGCTTCGATTCGAAATTTTGGGATGGTCTGGCCGATCGGACAACCCGTTGGCGAATTGCATGAGATCGCGATGGTCAGTCGGGCTCGCTGGTTGCGACTGGCGCAGGGAGCCAACATTTGGCTGAACCACTGTGGATCGATTCACCTGGCCCATCGTCCCGACGAATGGCAGGTGCTGCGGGAATTTCATGAAGCCGCTGTTGGCAATGGGAGTCCCTGTTCTTTGTTGTCGGCCGACGAGGTTCTCGCTCGGTCACCCGCGGTGAATCCCGCGCGATTGATCGGCGGACTGCACAGCCTCACAGAACTGGGAGTGAACCCACCACTGTCAATCCGCCGAATTCCCGGCTGGTTGTCACAGACCCTGGGCGTGCGGTTCGAGTTTCGAACGACGATTGTCGACGTGGACCGTGGCGTGGCCCGCAGTGCCGACGGACGTCGCTGGCAGTTTGATCGCATCATTGTCTGTGGCGGCGCGGATTTTGAAACGCTGTTCCCGAGCGAATTGGCCAAATCCGGTTTGCGACGCTGCAAACTGCAGATGCTGAAGACAGGCGTGCAACCCGACAACTGGCGGATCGGCCCGCATCTGGCGAGCGGCCTGACGCTTAGGCACTACCACAATTTCGACATCTGCCCGAGTCTGGGGGAACTCAAGCGACGCGTCGCCGAGGAGACACCTGAACTCGATCGATTTGGAATTCACGTCATGGCGTCGCAGAACGACGAAGGGTGCGTGATTCTGGGTGACTCACACGAATACGACGCCGACATCGAGCCATTCGACAAGTCCGAGATCGACGAATTGATGCTTCGCGAATTGCGGTCGATTCTACGACTTCCCGACTGGACGATTTCAGAACGCTGGCACGGCGTGTACGCCAAACATCCGTCGCTTCCCCTTTTTTCCGCAGAGCCGATGCCCGATGTATTCGTTCGAACGGGGACCGGGGGGGCAGGAATGACAATGTCGTTCGGTCTGGCCGAGCGAGACTGGAACGCGTGGTCATGAACACGAAGCCCGTGAAGATCCAGGGGGTGCTGCTCGACTGGGCGGGCACGACGATTGATTACGGCAGTCGGGCTCCCGCGCAGGTCTTCGTCGAGATCTTCCGCCGGCGCGGAATCGACATCACCCTCGAAGAGGCGCGCGGGCCGATGGGGCGGTCCAAGCACGAACACATCGCGCTGGTCGCAGGTTTGCCGCGGGTCGCCGCGCGGTGGGAGGCTCTCCATGGCAGACCTCCCACAACCGCCGACCTGCGGGCGATGTACGACGAGTTTCTGCCGCTGCAAAAAGAAACGCTGGCCCGCGGCTCGCAGGTGATTCCCGGCGTCGCGGTGGCGATCGAGCGGCTGCGCGCCCGGGGGATCGCGATTGGATCGACAACCGGCTACACCCGTGAATTGATGGAAGTGGTCGCCCCTCTGGCGGCGCAGGGGGGCTATGCTCCCGATGTCATTGTCTGTTCCGACGATGTGCCCGCCGGCCGTCCCGCTCCGTGGATGAACTTTCTGGCGGCGCAGCAACTGGGAGTGTATCCGATGAGTTCGATTCTGGTGGTCGACGATACCGCGGTGGGAATTGAAGCGGGGCTCAACGCGGGGGCACTGACTGTCGCCGTCACGCAGACGGGCAATGCGCTGGGACTCTCGGCACCTGATGAATTGCCGGTCGATGTACTCGAATCGCGACTTACGACGATTGACGCCGACTTCCGCTCGCGCGGAGCGCATTTCACGCTGAGGTCGGCGGCGGAGTTGCCCGAGCTGGTCGATGCGTTCTAAACGAATTCGGATCCCGTTTGCTCAACTGTGGAAAGCCAAAAAGTGGTTGAACAGCCAGTCACTCCAGCCTTGTCCGACTCGCCTCAGCCCGCGACTGCACCGCGCCGGTCTCCGCAATTCCCCGCGGAGCCTCGGCTGTGGCCTGCCAAGCTTGTTCTGGGGTTGCAGCTTGGCACACTCATCGTGTCGCTGACACCGTCGATCAATAACATCGTCCGGTTTCAGTTCATGATGCTCGGGCCGTTCGTCTGCCTGCTTTTGTTTACCGTCTGGCTGTTTGCTTTCAGTCGACTGAGATGGAGACAATCGCTGACAATTCTAATCGCGGTCGGTGCCGGAGCGGTTCTCGCGAGTCAATTCATGGATCCCTCGATGGCGGTGCCGATGTGGATCTATGGTGTTCCACTGGCGATGGCGGCGATTCTCCTGGGCCTGCAATGGAACAGTCGCGGGAATACCGTGCGCGGCACGGTTGTGGCGACGGTTCTCGCGTCTCTGATCTGGGGGCTGGTCCCTCTGTTTCGACTGGAGGGATTCGCGGGGGACTATTCACCAGAGTTGTCTTGGCGCTGGTCTCTCTCTCGGGAACAGCCCCGAATGGAAACCACAGATCGGACCGCAATTTCGACTCCCTCGTCAGTCGGCATGTCGCTCGGTGAACCTGCCGATTCCGATTGGCCCGGGTTTCGGGGATCCCACTTCAACAGTCGCGCACCCGGCCGATTCGCAGAACTCGATTGGCGCACCGATCCCCCTTGGATACTTTGGAAAACACCGATCGGACCAGGCTGGTCGTCGTTCGCCAGCGTCGCGGGCCGACTGTTCACCCAGGAGCAACGGGGTGATTTCGAAGTGGTTTCCTGTCGCGACGGTGCGACGGGCCAGGTGATCTGGGCTGACGAACATGCCACACGGTTCAGCGACGTCGTGGCCGGTGCCGGACCACGAGCGACCCCGACGTATCGCAACGGGCGGTTGTTTACATTCGGAGCGAAGGCGGTCTTGAGCGCCTTCGACGCCTCGACGGGAGCGCTGTACTGGCGGCACGACTTGATGACCGAAGTCAACGCGGCACTTCCCGTCTGGGGCTTCGCGAGTTCGCCAACCGTCGTGGGGGATGCTGTCATTGTCTACGCAGGCGGTCCCGGTGACAACGGCTTGGTCGCCTACCATGCCGTGACAGGGGAACCGCTTTGGCGACGGCCACAACAAGGCATGAACTTCGGTTCGGCTCAGCCAGTATCAATCGACGGACGCGAGATGGTCTTGTTCAGCACTGTCAGCGGTCTCGATGCGCTCGACCCTGCGACCGGTGAATTGATCTGGCAGTATTCCCCCACTCGCTGGAGTGGCCCGATCGTGTGTCAGCCACAGCAGATCGGAACTAACAGCCTCATCGTCCCCCTCGGCGACGGCGTCGGAGTCGCGCGGCTTGAGGTCACAATGAATGCCGGGCAGTGGGGAATCACCGAACAGTGGTCGAGCAGTCATCTGAAACCCTCATTCAACGATTTCGTCTACCACGATGGCCACCTGTACGGCTTTGACCAGAACATTTTTGCGTGCGTTGACGCGACAAACTGTAAAAGGCAGTGGAAGCAAGGACGTTTTGGATTCGGACAGGTTGTCCTTTTGCCCGAGGCGAACCGGCTGATTGTGACTTCCGAGCAGGGAGAAATCGTGTTGCTCGCGACGGACCCCACAGCCTATAGAGAACTTGGCCGGTTTGCCGCAATCACGGGAAAGACCTGGAATCATCCTTGTGTCGCGGGAGGTACTCTGTTTGTCCGCAATGGTTCACAAGCGGTGGCAATTGAATTGACGCCAGGGAAGTGAACCGCTTGTTGAAAATGGAGGCGGGGATTTGGTGTGAGTTCTGAGGCCACCCCCAGTGCGTCGAATGCCGGCGGGGGCACATTGGAGGCCAGTCTTTCAGAGAAAGACGGCTACGTGGTCAACAGCCCGGGGATCACCCGTCCTCCACCGACAATCGGCACCGGTCGTCCCAGCGGATCGGGAAACGCCTTATCGGAATCAATTCCCAGAATCGTATGAACGGTCTTCAGCAAATCCGCGACGCTGATCGGATCTCCCGTGGGTGCCGCCGCCTGAGCGTCGGTCGCTCCGATCACCTGACCGGGTTTCACGCCACCCCCCGCGAAAAGAATCGACTGTGCCATCGACCAATGATCGCGGCCGGCTTGCGCGTTCACTCGCGGCGTTCGTCCCATTTCTCCCATCATCACCACGAGGGTCTCGGCCAGTAAGCCGCGCTGTTCCAGATCGGTGATCAGGGCAGCGAACGCTTTGTCCGCGGGGGGAATCAGATCTTCTTTGAGGCTCGGGAAGCAGTTGAAGTGGACATCCCAGCCGGGAGCGTCAATCCCGACAAACCGGCAGCCGGCTTCGATCAGTCGTCGACCCAAAAGGGCGCACTGTCCGATCTGCGTCATTCCATAACTCTCCCGCAGTTCGACCGGCTCCGATTGAATGTGGAACGCCTGCCGGGCCTCGGGCGAGGCCATCAGATCGGTCGCCTTCTGGTAATACGTGGTCATCGCCGCCGCCCGGCCACCGCGCCGTTTCTTCTCTTCCAGACCCGCGAGCAGCCGTTGCCGTTGCGCCTGTCTCAACGTCGACAGACCGGCGACCGCCGAGAGGTCTTTCACTTCGAAATCGGGCTGACTGGGGTCGGCTTCGATCACAAACGGGGCGTACTCGGCTCCCAGGAAACCGGGCCCTCCCGCAGACATCGGGTGGGGCATGTTGATATACGCGGGGATGCGACCGCGCGGCCCCAACTCGCGCGACACCCATGACCCCAGTGACGGAAACAACTCGTTCGTGGGGATCGGGTGTTCTCCATCGGGAAAAGTCGGCTTGCGTCCGGTCATCACGTAGTAATAACCAGTCATGTGCCCATTGTCGGCGTGACTGTGACTGCGCACGACGGTGAACTTGTGCGCCAGTTGAGCGCAGTGCGAACAATGCTCGGTGAAAAACGTTCCCGGGACCGAGGTCGGTATCGTCGCGAAGGGACCCCGGATCTCACTGGGAGCTTCGGGTTTGGGATCCCACATGTCCTGGTGGGGAGGCCCCCCTTCCAGAAAAATGAAGATGCACGCTTTGGCTCGGGCGACCCGGCCGGCAAGACCGGAGTCTTCCGCAGCCAGCAATTGCGGCAGACTGAGACCCGCGAGCATTCCCGTACTGCCCACCCGCAACAGATTTCGTCGCGAGATGCCGTCGCAGAATCGCGAGCCGGTGCCGGGGAGTGTGAAGTTGAACATCGTTCGAATTCTGGGACAGTGTGCGGTTGTCTGACGGAATCTCACCGCGCGGTCGCGCGGGTCGGTTCAGTTGTTGTAGATGAACTCTTTGGTGTTCAGCAGAGCCCACAGCAGGTCTTCCACCGCCTGTTGACGGTCGTTGCCATAGAGCGCGAAGGTTTCATCGATCAGAGGACGTTCGTCGGCGTTGGGAAATCGTCCCAATGTGGAGAGGTACAACTGGTTCGCGATATCAAGGTTGGGGATCCCCGAGTCGACGAGTCGCCGAGCCGTCCCGTGGCGATGGGTGATCTTTTCCTGGATCTCCGGGGCGTTCATCAGATGCAGCGCCTGAGAGATGCTCGGTTCGTTGCTGCGCTCGCATTCACAAACCGTCGCCCGCACCGGCCGGCCAAAAATGCGAAAGAAATACGAAGGCATGCGGTTGTCCCACACCTGGATCGCACGCACGCCATCGGGCCACCCATTGAATTTCTCAGGGACACCTGTCGCCTGGCAGACGGCGTCGAGCAACACCTCGGCGGGAAGCGCCTTGGGTGAGGCGTGCGAAAAATGCTGTCGATCGGTCCGATTGGTCTCGTTCGTTTCCGAACTGAGCTGGTACACCGTCGAATTCAAAATCGTTCGCGTGAACGCCCGCAGGTCGTAACGCACGTCCCGCAAATGGGCCGCCAGCGCGTCGAACAGAGGTTCATTCGTCGCCGGGTTGGTGACCCGCAAGTCATCGATCGGCTCCACCAGGCCACGTCCAAGATAGTGCGACCACAACCGATTCGCGATCGCTCGCGCCAGAAACGGATTGTCGGGAGCCGTCGCCCAATTCGCCAACACCACGCGACGGTCGGCGATTCCCGTGAAGTCGGCGGTCGCCCCTCCCAGGGCGCGCGCGGGGACCGGTTGTCCCGTCCGGGGATGTGCGACGTCAGTTCCGCCCCGGGCGACCACCGCTTCCGTCCCCTCCGGCAGCGGCTTCATTGATACGCCGGTGAAAAAGCCAACCAGCCCCGCATAGTCATCCTGGCTCCAGCGTTCGCTCGGATGATGGTGGCATTGGGCGCACTCGATGCGCACCCCCAGAAACAATTGACTGAACGAACGACTGGCGACTTCGGGTTTTTCCAGCGATTTGTAAAAACCCGCCGGGCTTTCGCTTTGGACCGGCCCTTGGGCTGTCAGCACCTCCCGCACCATTTGATCGTACGGTCGGTTCCGCTCGAATTGCCGATGCAGCCAGCGGGACATTCCGACCGTCCCCTGGGGCGTGATGCGAATCTTGTCGGCCCGCAGCAGATCGGACCATTTCATCGTCCAATAGTCCGCGTACTCGGGACGGGACAACAGGTCGTCAATCAGCCGGGCACGCTTGTCGGCCGATGGGTCGAGCAGAAAACGCTGCGCCTCGTCGGCTGTGGGGAGTGTGCCGATGGTGTCGAGATAGACCCGCCGAAGGAAGCCCGCGTCGTCGACCAGTGGACTCGGCTGAATCCCCAGCCGTTGCAATTTGTCCCAGACCAGCTTGTCGATAAGGCCGCGCTCGGCGGGACGGACGAATCCCGAATTCGAACGAGGAAGCGCGACGCGACAAACGGTCACAATCCCCTGATAGCGGACAAGAATCGCGGCTTCACCGGGAATATCGCTGGCGTGCAACACACCCCGCGGGTCGGCTTCGATCACATGCCCCGCGTTCGAGATATAGTCGGCTTCCAGTGTCACGCAGCGTTTCGCTCCCTGGGTATCGACCGCTGTCACACGCAACTGGCGAGATTCGTTCGGTGCCAGGACCAGTTCGGGCGGGTCGACTTCAATCCGGGTGACCGGGCGCTCATCCGGGACACTCAACGGAGCGCCAGCGGCGATCCACCGAACCAGTCGGCGGTACTGCGGGCTGTCGCGATCGATCTTGCGTCCCCCTCCATGCGGAACCTCGGCGGTCCCTTTGCGGACCAGGAGGCTGGCGGGAGGATCATTGAACACCAAGCGTCGGTTGCGACCGTCGCGAGTCAGCGATTCGTGGTCAAAATCGGTGTCAAAACCGAGCAGACTCAGTTTGAAACCGTTTTGGCCCTCGGCTTTTCCGTGACATCCCCCGGAGTTGCAGCGTCCTTTGGACAAGATCGGTTCGATTTCCTGTTCGAAGGAAATCGGCGCGGGGTCAGCGATGCCGCGAACTGTCAGGGGAACCGCCGTTTCGCCAGTCTCATGTTTCACCAGAAGACGCGTGGAACCGTCGGCCAGAGGATAGACCAGTCCCTCGGCATCCACGCGGGCGATGTTTGGATTTTCGACGGTGTAACGTGCCGAGCGAGTGACATCCCGTTCACGCCCGTCAAATGCCAGCAATGTGACAACCTGCTGTGTCGCCTCGGGACGATCGAGTTCGATGGTGGCGGGGGCGACGCGAAGCTGCGCCCACGCCTCGCGACCGCTCATTGTCACGCCGACCACAAAAAACAGACTCAGTGCCGCGGAACGAAGCGACAGCGAGTACGACCGGCGAGTGAAGAGATTCTGAGACATAAGCCCCATTTTATGGGAATTGGCTGGCGATGCAATCTCGAATCAAACGGCCTATGGCCCAGGCGGTCGCATCGGCGGCTGGTCAAGCTCGATTCCTTGAGGAACGCGCTTTTCCAGCCGACGATCCCATGGTTCGCTCCGCTATCCCAGCAGTTTGCGGTAGTTGTCCATCCCGTGAGCCGAGATCCGTCCTTCAATTCCCTTCCAGATGTCGTCAATCAGCGTCGCGCTCAGCAGTTTGTCGACCGCGCTTTTTGCGAGTGACTGGATGAACGCGGCGGACGGGTCGTCGGAACCTGACTCGGCGAGCTTGCACTCCGTGTCGCAATGGACGAATTCATTCGCGACCAAGCTGTACATGGGGAGCAACGGCACTGGATCCGGAGTGTTGACGTACCGAAAGATCTTCCCCGCGAATTCGTTGTTGATGGCGTCAACCGCGAGCTGGTTACCGATCATCGGAGCGCCGAATGTCACGATCTGGTGGACCGAGATCATCTTGCGAGTGAAGAGCCAACCCGCCAGGAGCGCCAGCGCCCCACCCAGACTGTGCCCGGTGACCCACAACGGACGTTCCGCTTCTTTGAGTTGCGCCTCCACAGCGGCACAGACGGGATCCCAAATGTCACCGATCGCTGAGACGAACCCCTGGTGAAACCTCGCTCCCACGCCGGCGGCCGCCAGATCCGTTCCCAGTCGGCCTTCGGGGACGACAAGCAGATTGAGGGCGTTGGTCAACAGCCAGTCCTTGAGCCCCTCGATTTTCGTGGGGGCTTCTGTGCCACGAAACGCGACGACGATATTGTCGGCGTCCGAACCCACATAGGCCTGCGTATTCCCCACACTGGTCAATTGGGCCTTGAGCCCCAGTTCCTCAAGAAACTTGGGTGCCCCCTCGGATTGTGGGCAATAGGCCAAGTCCGACGCGACAGCCAGAAAGCGAGCGTTTTGGGGAGAGCCAGCGGAGTCTTCCAACAGTTTCAAGGTCATGACGATCGGGTCTCGGAGGGGGAACCCAGAATGGGGAAAAAAGGGAAATGCGTCGCGGGGAACCGTTGTCTACTTCATGAACTTGCGGTGTTCCTTGTCCGCATTTTTCCATTCACGGAGCGACTTGGCGACAATCGCGGTATCGCGGGCATCAAGTTCCCGCAGAGTTTTCAGCTCCTGCAGATGTTTCCGAAACCCGTCGTCCGTGACCTTTGTCTTTCGTAGCCGTAACACCTGCAGATTGGGAAGTGACGCCAGAATCTCCAGCCCCGCATCGGTGATTTGACTGTTGTTCAGGTCAATTTCCTGAAGCTTCGAGAGAGTTTTCAGGTGTGACAGCGTGTCGTCGGTGACATCGGGATTGGCCATCTGCAACACGACAACATCCGGTTTGGTCGCCAGAACCCCGTAGTCGTTCCGGTCCCATCCAGTCAACGTGAGGTGGACCTGCCCGTCCAACAGTTTTTCCCGTTCACCCAACGGCGGAAAACGGGAAACCAACTGCGAGATGCCAACCGTTCCCCCGACCAGGAGCAAGCCCAAAACCAGCAGACCCAATGGACGACGCGCCTGTGAAAAATGCTTCACGCAGAAGGCCAGAATTGTCGGAGGGAACAACAGGCAACCAACTCCCCAGGCAATTCGGACGCGAAACGCTCGAATAATCAGCCAAACCGCCGCGATTGTCGCGAGCAGCCCGCCGAGGATCATCACGATCGAGGCGTATTTCTCAAACATGTGGCAGCTCGCAATCCAAGGAATCGGGTGTCGAAGGTCGAAAATATCGTCTCTCCGATTCATAAACAGTCCGCAGTCTCCCCGCAACTGTGGGCGTGCCGCGATCAACGGATGCTGATCCCAAAGCCCGGCGAGAGCAAATAGGGACCAATTGTCCATGGGCCGCTAAATTCCCCCCAGACTTACGGGCTACTCGCGCAGGCAGAGATTGCCCGATCGCGCCGTGTGGCATGCGTTGTGGAAGATCGAAGCAAAGCGGAGTACTTCGACCGCTGAAACAGCAGGCGTTCGAACCGATAACGATTGTGATTCCACGCGGGCCGCAAACTGTTGGTTCAGCCCGCGCCGCCGTTCTGGCGGTCAAGGCGGAAGGAACGTCTTGTCGGCGGAAATCCCGCCAGAAAACCTGTCGGCCAACGACTGGCCCCTTGTGGCGCGTGACTGCAAAAGGACGTGTGAACCACCATGGCCGCCCCTGGATCCGACCGAAAGGGATCTGATGCCGCATCGCCGCCGCGCAAACCGGGCGCCGAGGACGAACCCATGACGGTTGAAGAACGCCTCGCATTGCTGGAACGATCTCTGCGCCGCTGGCGCTGGGTGTCACTGGGACTGGTCGTCGCCGCCGTTCTCTTGGGGGGGGGCCTCTCTTGGTCGATCTGGGGGACGCACACGTCGATCCGTACGAAAGGATTGTACGTGGTCAATGAAAAAGGCTACGCCATTGAGCTGACCACCTCCGCTGAGGGGGATGGCCTGATCAGCGTCAACGACCACGCCAGCTTTCCCCGCGTGATGTTCGGCAATTCGCAAAAAGGATTCGGCAAACTCGAAATGTACACCGGTCATTCGCAGCGACTGGTGATGATCGGCGGGACCGGGTCCGGTGGTCAGGTCGCCGTCTTCAACAACACGGGGCACCGCGTCGTCGATATGCAGGCGAAAAAGACCAACAGCGGCGCGATCATCGTCAGCGACTACGACGGCAACATCGTGCAGGGGATCGAAGGGGATTCCCGGACCGCGATGCAGCCGGGTGCGAATCGCGGAGCGTGGCGATAAGGACGGGCGATACCGCGCGCGACCCCCGGAGAGACAATCGACTGATCGGCGGCCGCATCACGTTTTCAGGTCTTCTCCAGACGTTCGAGCAATTCTGCGACTCGGCGTTCCAGCAGGGGGAGCGCGTCGTCTGGCGTGGCGCAGTCGACGTCGTGAATGTGCCAGTATTCCACGCGATCCGCCCATTCGGGGAATTTCCGTTCCATCAAAGGTCGGTGTTCCGCTTCCTTCACCGCGATAATCAGCCCGGCAACTTCGAAATCCACGACCTGGGCACTTCGCGGAAACTCGGGATTGGGCGGAATGGGAATCGCCAGACTTTCCAGCCAGCGCATGGTATTCCGCGACATCGGACCAGGATTAAGTGGTTCCAGCGCCAACCCTCGGGAGTCGGCGACAAAGGGGAGACCCCGTTTTTGTGCGTGATGATTGAAATAGATCTCGGCGAATCGGCTGCGGTAGTAGTTGCCAGTGCAGAGAAACAGTATTGTTTGCATACGATCCGACGTCTCGGGAGGTGCTGCGGTTTGAACTGCGGAGACGCGACCAGAGGTCCTGATGGGGGGCTGGTGGCGCCGTTAATGAAAAAACGACCGGCAGCCCGTTGAGGAGCGGCCGGTCGTTTTGAGAGTGACCCCAGCGGGATTTGAACCCGCATCGCAGGGATGAAAACCCTGTGTCCTGACCGGGTTAGACGATGGGGCCGTCAGGTGAGGAAGTATTGTAGTGGATCGCGGGCCACTTGCCAAGTGGCCCCCTTGGAGAATTTTGCATTCTCACTCGGGCCGCCATCACCCCTCTGTCCTGACTGTTCATCGGGTGCCTGTGATTGGCGGAAGACACTTGTGGTTTTCTCGTTCAACTGGCCCCGCGTCCTTCTTTTGTCGTCTCGACGCTCCAGCGGTATTTCGCGCTGTTTTCGGCTGACGGACCTCCCGCTATGATTCAAAACCGTCGATTTTCACTCGTTCCCGCGGTTCTCTTGTGCGGTCCATTCCCCTTCGCCATGCGGCCAGCGACCTCCGCCCCATTGACCAAACACGCACGCCGACCGACGTTTCGATCGGCATCGGTGTGGGTTCTCGCACCGGTTTGGTTCGCGGTGTTCCTCGTCGTCTCGGGATGTGACCCGCAGACTCCTGTCTCAGACAAGGATCCTTCCAAGGTCAGCAACGAACCAACCAAAAGCCAAAAGCTCTCGGACACCGAACTCAAACTGCAGATCGACGCGTTTTGTGGTGCTTGTCATGGAGTGCCGCTCCCCGAGTCGTTTCCCAAGTCGGCGTGGCACGAAGAGGTGAACAAGGGATTCAACTTCTACCTGGAATCGGGCCGGTCGGACCTGATTTCTCCGCCAATGGTTGAAGTGGTTGAATGGTACGTCGCCCGGGCACCGCGAGTCCTGGTAATCGCCCAACAGGACGATCTGGAGACATCGCCCAAAGTCCCGTTCCGATTCGAGCCGGCGTTGACCGCTGTCGAGCTGACCAAAGCGAATACCGCGGTGGCCTCTCTGGCATGGCGGCCACTGACGATTGGGGGCAAACCCGAGTTGCTGTTTTGCGACATGCGATTTGGCGGTGTGAAGGCGTTTCAGCCGACCGCCCCGAAATCGACCTTGCGGGTGATCTCGTTCCTGGAGAATCCGTGCCATGCGGAGACGTGTGATCTGGATGGTGACGGGATTCTCGATCTCCTGGTCGCCGACCTGGGGAGTTTTCTTCCGCAGGATCATGCCAAAGGGGCTGTGGTGTGGCTGCGGGGGAAAGCCGACGGTGCCTATGAACAGATCGTGGTGCAGGATCAGGTGGGGCGCGTGGCGGATATCGAACCTGCGGATTTCGACAACGATGGCGATCTCGATCTGGTGGTCGCCGAGTTTGGTTGGCGCAAGACCGGGCGGATCCTGCTCTTGGAAAACCTGGGATCCAAAGAGGGGCGGTTGGAGTTTTCCCGGCATGTCGTTGATGGCAGACACGGGAGCATTCACGTCCCGGCGGCGGATCTGAACGGTGACGGTCGCCTCGACTTTATCGCGGTGGTCAGTCAGGAGCACGAAGCGATCGACGCGTTTCTCAATCAGGGGGGGCTGAAGTTCGTCCGGCAGACGATTTTCCGAGGCCCGGACCCCACGTATGGTTCGACCGGGATTCAGGTGATTGACTTCGATGGGGACGGCGACCTGGATTGTCTCGCGACCAATGGCGACATGTTCGACACGTTTTACTTGAAGCCGTACCACGGCGTGCGATGGTTCGAGAACCGGGGTGAGTTTCCGTGGACGGAACATTTTCTGGCGGAGATGCCGGGGGTGCATCGGGCGTTGGCGGGGGATCTCGATGGAGACGGGGATCTGGATATCGCGGCCTGTTCGCTGTTCCCCGATTCGATCGCGGGGAATCAAATTCGCCCCGATTTCGACGCCGTCCTGTGGCTGGAACAGACCGAACCTGGCCAGTTCCGCCGCCATGGCCTTCGGAAGGGGCATGGGCGGTTTCCCGCGTTGGAGCTGGCTGATTTCGACGCGGATGGTGATCTCGACATCGCAGTCGGCGCGATTCGAGAAGACGAGCAGACCCCGACCGTGGGGGTGTTTTGGAATGACCGGATTCCGTGATGGCGCGACAGGAACACGATCGGGAAGACCTGATCGCTGAGGCGACCGCGCTTCGGACGCGGGTCGAGTTCCAACTTCCCCACCCGTCGGAACCGGTGGTCGTGGGGCAGCGGTCGAATGGCTGTCTGTCAGTCTACTTTGGAGCCGACCCGGTGTATCACTTCGATGAGAACGGAGGAATGCGGCGGGCGTTTGTCGCGGGTGTTCTCTACCGGAGCGAGCACGAAACCCTGAGTCGGCTCGTCCGGCATCGACCCGACAAACAGACCAGTGAATTGTTGCAGTCGGACCTGACCGTAATCGAGTGCAATGAGTTCTTGCGCGTCGCGCACGAACGTCTGGACGAACTTTGCGGCGCGATCGACGCGGGAACGGCGGTGGTACTGCGGCAGGTCAGTCCGGTGGAGGATCCCGTTGGGACCTTGCGTCGCGGGCTGGAAGCAGCGCGGGGCGGCCGACTTTCCCCCAGGATCGGCTTGCGGTAGGATCTGCGCCGGGATCGTCATTCTCGATTCCAATGGACGGTTGTGCCAGTGATCCAGGGCGGTCGCGTGTGGCGCAGTCCAGGGCCTGTTTCCGATCGGAGAAAGTCAACGATGGAAGTGGAGCAGCCGCTGGGATTGTCTCCCGAGTTGTGTCGTCAGCGACAGCGCCGGCTGTCGCGCGTGATGCAGCAATACCGACTCGAGGCGGCGCTCATCGTGGATCCGCGGCACGTGTACTATTTCACCGGGTATTGGTGCCGGCCGGTTTTTGCCACCGCGTTCCTCCTCACGCACGAACAGGAAGCGACCCTGGTAGTACCGGCGCCGGTCGAGTATTCGGTCGCGGCGGACCTGGTGCGGGTGTATGAATCCAACAAAATGGGGACTCTGGTCGATCTTCCCGTGGCGGCGACGATCGGGGCGATGGGTGACAGATTAAGACGATTCCAACGCGTGGGGGCCGATACAGGGCTCCTTCCGGTCCCGGCGTTGAGTGAGCTGGTCGATTTGGGAATACCTTTGCTGGAAATGCGACGGTCCAAAGATCCCGACGAAATCGCGCTACTCCGCCGGGCGATCGGCGCGGTGGAAGCGGCCTATGCGTACGCGGTTCAGACCCTCGCCGTGGGCGTGATGGAACTCGATCTCTACGCGGGGCTGATGGGGGCGGCGATTCGCGGCGCGGGGGAACCAATCGGCGACTTTGGCAATGATTTTCAAATCGGGGGAATGGGAGGGGCACCCCGAGACCATGCGGCCGAGGCGGGGGAAGTCGCGATTCTCGATCTGAGCGTGACGGTCCGGGGGTATCGCGCGGATTTGTGCCGAAGTTTCGTGGTGGGGGGAGTCGCGACCACCGCCCAACGGGACGCACATGCACAGGTCGTTGAAACCCTGGACGACATAGTCAGCCGACTGGGACCGGGGGCTTCGTGTCGTGAACTGGATGAACGCGCGCGGACGCTCTTAAAGAACGAGAACGGCTGGGTGTTTCCCCACCATTTGGGACATGGGATCGGTCTGTCGGCGCACGAGGGGCCGAGGCTCAATCCGCATTGGGATGATCGGCTTCGAGTCGGCGACGTGATCACCTTGGAGCCGGGGCTGTACGGTCCCGATCTGAGAGCGGGGATCCGTGTGGAGGACGACTATCTGATCACCCGGGACGGGGCGCTCAAACTGAGTTCGTTTCCCCGGGATCTTCTACCCGAGGTACCTTCCCGCAGCGCGGCAACCACAACCGTTTCGATTGTGTAACCGCACCTTGGTCAATGAACGTGTCACGCTTTCACTCGCGTTGCCTGGACCATCGATCCGGCCAGATCACCGATTCTCGCCAGGGCCGTTTCGCGGGTGACGCCGGCGTCAGTGATGGCTCCGACTTCTTTGACAATTCCCGACCCGACAATCACGCCGTCGGCGAGTCCTCGCAGGGTGTCGACATGTTCGGGGCGACTGATTCCGAATCCGACCGCCAGTGGCAGTTTTGTGCGCGACTTGAGCCAGCGAAGTTGGTCGGACAGTTCGGTGGGAAGAGAGGAACGCACGCCGGTCGTCCCGGCGACCGAGATGCAGTACAAGAATCCGGTCGCGGTCTCGAAGATGCGTTGAGTCCGCTCGGCGGTCGTGGTAGGGGCGATGAGCTGCACCAGATCGAGACCCTGCGCCTGCGCGAGTCGAGCGGTTTCATCCGCTTCGTCGGCGGGGAGATCGGGGATGATCAAGCCCGAAAACCCAGAGGTCTTCGCCTTCTGGAAAAAGACCGCCGTACCCATTCGGAACACAATCGCGTACGCGACCATCGCGACCAGTGGTGGACGTTGTCCTCCCGGAAGTGTCTTCCACGGAATCTGCGACACAGTGTCGAAGATCTGATTGACGTGCAGTTTTTTGTTGAGAGCCCGCGTGTACGACGCCTGAATCACCGGACCGTCGGCGATGGGATCACTGTACGGAAAACCGACCTCAATCAGGTCGACGTCACGCCGGGCGAGTTCCAGAATCAGGTCGCGGGTGAAGTCCAGATCGGGATCCCCCGCCGTGATGAACGGCATGAAGGCCATTTGGCCCTGGGAGCGAAGTCGGTCGAAAACGGCGGAAATCGGCGTCAGAGCGGCGGTCAAGGCAAACCTCGGGGCGCGATTGTGGAAAGCGCCGGGGCGAAATCGAGTTCGGGGGTGAATCAACGTGCCGATAGTGTAATGGATCTGGCGGGTCGACCCAATGGGCGCAAGGGGAAAGCGGTCCGAAAAGCGTGAGACCGGCGGCAAGGTGTGGTGAGGATAACAATGCGAGACAGATTCAATGGATTTGCCTGGCCCAGGAGACGTTCATTCCTCGCATCCGCGCTCCGTCAATCCTGTTCATCCCTTTCATCCTATTCATCCGGTCTAAAAGCCGTCAGACCAGGCTCGGCTGCATTTGCCGGAAGCGAACTGAAATGACGTTCCCCGTGTCCGACTCCACAAGTCGCGTTCGAAGGACTTGGAAATCGGTGACTCGCGCACGTGGACCGTTCAGGTGGATCGCGCCGAAAAACCATCCGGGAACCACGATCTCGGCGGATTCCGGGTCGAATCTCATTCGCATTCGGGATAGAATTCACTGTCACTTACAAAGGAGGCCCGAACCGGATTGTCTGATCCCAAACGCGTTGACCTGAAAGTCAAGCAAAAGAAGGCTGTTCTCGTCGCTGTGGTGCTGCCTGGCGCACAGCGCGAACTGGAAGATCCCCTCGACGAATTGAAGGGGCTCGCGAAGACCGCCGGGGTTGTTCCGGTGGCGACGCTGGTGCAGAACCGCCTCAATCCGGACGCCCGATCGTGCGTTGGCAAAGGAAAGCTCGAAGAGCTGAAGATGCTCGCCGAGGATTCCGGGGCCGACACCATCCTGTTCGATAACAACCTCACACCGTCGCAGGCGCGGGTACTCGAAAAAGAGATCGGCAAAGTCATTGTCGACCGCAGCGAATTGATCCTGTCGATCTTCGCGGAACATGCCCGGACGCACGAGGCGCAGTTGCAGGTGCAACTTGCCCAGCAGCTTTACATGCGCACCCGGCTGAAGCGTTTGTGGACCCACCTTGAGCGGACCGAAGGAGCGACCGGTTCAACCGGTGGGCCGGGTGAGCAGCAGATCGAAATCGACCGTCGGCTGATCGACACGAAAGTCGCCGACCTCAAGGCCCAGTTGAAGGAACTCGAACAGCGCCGGGAACGCCAGGTGGCGCACCGACGTTCGCAATTGACTGTCTCGCTGGTGGGATACACCAACGCGGGCAAAAGCACGCTGATGCGGGCACTGACCGGGTCCGATGTCTACGTCGCCGACCAGTTGTTCGCCACGCTCGACACCCGCACCCGGGTCTGGAACATTCCTCACCTGGGCAAAGTGCTGCTCAGTGACACTGTGGGGTTCATTCGCGATCTGCCGCACAATCTGGTGGCGTCGTTCCGTTCGACCCTCGAGGAGGCCCGGCATGCCGACGTGCTGCTGCATGTGGTCGACGCGAGCAGCCCGTCCGCCGAGCAACAGATCGCGACCGTCAACGAAGTTCTCAAAGAGATTGGAATCGACGGTTCACAGGCGATTTTGGTCTTGAATAAGGCCGACGCCGTCAAAGATCGATCGATTCTCGACGCGTTGCGGGCGAATCATGCGACTTCGGTTTCCGTGAGCGCACTGGAACGGGTCGGATTCGAACAGCTCGCCAGTCTCGTCAGCGAACGGCTGGGGAATGGCTTTATCGAATTGACGCTGGAAACCAGCGTCAGTGACGGGAAACTGTTCGCGTTTCTCGCTCGGCACGCCGAAGTGCTGGAGCAAACTTATACCGAGGAACGTTCGACGATCCGTTGTCGCCTGCCGAGACGCTATCAGGTGGAAGTGTCGCGACAATTCCCGAACGTACACATTGCCACGGACGAGTCAGCGTCGTTGAACGATTCGAATCCGCCGGTCAGCGGCCATGAGATTCCGTTCGAAGAGTCGGCGGCGGTGGTGACGGCTCAGTAGTGCCAATCACGGAATTCGAACTCCCGTGTCGCTGTGCGAGACATTGGCAGATTCGCTCGCGTGACACCGGCGACTGTGTCGGGCTGCGCTACGCTACAACCGACGCCGCGATTCCCACGGCGGCAATCACCGCCCCCGCCGCGAGTTTCAGCCGGGTGCGGTACTGGCCGCTGGTCGCGTCATCCAGGCGGAAGTACATCGCCACCGTTCCCAGAAGCAGCGTCACCAGTCCCAGACCACCCCCCAGAACTTTGAGCCGCTGGTTCACGACCGACTGCCGATAGTCGGCGTAGACCGCATTCCGCAGATTCTCGCCCACATTCAGTTTCAAGTGTGCGATATACATCCAGACCGCCAGTTTCCGTCCATCGGTGAGTTCGTCGACCTTCTGGTATTTCTCGAGAACCAGTTCGTCGACTCCCGCGCGGTCGATAACCGCGGCCGTCACCCGGACTGCGGGGTCGAGTTCTGACTGAAACCGTCTCTGGACGTACTCCACCGCTTTGGTCGTCACGTCGGCCGTCGCTTCTTCCGGCGTCATGTAGCGACCGCTGCGGAATACCGGGCGACTTTTGTCGTCGTTCGGGTTCCGCTCGGCTCCGCTCCAAGCCGGGGTGGAGCTGGTCTCGCCACGCGGTGTCAGCCGCGAGGCGGTCTTCGGAGCCACTTTTCCCAGTTCTTCATTGAGGTTGGTGATCGGCGAGATATTGACGGTACTCGTTGCCGAATCAATGGGCGCGGCCGATTCCGGTTGGCCTGCGGACGTCACGGTGGTCGCGGTTTCGGCCGGCGACGAAGCTGTCGGGGACACGTCGCTCTCCAACTGGACAGCGGGAACATGGACAGGTTCGGTGTGGGCGTGACCCGGGTCCGAAGAGGCGGCGACCTGTTCAGGCTGCTCCAATCGGATCGATTCCGGCAGGGGAAGTGGCTGAATCGAAGCAGCGGGCGGCACGGGGGCGTGGATGGCCTCAACGGGGACAGGGAGCTGTGCCGGCGGCTGCGAAGTGAACGTCGGCTGCGCCCGTTTTCCGATGATCACGATCAGCGCCAGCGCGGGGGCCACCCAGAGTAATGTGCCGATCCCCGACTTCACCGTTTGAACGGTCGAACTGGGGCGATTCGCCTTGCGGACGACCGAGATCATCAGCAGAAAGCCGAGGATCACCAGACCGGCGGCAATCGCCAGAATTCCGACAGCCGCGAACGACAAGTGGAATTGAGGGCTGGAAAACTGTTCAAAATGTTGAGGCATTGAGTTCATGGAAGTCTCCTTCAGGCGGCGATCGATTGTTGGCCGGCACCGCCCGCCAGTACCACAGCTTCACGTTGTTCCCGGGGAACCCAGGGGGCCGACAACTGTACCACGGCGGAAATCGCCGCTCCCCAGCACACACCCCAGGTCTGGTTGAACACGAACAGCGCCGGCAGCAACCAGGCGGTTCCCGCCGTCAACATCAGAGCGAACGCCCGCAACCGCTTCGAACGAAACGAGTCGGCCTGAAACTGCCAACGCATGAATCCCAACAGGGCGGCGAAATACGCCGCGAATCCCGCCATCGACAGAGCGCCGCCTTGTTCCAGCAGGGGATAATGTCCGATCTGGGTGACGAGGCTGTTGGAAAAGACCGCTTCCGGCCGCAATCCCGTCATCAGTGTGTCATTCAACCACCAGGCGACGGCCCCGACACCGCCCCCCAGAGCCAGCATCACCAGCCGGCGACTCCAGCCACCGACCTCGCGTCCCTCCCAGATCTTGGTGGGGAGCATCACCACCCACGACGCGATGACCGTGGTCAGTCCAAACAACCCGACTCGTGCCGGGTCGTTGAAAATCTGGCTGGTGTGAGGAATCTCCCCGACCCAGTTGCTGAATCCCGCGACAATCGCCGTCACCACCGCCGACCAGATTCCCACCGACGCCATGGAATTGGTCAAATTGCCGATCCGTGATCGGGTGGAAATCTCGCGGAGTGTACCGGGTCCGTACACAACCGGCTTCGGCTTCTTCGTGACGCGCCGAACCTGGGCGGGAGGGGGAGGGGGCGGAGGAGGACTCGAAACGCGAACCGGAACCGGGACCGGTCCGCCGTGCGGTCGGCCCCCTTGGGGGCGTTGTTCCCCTGCTCGATAATTGGCCGGTCGTGGGGGGACTGGAGCCCGCACCTTGCTCGGTTCCTTGACCGGACTCTTCCGCTTGATCACCCAATAGACGAGGTATCCAATCGCCCCCCACATCGCGAAAAGTGGCATCACCCGCCCAAAACTTCGGCCGGCGAGCAACACGGGCATCGCCACGACGGGAACGACGGTCACTGCCGTGACAATGACGGCGATCAGAAACAACGGGTTGCGTTGAAGTTCTTGTCGAAAACTCTCCCAAAAGCCCTTGGGGGCGCCTTCCGCCTGCGTCGCGGTCCCCCCCGAACTCGTCGGCTGACCGTAAGTCACAGGCGGCGGCTCCGGCGATCGGCCCGCGTACTGGCGTTCGAGCCGTTCAACGTCGACAAAGTGACTCTCGGGGATCTCGACCGCGACGGACGGGCCACCCACGTTTTGCTGTTTAAGCGCCATCGAGAATTCCTGTGCCAGCACCAGCGCGCTGGGGGTCCGGTATTGCGGATCCTTTTCGAGTGCCTTACCGATGACAGAACGAAACGCGGCGGGGAGTTTTGTGAGATCCGGGCGTTCGGTGAGATGCTTCATCAGGATCTCGCCGGTACTTTCTCCATCGAAGGGGACTTTTCCCGTGATCATCTCGTACAGAATGATCCCCAGGCTGTAGATGTCGAGTTCGCTGCGGTACCGCCCCTTGGCGACCTCCGGTGCCATGTAGTAGACCGTCCCGACGCTTTCGGTCTGCACGCTCCGCCGACTGGGTGTGATGAACTTGCACAGCCCGACGTCGCCGATCTTCACATGTCCCCCTTCCCGGAAGACATTCGCCGGCTTCAGATCGCGATGCACAATCCCCCGGTCGTGCAGAAACGCGATCCCCTGGGCGATCCCCTGGAGCCAGATCGCAACTTCCGCCAGCGGCAGTCCCTTGGGATTCTCTTCCAGCACCCGCTCGAGACTTTTGCCCGCGACGTATTCCATCACCACCCAGTGGTTGCCCTCGGCGTCGGTGCGGATGTCGTAAATCGGGACAAGATTGGGATGCTTCAGATTCAGACATTGCGTCACCCCCCGCAGTTCCACCTGCTCGTTCCGCTGGAGCAGTTTGAGAGCAACCTCTTTTCCCGAATCGGTGACGGCGTAGTAGACCTCGCCAAACCCACCCCGATCAATCGCCCGCTTGATGCGAAAGCCGGGGAGTGGAGTCGCTTCAGGTGCGTAGGTGAATTTCATCGTTGAAGTTCCATCTGCCGGCGGGGTACGCCAGTCAACCTGGGGGACTGTCCACTCTCTTCGTGAAGTGCAGCGTCGTCTTCTGTGACAGACTGTTCGCTGGCTTGTTCGGAATCTTGACGGAAAGTCGCTCGATTCACTTCAACCGCAGATTCCGCCACAAGGTCACCTGGGGCCTCTCTCCCGGTTTGTCGTTGGGATTGCTCGCATAGTGCCCAATCAGGGCGTCCAGATCGCCGTCATCATCGATGTCGGCCAGTTCCAGCGACATATGTTCAGTATTGCCCGTCTCGAGAATGTGCCGCACGAATGTCTCCTTGCCGGTGTTTTCCAGGAGGATTGCCGAAGCGTGCCGATCCGAGTCGGCGAGATTCCGCAAACTCACCGGGAAATAGGCAACTGCAAATATGTCCAGGTCGCCGTCCCCGTCAAAATCCCCCGCCAGCGCCCGCGAAACCCCCGCCATGGCGTCGATATGATGGTGGGTGAACGGGAACTCCCCCCGATTTTCCAGCCATTGCACACTGTGGTACGGTTTCAGAAACCGACTGTCGAGTGTGTCTCCATTTGTATAGAGGACATCCAGATCTCCATCCCGATCGAGATCGATCAACTCAATTCCATTCGAACCGTACGCGGGGTCGTTGGCTGCGAACAGAGGTTTCTTTTCAAATCCGCCGGCACCGTCGTTGAGAAACGCGACAATCGTTTCCTGGTCCTGACTGATGCAGGCAATGAAGTCGGGCCGGCCGTCGGAATTGAGATCGCAAATCGGAACGTGAATCGTTCCATGGCGATCATCCAGGACTTCCACTTCAAACCGGGGCGACTTCTGGTCTCCCCCCTGGTTTCTCAGCAGCAGAATCCGCCCCGTCTTGATGAATCCGAACTCTGCCACCACCAGATCGAGATCGCCGTCGCCATCAAAGTCGGCCGGTCGGACGTCGGCGACGCGACCAACACTGTCGAGTAATACCTCAGGCTCGACTTTCGCCCCTCCCTCCAGTCGTTGGCGCACTAGAAGCACCCGCCCTTTATTGTGATCGCTCGGCTGATAACTCCCCAGCGCCGCCGCCACGAATTCGAACACGCCATCGCCATCAAAATCGACCGGCTCCAGGTGGCAAGGCTGTGCCGCGCTGGCCAATGTGAGCGCGGGGCCGGGAATTCCGTTGAACGTGCGGGCCTCAATCAGCCCCGATGCCATATCGCACGTAAACAACTGCCGGCCGATAGCGGTGTTGAGCCGATGAATCGCCAGCGACGCGACAAGGGGCGGAGTCGTTTGTTCTCTCGATACAATCGGCTCGGCCACAAATTGAAACGGGGACTTTGCAGGGGCAGGGTCGCGCTCGGGAAACACCAACTGGTCGGGGGCCAGGGTCTGAAAATATTGGACTACATCCCCCACCGGCGGCATTTGCAGATCGTTGCGGCCCGAACCGAGAAAAATGTTGAATCCCAAGTTGACCTCGTTGGGCCATTCTTTCTTGGGAAAGCTCCCTGGCTTGGGAACCGCGTGACAGCCGCCGCAGAACGCCTCCACCTTCGGGCGAGCCGCTTCGAGGTCAAAGTTTCGGCGGGCGCGCTTCTTCGGCTCGGCGGTAGCGGTCGAAGGTTCAGCCGCCGGAACCGTGGGACTGGTGGGGACCGGAACGGCGGGAGGAGTTGCGGGTGGGGTCGGGCCGCAACCCAGACAGAGAACCAGTCCCGCCGCTAACGCACGCAGGGATCGGCCGGTTACACTGAAGGTCGAGGGACGAGGATTCATCCAGGAATTCTATGCCGTCGGCAATTCCATTCCCAGCAAACGCTGTCAGGTCGCGCGACTCCCACCGATTGAATGACATCTCCTCTGGCGTGGCTCAATTCCGAACTGGCGGATCTCGAATCGCGCCATTTGTTGCGACGACGTCGCCAGTTTGAATCCCTGCCCGGGGGGTGGTGCCTGGCGGCGGGGCGCAGGTTGCGGAATTTCGCGGGGAATGATTACCTGGGATTATCTCATGACCCTCGGCTCAAAGCTGCCGCCGAACGGGCATTGTCAGAGTCCGGAAGCGGTGCGGGTGCGAGCGCGCTGGTTTCGGGGCGTTCTCAATGGCTGGTCCAGCTTGAAGAACAGTTGATCGAGTTCGAGGGATGTGGTGCCGCGCTGGTCTTTCCCACTGGCTACGCGGCGAATCTGGGAACGATCGCGGCACTCGCCGATTCCGAAGATGTGATCTATTGCGACCGGTTCAATCACGCCAGTCTGGTGGATGGGTGCCGCCTCGCTGGGGCGAAATTCCGGGTGTATCGCCACGATGCGCTCGACAAGCTCGACGAGTCACTGGCATCGGCGAGTCCGTTTCGCCGGCGATTCATTGTCACCGACACCGTCTTCAGCATGGAGGGGGATGTTGCGCCGCTGGGGGTACTGGTCGAGATCGCCGACCGGCGTGATGCGATCCTGATTGTCGACGAAGCACATGGAACCGGGGTCTGGGGCGAATCCGGACGGGGCGCCTGTGAAGCACTGGGGATCGCCGACCGTGTTCCGGTCCGCATTGGCACACTGAGCAAGGCGGTCGGCTCCCTGGGGGGATTCGTCGCGGGGGACCAGAGTCTGATCGACTGGCTCTGGAACTGCGGTCGCACCCAGATTTACTCCACAGCGTTGCCCCCCGCGGTCTGTGCGGCGGCGGCGGAAGGGTTGCGGATCATCGCGGCCGAACCCCAACGGCGTGCCGCCCTTTGGCGGAATTGCGATCTGTTCCGCCAAATGCTGCAAGACGTTGGCCTCGAGCCGCATCGCGCCGCGTCGGGACCGATTGTGCCTCTGGTACTGGCGGACGCCGAACTGGCCGTTGAGATCGCAGGACGGTTGGAGGAGCGGGGGTTCTTGGTGGGGGGGATTCGACCGCCGACGGTCCCTCAGGGGACCAGCCGACTGCGAATCACGTTGAGTGCCGTTCATGATGAGGAATCGCTTGTCGAATTGGTCGCGGCGATTCACGCGGTCTGGCCGCGTTTTCGGTGAGTTGGCCGCTGGTATTGGCGACGGCCCCATCCGCCTCGGGGGCTGCCGATTTTGTAGCGACGACGCTCCGCGGCGTCGCTCCGGTTGTGGTTCCCGCGAAGCGTAACCACAACCGGCTGTGGCAAACACGCGACCGGATCGACTCAACCGACAGCGCCCAAGTTACATTGGCGGCAGTTCGGCGCGTTTCAGCCACTGATTGAGCGTCAGGCGAAACCCCGGCAGGATATCGAGTACCGGAAGTTCGTCGTGTTCGGTGAGGTCGACATGGGTATCGACGGCGGTATGGCAGCGAACGGTTTTCTTCACTCCATCGACCAGCCAGACCAGTCGAACCCCCGCTTCGAAGTATTCGCGAATCTTCCGCCGCATCTCGGCGGCCGTGTTCTTGCGGCTGATCACTTCGACCGCCAGATCCGGAATGACGTTTGCGATGGCGTCGCGCGGAATTTGCCCCCCCGGAAGGCGGCTGCGCGAAATGAACGCGACATCCGGCATGCGAACGAGCCCGACGATCAACCGGATGGGGCCATCCGCTCCAGAAACGATCCCGATTCGGTTTTGGTCGAGGTACGATTCAATCAAGTGTGCCAGTATGATCGCCAGTCGACTTTCCAAGAAGCCCACGGCTTTCTCCACCAGGACGCCTTCGACCAATTCGCAAAGTCTCCGCCCCGCCGCGTCCTCCGCCAGAAGATCCGCCTCTGTCGCCGTCCCAGGAGCGGGGCGTAAGCGGATCCGCTCGAGGGGAATCGATCCCAGGCGCTCGACCAATTGGTCCAGCGTCTCGATGTCGGAAGGTGGAGCGGCGGTGATCATGCAGTGATGGTACCACGCGAAAAGTCGTGCGGAAATACTTTTCGGCGGAAACTTTTTTGAGGTGATCTGCCCATCCGATTTTTTCGGAGAGGGCGAGGATCTCATTCACCATCCGGGCTGGGTGACGACGGACGAAAAAAAGGGGGACAGGATGAAAAGGATGAAAAGGATGTTTGCCCTTCCGTCTCCAGTACCGGACAGCCTCAGCGAGATCGAGCGGCGTAAGGGAAGTGCGCCCCCGAAAAAGTACTTGGATCATTGCCTCGTCATCGGTCTGGCTCCTCCCATCGTTTCCGTGACCTTCCGTGCGCTTCCGTGGCTTTTTTTACTGTGTCGGGATATTCTGAATGAACACGATTGTCCACTTGCGCGACGCGTTGCGAATCGGCGATGTTTGACCGCGTTTTCCAGTGCTGGTTCCGCCCCATGAACGAAAACGCCACGCACGGCTCCCCGCTCTCGGACGGACCAGCTCCGCATCGTTCCTTGACGAATCTGGATCCGAAGCCGACAAGGCTGTCATTTTCCACCGCAGTCCGGCGCATCGCTTGGGGGTTGGTGTTCGCTTTGGCGGCGTGGGTGACGTGGAAGGGGTTCACGTCCGAACCCGCGCGCGAAACGCTGCGGTTCGACTCGTACAACACGACATTCGGGCTAACCGATCCACCGCAGAACGAGTTCGCAACCGCCGATACCATGGATGAGTTGCGAGCCTGGATTGGTTTGATCGAAGGGGAATTGGATAGCGAACCGCTGTCGGCAAATCGCTGCCTGGAGTCAATATCGTTGTTGTTCTGTTTGGCAGAAATTCAATTCTCCCCTTTCGCAGACCACAGGGTGTTGTGTACTCAGGCGGCGGCGCGGGTGTGGGAACGCATGCATCGGATCGCGCCGAACGACCCGCGACTTTGGCGGACACTGGCACTTTCCGAACCGCCCAGTCACGAGATCGCCGAACTGTTTCCTGAATGGGGCCAAAGCAGTCTGGAACAGTTCGCCGAGGTGGTTCGACACGATCCGCAGAACTCGCTCTACCAGTACCTCGCGGCTCCCGCGCTTCAAGAGGTCACGATCTTGGTGAAACTGGATGAGTTGATACCTCGGTCGCCGATGAGTCCATCCGATCTCTCGAGGATTCGCGCTGCTCGGGCATTGCGCGAACATTTCGCCCAGTTGCCCAAAGACGCCCCGTTGATCATTTCAGCGGATGATCGAGTTTCCGTATTTCGAGCCCTCGGATGGATTCAGCACGATAACGCAAAACGGCGAGAGTTGGCGAATCGGTTGTATCCTTTCATCGCATTCACACAAGGTGACGCGCGGGTACTATCGCTTCTACAGCAACCCGATTTGGCGGAATTCCGTCGACAATGGGAACTTGCCACACCACGGTCCCCGACTTTCGACTATCTGTTGAAGCAACTCGCGGCGACAAACGAAGAACTGGCCAAATCCCGCCGTAACCGTGAGATCGCCATTTCCCCGGTTCCCGCCCCCTCCTCCGAATCGAAGCTCAACTTGCTCATCAGCGAAGCGGCGCTGAAACGAGTTGACGAACTGCGGGGTCTCAACAGCACCTCGCTTCCCTGGATCACATCGTTGACGCGAAACCGGCTGCTCGTGATTGGCCTGTGCCTCGTTGTACTGGGCGCGAGCGGGGGCCTGTTCCGCGGACTTCCGTTGAGGCGAAAACTCGCAACGACCGTCCCGTTCCGATTCAGCGGAATTCCGACCTTCTGTGCCGCAGTTTCTGGAATGACTTTGGCGGCGATACTCATCCTACTGAACGTTTTGGACGATATCGAATCGGGCGTCGAGATTGCGAATGAATGCGTCGTGTGGCTCCCCACCCTCGGCTTCGGTCTCCTGGAAATGTGGTTGGTTCGGCGGATTCTCGGTTCGCGACTGGCCATCACCCGCCGCGTGCGTGCCGGCATAATGATTATCGCGGTCGGCATTTTCATTGGCTGGAATTTGCTCTATCAATCGGTGATTTCGGCAGCCAAATACGATTTCGTCGCAGAATTCTCCGACGTTTTTCCACGATCCCGCTTGGCCATTCGTAGAGATGACAAATATTTCGTCAATGAGTATTGGGACTATGAAATATCCCGCGTGTACGTGGCGATCTCTGATGGTCCATTTCCAAAAATTCCCTGGCCCCGAGTGGTCGTCAGTCAGGGGCTCCCTTTCGGATTCGCACTCTCAGGACTCACGCTGACTGGCGCGGCGTTGACATTCACCCCCGGGGCCGGTGGTCGATCGGTTTGGAATTGGGTGTGGGGAACGAAACTGCGAATGAACTCGCCCTCCGAACCGCCGGGCGGTTCCTGGGCCGCTCGGGTCGCGCTGGAAACATTTCGCGGGTGGCGAATTCTCGGGACATCGGCGCTGATCCTCTGGCTGGCCGCAACCGCCAGCGCGATGCTTACCGCCGAATCGCAAGACCGTCGGGCGTTTGGTTCCGAGGCGACCGCCGAGGTGCTATGGAACGACTACATCACTGCCATCGAAGAAATTCGAGCCGACGCCGCACTGATGGAACGGCTGCGTCACCCCGAACCTTTGGGAATTGGCAGGGGTCTGATTCGCCACCGCGGCTCTGAGTAGCAAATCGGGCCGGTGTTTGCGAACGGTTACGCTCGCCAGGCGACAGAAGCACTTTGAACCGACGGCCCCCTGCGAACATAGTCAATCCGATCTTCGCACTGTCAATCCTGTTCATCCCTTTCATCCTCTTCATCCTGTCTAAAAAACGTCTTTTCCACTCCGAATCCGGTAATTCGACCCTGCGGCAGGTGACGACGGACGAAAAAAGGGGGACAGGATGAAAAGGATGAAGAGGATAAAAAGGATGTTTGCCATTCCGTCTCCAGTTTCGCCGCGCAGATTTCTAAGTGGCCAGTTCCACAAATTGCTTCGTACCCGAGTTTTCTTTCCGCCCATTGGACATCGGACCCATGCCTAGGAAAATCCCAGGGGGGTCTGGGGGGACAGAGT
>CAMATH010000086.1 GCA_945860955.1 Planctomicrobium piriforme
GACAGGTCTTCCATTTGTCTGGAAAACCTGCCATTTTTGCAAGGAGGCACCATGCCGCACCGTTCCGCCAGCGCCGACGGTCCGTCGGCCGACGAACTCGATTCGGTCGCTCAGTTGTTTCGCTCGGTGATGGAGACCTCGCCGCGAGACCTTGGTCTCGATTTCTCTGAAGGATCGACGAGCCAGATGGTGTACACGCGGGGTGTCACGCTGTGGATGCTGATTTTGCAGCGTCTGGGCGGCGGTCAGACACTCGATGAGATCGTGTCATACATTGTCGGCGATGCGCGCGATCTGTTGCCCAACAACAAACGCGTGCGAGAGCGCACTCTGTCGGAGAATTCCGGGGCCTATTCCCGGGCCCGCAAACGCCTGTCGCTGGATTTCATTCTGGAGTTCTCTCAGCGGGTCTGCCAGTACCTGGGCCGGATCAGTGAACCGTTCTGCGATGGACGACGGGCGTTCCTGCTCGACGGCACAACGATCACGCTGCCGCCAACCGCAGCGTTGCGGAAAGCGTATCCGCCGGCCCCGAATCAACATGGCGTGTCGGTCTGGCCGGTCGCCCAGTTGATGATCGCCAGCGAACTCCAAAGCGGCTGCGCCATGCTGCCGCAAATCGATCCGATGTACGGGGAGAACAACGCCAGCGAAGCCGTCCAGGCCCGGCGGATCCTCGAGCAATTGCCGCCCCGTTCGATCGTTCTGGCCGACAGCGGTTTTGGGATCTACAGCGTCGCCTATTATGCCGCCCGCTGTGGTCACAGCTTCTTGTTTCGCTTAACCGGCGTGCGTTTCAAAGCGCTGCGTCGCTATGCCGAATTGATCGACAAAGGCCCGACGCACGAGACGTATCGTTGGCAATGGACTCCCAGCGTGAAGGATCGCCGCAGCTATCCCGAATTGCCCGCGGATGCCTCCCTTGACGTCCTGGTACACGAAGTGCGCATTCCCGGCGATAAGTCACTGTACTTGGTGAGCAATCTGGATTGGGACGGCCCCACGGCGGCCACCGCCTACCAGCGTCGGTATGACGTGGAGTTTGATATTCGCGATCTCAAGGTGACAATGGACGTGGAGAACATTCGGGCCAAAAGCGTGGAGATGTTCCAGAAGGAGCTGTACACATCGATTGTGGCTTACAACCTGGCGATGCAATTTCGGCGTCAAGCGGCGAAACTCGCCGGCGTCCAGCCGCGTCGCTTGAGATTCAAAGGGGTGTGGACGACGCTGAAACACCGCCTGCTCCTGAAACCGATGTGCAGTCTCGCCGAATGGTTGGAGCGCTACGACGAAGCCCTCGCCGTAGCCGCGAAGAAAAAACATCCCCAGCGGAAACATCCCCGCGACTACCCGAGAAAGGCGCACACCCGGCGACAGAAATCCACGAAATTCATGAAAGCTCTCCGCAAAAGAAACGACAGCGAGCCTCCGTCGTCGGTGCCAAAGTAAGTGGCATTGGGCCAGCGCCCCCCGGTCGCGTGCGTTCTCCCAGGAAGAGAAGACCGCCTGCCGGGTCAACGCTTCGGTCGCTTCCGGGGCCGAGATGCGATCGAAAACCCGCATCGCGATTTCCGCTCCCTCGTCCGAGCGAGCCGCGAACACCTGCTCCATCGCCGGGATGACTTCGGGATCGTCCATCTGCCGCAGTTCAGCCGACGCGGCGAGCGCGACCATGGGTTTCCCCTTGAGATCTCGAGCGATCTTTTCGAGTTTGGCTGCCCACTGCGTCATCGACGACTGTGCCGAATCGCACTCTTTTTGAATCTGAACCATCTGCTCCCGACTGAGCCACATGCCCCCGAATCTCTTATAGCCCAGTCGCGGCAACAAGGGATCTTTCTGGGAGTCCGACGCCAGATTCAGCGCGGCGAGCAAGTGAACCCGTTCCTGATCGGGCAGTTTCTGCTGTTTGCACCAGTTTGCCAGTTCGAACTGGGCGGCGAATGTCGATTCGGTCTCGGCACGCCGCTTGCGATACGCCGCTAGCCGGGGATCCAGAGGATCGGCAGACCGGCTGGCGTCAAACGAAACCCAGCTCCCCTGCTCCTTGACGAAGCCCGCCTGCCACCGGGGGAGTTGCGCCTGGGGCTGCTTCGCCATCAGGGGTGCGAGCGCCGCCCGGCGGTCGACCACCTCGACGAGTTCCTTTCGCAGCACCCTCTCGACCGCATCCTGAGTTTCCGCCCCTTCACGCGGCCCGGCGGCGGGAGACTTTGGATGCGCTGGCTGCCCCCCGCGAACGGCTGGTTTGCGTTGAGCGAATGCCGCCCCAGGGAACAGAACCAGCCCCATGAAAGCGGCGACCACTGCCGCGAGTCGGCGAGTTCTCATGGATGCGAATCCTTGTGGGGACACAGTGATTTCAATGCGAGTGTCAAGAAAATCGGGGGATTGGCAACCATCCCTGACCCAGCGTGTGTCCCAGGCTGAGGTCGACCGGGTTTCACATTCTTCCGTCAAAACAACATGGCGGAAGAAGGCTCGGTCGATACAGAATTTTCACTCAAAACCGATGTTGAGCAGCTTGGTGATCTTCATCCTCCCATTCGTCCACTCTGCCCGGAATTGAGTCGGAAAATGCCCGGGAAAGTGACACGGGGCGACTGAATTTGTTGAAAACTCACAATTTCTTCGGGCGGAATGACGTCCGGCGATATTGGCATGATCCTTGCTAAGACATGAACTGGCGGCAGTCATTCACCAGAAATTCTGCGTGAATCAGTCGTCCAGTCCCGCCGGAAACGACTTCTGCATTTTCAAAAGAAAGTGAAGAAAAATCGATTTTTCTATAGAAAATCGATGGGAAGTCGAGTATTTCTGATGAAATACTGGCGAGTTTTGCGGTCGTGTCTGGGTAAAACTCGCGCCGCACCGCGAAGTTTGGATTGTGTTTTCGCAATTGATTTTCGGGTGTTTCCCGAGTTTTTGTCGGTTCCGTTCTCGTCCTTCCTTGCTTTTGGGAGATTGACACATGCGAGTTGTCCGTCCAAGTCAGCCGAAGATCGCGGCACCGCGAGCTGATCGTCGTGGCTTTACGCTCATCGAACTGCTGGTGGTGATTGCAATCATTGGGATTCTGGTGGCGTTGTTGCTGCCCGCCGTTCAGCAGGCCCGGGAGGCCGCTCGGCGGACCCAGTGCAAGAACAATCTGAAGCAGATCGCACTGGCGAACCACAACTTCCACGATGCGTACAGGCAATATCCCCCGGGCTACATCGGGATGGATTCCAACTGCAGTTACGTCAATAACACGTTCAATTACTCGGGCGTGGGGATGCTGGCGCTCATCCTCCCGTACATGGACAATACCCCGATCTATCAAAAGGTCGACGCGTGGAAGGGACTCGAGCCCGATCTGCCCCCGCCGTCGCCCTGCGGGTCGACTCACAACACGTACTGGTGGGATCTGGATAGCACGTGGGAAATGTCGCAGGCGAAGATTCCCGCCTACCTCTGCCCGTCGGATCAAACTTCGGGAACCAGCACGTTTTCTGAATTCATCGGTCTCCACGGTTACTGTAGCGACAGCACGGTTGATGGAGCTCGGTGCGTGGAGACCGGTGGCGCGGGGACGATTGGAGGTTACACGATCCAGTCTGTGTACAACGTCGGACGGACCAATTACCTCGGAGTGTCCGGAGGTGTTGGAAATCTGAAGAATCTGTGGCGGAAGTGGAACGGCGTTTACGGGGGCCTCACCCGAACTCGGTTCAGCGACATCCGTGACGGAGCGAGCAACACGTTCCTGGTCGGTGAAGCCAATGGCGGCGACAACTACAACTACCTCTGGATCTCGGTCGGGGCCTTGCCCACCGCCTGGAATTTTGGAGAAAACTGGTACCAGTTCAACTCGGCCCACACCGGTGGATTGCACTTCGCCATGGCCGATGGAAGCGTTCGATTCATCTCGAACAACATCAACACGAGGAACTATCGACGCTACGGCGCAATGGCCGACATGGAAGTCATCGCGGAGTAGTGGCTCCCCGTCGTGATCACGCTCTGAATTCCCGACACGCCGAATTCCCACAGTGGGGTGCTGTCGATATCCGATGGTGCCCCGCATTCCTTTACCGATCCCAATTCACCAGGCATCGCGACTCATGTCCCAGTTGTTTTTTCGTCGGGCCGCTTTTGCATTTTCACTCTTGGCAGTCTTTGCTCTGAGTGGCTGCGCCAAACAAGAGACAACGTTTCCCGAAAAACCCACCCCGAAGCCCGCCAAGGGGAGCATCCCGATTCAGGGAGCCGACCCGAACAATTCGACGCCGGCGACCAGCACCCCCAGTGACGGCTCGACCGCCACCGGCGGTCTCACCGCTCCGCCTCCTCCCGACGGCCCCTGATGCGACCTTCGCGAATGCGGAATTCTCAAATGGCCCGAAAAGTACTTGTGACTTTTCGGGCCATTTTTTTCGTCAGCCCGCTTGCGAGCCAGATTGGGTGTCATTGAAACGGGAGGTGGTGATTTTTAGCCCGCTGCGATTTCAGAATCGAAAACGCGAACCTGTTTCCAGTTCGGCTTTGACTCTGTGATGAACTGCTGGTGCCGGGGATGTGCCTGATACGCATCGTGGTCGGCCATCGATCGAAACACCACATGCAGCGCGACGTCAAACGCCCGGTCATTCACCGGCCGTGCGAGCGATGGACACAGCACGCCAGCACTGTAGTACACGACCCCCTCGTGGCCTCCCAGGTACTGGTCACATGCCGCGACGAGTCGCTGACAAGCTTCCGGGGAATTGTCGTGGAGGGTGAAAAAAACGTTGTGAACAACCTGGGGAGCGTTGGCCATGACTTGAGGGCTGGAATGTCGCGGGAACGAATGGTTCGACGACGAATCGAACACTGCTGGTCGGGCAATATAGCGTCTGGATCGAAATCGGAGAACAAGAGGAAGTCAGTTCGTGAACCGCGCCGGGGGACTTGACGTTCTCCGCGTGTCAGGTCGGTGATCGACACTGGCGTGTTGTCCTCCGGGGAACATAAAATCCCTGCCGGTCTCCCTCCACCGTCTGTCCCAATTCGCAGTCCCGTCCACCATGCTCGCCGGAATCGAGTGGCTTGTCGAAGCGCAGGGTTGCGCGGTCGACCGCTTGCAGAGCCTTTCTCGGCTGCAAGCGGTGTGCGGAGAAATCGTCCGCGATCTCGATCTCAAGGTGGTGGGGGAGCCGCTGTGGCATAAATTTCCGGGACCGGGCGGGGTCACCGGGTTGTACCTGCTGAGCGAATCGCATCTGGCGTGCCATACGTACCCCGAAGTCGGGCTGGCGACGTTCAATCTCTATTGCTGTCGTGAGCGCCCGAACTGGAATTGGCGAGAGCGCCTGGGGGATGTTCTGCGGGCGGAGTCCGTCTGTGTGAGGTCGGTTCCGCGGGGCGAGATGGTCGATCCGTTGAGGAATGAGGAGCAGGAGGAGAATTCGACGTCGGGCTCTCAATTTCAGCGGGCCGCCGTATTGGGGATCTCACAATGAAGGGATTCCAGGCCCCCTGTCCATCCTGTGCGGCTCCCGTCCGTTTCAAGATCAGTTCGTCATTGGTCGCGGTGTGCGAGTTCTGTCATTCGGTTGTGGCCCGAACCGACCGAAAGCTCGAGGATCGCGGCAAGATCGCCGCGATTGTCGAAACCAATTCTCCATTGCATCTGGGGGTGAAGGGTAAGGTGGGGGGGAAGAGTTTTGAACTCGTGGGGCGCACTCAATACCAGCACGCGGCCGGGGGGCGCTGGGACGAATGGTACGCCGCGTTGTCCAACGGCAAATGGGGCTGGCTGGCGGAGGCGCAAGGACGGTTTTACCTGACGACCGAGCGGGAATTTCGAGAGGGAGAGTCAGTCCCGCAATGGGAATCGTTGTCGGTGGGGGAAACAGCGATCGGTCCCGATGGGGGTACCTGGACGGTTGCCGAAACGGGGGTCGCGACTCCAATCGCCGCCGCCGGCGAGATTCCCTTCGCGCTGGAACCCAATACGGCCCACCGCTACGCCGACCTGTACGCGCCGGGGAAGAAATTCGCGACGTTCGATTACAGCGACTCGGCACCGAAGGCGTATCTCGGACGGGAGATGACGCTGGATGAGCTGGGCGTACCGGTGACGGTCCTTTCACTCGATGACGAAGACCGAAAGATCGGCGGGGTGGCGCTCTCCTGCCCGCAGTGTGGTGGTTCGCTGACGTTGCACGCCCCGGACCAGGCCGAGCGGGTTGGCTGTCCCAGTTGCGGCGCGCTGCTCGATTGCAATCAGGGCAAACTTGAGTATCTGAAGACGCTGCACAAGCTCGACGCCGACCCTTTGATTCCGCTGGGAAAGGTCGGCACCTGGGGAGGGGTGGAGTACACGGTCATCGGGTTCATGAAGCGATCCACGATCGAAGAGGATATCGAATACCCGTGGTTCGAATACCTGCTGTACAACCCGCGAGCCGGCTTTCGCTGGCTTGTGCAGAGCAACGCACAATGGTCGTTCGTCGAGCCGGTCGCGCCGGGGGATGTCTCGGCGGGAACGTCGTCTCGAGCCTACGACGGCACCACCTACAAGTTGTTTCAGCGGGGTCTGGCGACGGTCCGCTATGTGGTCGGTGAGTTCTACTGGCGTGTCGAAGTGGGAGAGGAGGTCTACACCGCGGACTTCATCGCTCCTCCCAAAATGCTGTCGCTGGAACGGTCGACGGTTGTCGCCTCCCCGGACAGTGAAGGGAAACCGCAGGCGCAGGAAATCCAGTTCTCCCTGGCGACCTACGCGCAGCCCGAAGAGATCGAACAGGCGTTTGGTGTGCAGCACCTGCCCCGCGGTTGGTTCATCGCCCCGAACCGGCCGAACCCGGTGGACTGGCGTGTGTTCATCGCCTGGGGGGGATTCCTGGCGCTCCTGGCGGTGGTGGATATCGTCCTGGGTTCAGTGTTCCACAAGAATGGAGACCGGTTCTTCTTCGGACTGGCGCTGGTGCTGGTGTCGCTGGTGCCGATCGGGACTCTGGTGTACTACTTCAACTTCGAATCGTCCCGCTGGAAATCCAGCAACCTCGCGGATTCCGAATGACCCTCTGGGAGAGTTGGCGTGCTGTTTCGAATCTACATCGGACTTGGCGTGTTGGTCACCGCGTTCTACGCGACGGCGGCGATCACGGGAGTTCGGGGACCGCAGTTCAACAGTGGTGCCTCGCACGGGTCACAGTCCGGCGGCGGATTCGGCGGCGGATACTTCGGGGGTCGCAGCGCGGGCGGCTCCAGTTCCACTTGGCATGGCGGTAAGTGATTCCATGACTGCATTGGCTTCCGGTGTTCTCGGTCTGATTCCCGTTCTCGCTCAGGTGGTTGAGAACGTTTCTGCCACCTCCTCAGGACTGGATTCCCTGCTGGGGCACATTGTGTCCGTGGTGGTTTTTTCGGCCATCGGCATGGTGGTGTTCGGCGTGGCGCTGTGGCTGTTCAACCGGCTCTGCCCGTTTTCGTTGCGCAAAGAGCTGGAGGAAGACCAGAACACCGCGATCGGAATCATCATCGGCGCGCTGATCATCGGCATGGCGATCATCATCGCCGCCGCGGTGCATGGCTGAGCCCATGGATGACCCCCGGCAATCCATGACGAAGGCCCCGTTGTTCCTCCTGTACCTCAATGTGCTGGTGGTGGCGACGTGTGGGCTGGTGTACGAGTTGCTCGCGGGGACTCTCGCCAGTTACGTGCTGGGTGACTCGGTCACGCAGTTCTCGCTGGTGATCGGAGTCTACCTGTCGGCCCTGGGAGTCGGGGCGTGGCTGTCCCGATTCGTGAAAAGCGGGCTGGCCCGGACCTTTCTGGAAGTCGAACTCGCCGTCGCGCTCCTCGGGGGTTGCTCGGCACCGCTCTTGTTTCTGTCGTTCGCGATGTTGCAGTGGTTCCATCTGCTGCTGTTCCTGGTCGTCTTTCTGATTGGGACGCTGGTGGGGCTGGAACTGCCGCTGCTGATGCGACTGTTAAAAGAGCATCTCGACTTCAACGATCTGGTCTCGCAGGTGCTGACGTTTGATTACATCGGTGCGCTGCTCGCGTCGGTGATGTTTCCGCTGGTGCTGGTTCCCCGGTTGGGGCTGGTACGGACCTCGCTGATGTTTGGAATTCTGAATGCATTGGTGGGGCTGTGGGGAACGTGGCTGTTGCGTCCGTTGCTCAAGGGGGGGCTGTTGGGATTGCGAATTCGCGGGGTGTTGTCGATCGGACTGCTGGTCACCGGCGTGGTTTTCGCCGACCGGCTTACGTCGATCGCCGAGGAGGAGATCTTTCCGCACCCCATCGTCTACAGCGAGACCACTCCCTACCAGCGGATTGTGGTGACGCAGAACGCCAACGGGTTTCAGCTCTATCTCAACGGCAATCTGCAATTCAATTCCGTCGACGAGTATCGGTACCACGAGGCTCTGGTCCATCCCGCGTTCGCGGTCGCGAAATCGCATCGGCGGGTGCTGGTAATGGGAGGTGGAGATGGTCTCGCCGTGCGGGAGATCCTGAGGTATCCCGACGTCGAACGGATTGTGCTGGTCGATATCGACCCAGCAATGACCGCGCTGGCGAGAACTCTCACACCGCTACGAAAACTGAATGCCGCGGCGCTCGATGACCCGCGGGTGACCATTGTCAACGCCGACGCGTTCATCTGGCTGGAGACGACCGACGAAGTGGCGTTCGACGCGGTGATTATTGACTTTCCCGATCCCAATTCGTTTTCACTGGGGAAACTGTACACGTCGCGGTTTTACCGGCTGCTCAAGTCCCGGCTCGCGCCGGGGGCGGCCGTCAGCATTCAGTGTACTTCCCCGCTGGTCGCGCCGAAGTCGTACTGGTGTGTGCTGCGGACGCTCGAGTCGGCGGGGTTTCATGTGTCGGCGTACCAGGCGTCAGTCCCGGCGTTTGGCGTCTGGGGCTACGCACTCGCGGCGGTTGAACCGTTTGACAATCCTGCGGCGGTTTCCCCCCACGTGACCGGTCCACTTCGGTTTCTCACCGACCCGGCGATGCGGGGGCTGTTTGTTCTGGCGGCGGACTTGCAGCCGGTGGAGGTCGAGATCAATCGGCTCGACAACCAGTCGCTGGTGCGCTATTACGAAGCGGAGTGGTCGAAGTTCAATTGAGCGGGGCTCGGTTCGATTCATTCGAACACGCCCTGCAAAAACCAAGCGGCGCTCTCGCGATCGCGAAACAGCCAGAACCGCTGTCCGGTGGTGGTTTCGACCCGGTAATAATCCCGGCGTGAGTTGGGACCGCGCCACCAGCCGGCTTCAATGCGTTCCGGCCCCCAACTGCGAAAGACCACATGTTCCGCTCCGGTCCATTCGAACCGGGCGGGAGCGCCAAGCGGGGCCAATGACAGCACCACAATGGGAACCGGCTGGGGTTTCATCGCCAGAGGGCGGGCCCCCGCCTCGGGAGCGGGATTGACCGGTGGACGGGTCGGGGCAGGGGGGAGTGCCGCTGGCTCGTAGCGCCCCGCCCACTCGGGCTGATGTTCCGCGACCACCGACGGCCTCAACACCGCGTCATCCCCCAGTCGGCTGCTCAGGCGATCGAGCAGAGTTTCGAACTCGCGGGTTTGCCGCGTGTTTCGGCCATCATCGAACAGCGTCGCCTGGCCGATCTCCAGCGTGCCGGTGGTTGTCGCCTCAACTTCCATCCGCAGCACGTCACCCGGGAGGGGCGTGCGCTCCAGTTGCAACCTCAGCAGATCGTGCCAGTGTTTCACCGCCGAGCGCGGTCGTACCGCGCCGACCGTCAGTCGCAGGGGCTCGCGTCCCAGGCAATAGAGTCGACAGTCGAGCCGTTGCGCTCCGGTTCGAGTGAGTTCGAGTTCCGCGACCATCTGTTCGATCAGCAGTTGGAGTACATTTTCGAGAATCGCCCGATCACTCACCGGTTCTTCGAAGGACCACTCCCGCAACAGAGGCGCGACCGGAACCACCGGGGTGATCAGTTCGGGAATCTCGCCCCACATCTGGTCGAGTCGGCGGATGATGCCGGCCCCCAGTCGCGAGGGAAGGCTGGAACGGGGCAGTGTCCGTAACATCCCCACGGTAAAGACCCCCAGTTCACGCAATGTCGCGAGGACCGTGTCGGTCAACCGCAAGGCGTCAATCGGAAGTCGGTCGAGCCACTGTGTGGCCGACTCTCCTTCGACCATCACGGGGCCGCGCTCCGAGTGGGCCGTGTGGCGGGCCAGTCCCCATGCGGCTCCAATGGTGTCGGCGACTGCGGTTCGGACGTGATGCCCTCCCTGAGTGAAATCGCGGGCGAGTTGCCAGGCGAGCGATTCCTCTCCACCCGCCAGGTGGGCGCAGCCGTCGAGCGACAGCAGAATCGCCTCCGGGGTGGGCGCATCGTCAAGCCCCACGACCGGGCTGTATCGTTGGCACCAGAGCGCACGTTGCTCCAGAGCCACCCGGTCAGCGGCCGGGTCGGACTCCTCCAGACAGAGCGCGCCCCACATCGAGCGGGTTCCGTTCCGTGGTTCCAGCAACGCTTCGGCCTCGGCGAGCGGCATCCCCGCGCAGACTCCCTGGTCCCGCGCCGGTTTCGACGCCAATCGCACCTCGCGACCGCGCTTTCCCTTCGCCGAGATCACCACCGGCCGATTCTTAAGCTCGGGCCGCTCGAGCAGCAGCCGTTGCAGTGGCCACTGGGGAAACCAGACGCACAGCACCCGTTTCATCGCAGATTTCCAGTTCCACCACGCCCCCGGCGACCCCTCCCCGGGCCTGGAGCGACTCGACCCGCAACCGCCATCCCGGCGGTTGTGGCCACTCGGAGGTCGACTTGGACCCCGAATTCCCGTTGAAAGACCGGGGCGGGCGATCCGGGCCTGTGGAGAACGATGGCCCTGGCTGCGTCTCGGCACAGCGTCTGGCGACGGGTGTCACCAGCCAGCGGGTCTCGGCCCACGACGGCTGTTTGCGCGCCGCTGCGGGACTCGACACCAATCCCAGCCCGCCTCCCGCTTCGGCCGCCAGTTGCAGTCGGCGAAAGACCCGGTCGTTCCACTTCTGATTTCGACACCAGACCGCCCCCACCCCCGGACAGCGCAACGCTTGTTCGAACGCCCATGTTCCCTCCGACAACGACTTTGGCCGAACGACGATGGTTCGCGTGAAATCGAATCCCAGACCGGCGAGAGCCGGGGGATACAGTTCGTGGTCGACGTCGATGAGTACAACAGCAGCACCACCACCGACCGCCAGATGCAACGCCAGCCAGACCCCGCCGCTTCCTCCCCCCTCGGTGAGAACCTCCAGCAACCCCCCTGCGGGCAATTGCCCGTTCGGCAACAACCGTTTGAAAGGTGAGGTCTCTTCCGCGGGGAGTGGTACGGTTCCTTCCAATTCCGCTTCCCGCCGACCCAGCTCGGCAGCGGTTTCCACCTGGCGGATCGAACCGGCCAGTTGCCGCACGAGCTGTCGACGGGCATCGGAATCGAAAGGTGGGGACATGTGTGCTTTCGAGAGCAAAACTTCGGGTCACGGGAGGGCGAGGCTCCTGCCGAGCCGCCGCTGTGCCTTCGAGAGCAAAGCGACGTTCTCCGGGCGGCACTCGACCCACGTTCCCTCGGTCAATTCGACGACACGGTTCGGTCGGATGCCGAGCGCTGCCCGACGGGCGGTACTTGGCGGTTGATCGCACAGCGGCGGCTCACGAGGACGTTCGCCCTCCCGTCGCGTCGGATTTTGTCCCTTCATGTGGTTTGGTTGGCGGTTACACATGGAGGCCTCGCGTTCCGCGACGTGTGGTGAAGAGGAACGGGCTGTCCGTCAACGCTTTCGACCGGCACCTGCGGTGCGATTAGGCGAGCTGCGGAGCGTCTCGCCAACAACGAGTTCCTCGGAAGACCACTTCACATTCATTCCCGTGTTCAAATCGACATTTTATGTATACCCCAGTATAGAATACGATTCAAGTGTCAATTATGCGGATTGGTGGAATGACGCGTCACACGGAACGGTGTCTACAACGCTCAGATAGGACTCCAACTTGAGCCGATAGCCAATCACAGCGATTGTTCCATCCACGACAGCGATGCCGGGCAGCGTGACGCGAATCGGGCGGCCGGCCCCACGCGAACTCGGAATTCGCTATCTCCTCAATCCGAATGCGCGTATCATCTTCGCTGTCCGGTAAACTTCTCTCTGTTCGCCTCAATCGCCATGGCGCGTCGCAATCCGACCGTTCGCGGGTGTCTGCTGGCGTGGCTGGCAGTCTTCGGTCTGGCATCGCCACTGATGGCCCAGCCGGAGACTGCCCCCCGCCCCGCGCCCCCAGTGCGCGCCGAACGCAACGCGAACGCTCCCCGCGACGACCTGCGGTACCTCCACGGTCCCGACGGCCGGCTGGTTCCCGTTCTCGACAAGGCGGCTTACGACGAATTTCTGAAGTGGCAGGAGTCGCGCGAACACCCCGGTCCCCCCGCGTCGGCGATCACCCGGTTGCGACTCGAGGGAACCGCTGAGAACGACCGCGTGCTGCTCACCGCCCGCGTCGACGTCACCCTCGCGGTCGATGACGAATGGGTCCAGGTTCCGCTGGCTTTCACCGAGGCGCAACTGGTCGACGAAGTTCGGCACACCGGCCCCGGTGAACACAGTCCCGGGCCGTTTGAAACCGACACCGGGCTCTCGTGGTGGTTGCGTGGCAAGGGGAAACATGAGCTTGAAGTGAAACTCCAGGCTCCCGCGACCGCCAAAGCCGGACCCCGGCGGTTGTCGCTGTCGCTTCCGCACAGCGCGGTCGGAACCTGCAAGATGCGAATTCCCGCGACACGGATAACCGCCAAAACGACCGATCGGGCGACACTGACCACACGCCCTGTCGGCCAAGAAACGGAAGTCGAAATCGTGGGCCTGGAAGGTCGGCTGGAACTGGCGTGGCAGACCCTGCCCCAGGTGTCGACCGCCCCCGCCGCGCTCGAAGTGAATACCTCGGTCTCGCTGACACTGGTTCAGGGGGAAGGGGCGACCATCGAAGCGACCCAGAAAATTCAAACTGTCGGACAGCAGGGAATGATCGAGCGTGTCCGCGTTCGCATTCCGCACGGTACCGAACCGTTGCGATTGGAGGGGACCGAGTTCCAGTCGGCGCAACCGGTCGATGCCATGCCCGACACCTACGATATCATCCTGAAGAAGGGGGTTCCCCGCGAGGTGGAACTGCGATACACCCTGCATGCCCCCAGCCCCGCTCCCGGAGAGCCGTTCGAACTGGATGGGTTTGATGTCGAGTCGGCGACCGCGCAAAGCGGGCATGTCGCGGTCACCGTCGTGGGGGATCTTCGAGCCGTTCGCGGTCTCGACAACGAAAAATTCATCCATCGCGTCAATGTCTCCGACCTGCCCACCAGCCTGCGGCAACCTCAAACCAGTCTCGCCTTCCGCTATTTCAAACGGTTGAAACTGTCGCTGCGGTTTGAACCGGTCGCACTCCAGGCAAGTGTCGAACCCGAGTCGATGATCCTGATTCGGCCCAAATCGCTGGAATTGATCAGTCTGCAAAAATTGCAGATTCGGCGGGGATCATTGACGAAGGTCGTCATCCACTGGCCGGGGCGTAAGGCGGCAGGCTGGTCGAATCCAACCATCACGCTGCCAAACGGAGGGGAAGCGACGATTGTGCAACAGGACGAGGCTGGGGACGCCCTCGAGATCGAAACTCCGGAACCATTGACCGGAAACGTAGTGCTGCGGCTGCGATCGCAGCGAGCGCTGGAGGATCCGCGCGAGAAACTCGCTGCCTCGTTGCCCATCTGTGACATCAAAGAACGGCACCCGGCGGTCGTCTCGGTGTACTCAACAGAAGACATCGAGACGCAGTTGGAATCGCTGGCGAACACTCAGCTCCGCCCCGCATCGACGCGGCCTCCCCCCGTGGAAGCGAGCGGACTGTTGAAACGCGAAGAACAGGTTGTCGAGCCGGCCGACGGCCCTTTTCAACTGACGGCGGAACGCCACAATCGGCGGGCGCTGTCGAAGTGTGTCGTGGCGATTCGGCTCGATGAACGATCGATCAAGGTCAACCAAAGGTTTGACATCGACGTCGAGTACGCCCCGCTCGACGAATTGCGACTGCTCGTCCCCCGCGAGTTGGTCGACAATCCGGTGTCGCTGCGGCTGGGAGGGCGGGACGTGATGATCGATTTTGACCGTGAGACGCGGGAATGGATCCTGCCGGTCGACCCGGCGCGCACCGGGCGAATCATTTGCGAGGCGAGTTACGCGATTGAGCCCCAGTCGGATTCGCAATTCGAATCGCCTGTGGACGCGCTGTCGACCGCACCGGTTCCGCTGTTGACCTGCGACTCGGCTCCGACCACCGTCACACAGGTTTCCGTGGTCGACTCAACGGGTGTCCCCGTTGCCGCCATGGGGGGGGAATGGCGGAGGCAAATCGCGCCGGCGGGAACTCCGGTCTGGATTCATGAGGGAGCGGTCGAGCTGATCGACGTTTCGCTCCCCGAGGCGGCGTTACGCCGTGCGCTCGACCCGGTCGCCCGCGCGAGTCTGCGAACCATTGTCGGGGGTGACGGAACAATTCGCACGCGGGCGCAATATCGCGTGGCGGCGGGAATCGATGAACTGACGTTTCGCCTTCCTCCGGGGTGGCGTCCCGTGGGGGCGTGGTGGAATTCCCTCGCCGTGATTCCCCGGTCTCCCTCGATGAACCGGTCGCGGAGTGACTCGTGGGGAGTCGCCGCCCCCGAAGGAATGAGTCGCCTGGCGAGCGTGGTCACACTGGATCTGGAAGCGCCGGCGGCCGACATCCACTCCCTGGGAATCGATTTGAAACTGATCGCGCCCATACTGCCCGCCGACCGCATTCCCGCCGAGACGATTTGGGAATTGTCGGTTCCGGACGACCAGTATCTCATGACGCGACCACCGGGCTTCGCGGCGGCGTATCGCTGGACACGAACCGGTTTGGGTTGGAGTCGAACGTCGATCTATTCTGACGACGAATTGCGGGCCTGGGTGGGAAGCGGGTTGACGTTGCCCGCCTTTGAGCCTGATGGCGAGGGGCACGCGTACCTGTTTCACACCTCGCGGGGAGAGCCGGCGCTGGAAGCGAGATTCATGAATCGACTTCCGCTGGTGCTGCTGGGTTCGGGGGGAATTCTGCTGATGGGATTATTGATCACGCGGATGCGACGGCTGCATTCGCTTCCGGTCGCGGTGGCTGCCGCTGCCGCCGTCGCTCTCGCCGCCGTTGGCTGGACGGAAGCGGTGCTGACTCTGCTGCAACCCGCGCTGCTGGGCGCGGCGCTGCTGCTCTTCTATCTGCTGGTCGACAGTCTGGCCCAGCGCGGCCGGCCGGCGGATACGGTGGGAACCGCTCCGTTCCCCATCACGGCGTCGACCATTGTCCCCTACGTGCCAGCGGTCGCTCCCGGGTCACACGAGCCGACATCCATCCGGTCGAGTCTCTCTCTTGCGGACTTAGGGGGCCAGCCGTCGGAGGGTGGGAGCCGGCCATGAGTTTTCGCGCGCCGTTGAAATGGGTACGGCCGCGGGGAAAAATCCGCGCGATCGCACTGCGTGTGTGGTGTTTGGCCTCGGGGATTCTGTGTGTTCTGGCGGGTGTCGCGCTGTGTCAATCCCGCGAAGAAACACCGTGGTCAGCCGCGGAGTTTCCCGAAATTCGGCGTCTGTTCGTGCCGGCCGACGATCCGGGAGCGTGGCCCGAGGGGAATTGGGAACCCCGTGCGACGAATCAGGTTCTCAAAGAGCTGCAGGGTGCCCGAGCTGCCAGTCGACGACGTTCCGGTCCCCCCTTTGTCGAGGCGAACTACGAGGCGACGCTTCTGGGAGACTCGTTGCGCGACGGTCGGCTGCGATGGAAACTGGCACAGCGTGACTTGCCGGCGAGCTTTGTCGAGCTGGCACCGCTGGAACTGCCCCTGAACGATCTGACGTGGGATCGATCGGGAAAGACGGCCGACAGCCGGGGAAATCCGGTCGTGTTTTGGGGAAGAGCGACCGACGGTCGACTCGGGTTCTGCACGACTCCCGGAGAGTACCGCCTGGCAGGAAGCTGGGGGCTGGATGGTCGCCGACTCGGGGGAACCCTGGAATTCCAGTTCAAACTTCCCCCCGCGTCCGTTTCAACGATCGATCTGCGACTCCCAGCGGAAATGACGTTGGCGAGTTCGCGAGGGACGGTTTCCGGTCCACAGGCGACAGACGATCCCGCGTGGTCGGTCTGGCAAGTGGCTTTGGGCCAGTCGCACGAATGCCGCCTGCGAATCACCCGCGCGACGGCTTCCCCGTCGACGGCGGGGGTGGTGGTCTCCCGTCCGGATCTGCGGTTCAACGTCCGCCCCGAGTCGACACGGTTTCGCGCGTTGTTTGACGTCGCCTCGTGGGAAGTGACCACTGAACAGGTCGCGTTCGAAATTCCCCCGGAGGCGGAATTGTCCGCTGTCACCTATGGCGATTCCGACGTGGTGTGGCGACGCGAAGGAGTGTCGCGCGAAAAACTGGTTCTCGCTCTCCCCACTCCGGCGCGGGGATCCTTACGCCGGATCGAGTTGCAGGGGATTCTGCCACCCACAGAAGAACCGGGCTGGCGGATGCCGTTGTTTCGAGCAATCGGCGCGCTGGAACTGGAAGGACATATCGCCGTGCGGCTGGCACCGTCGTTTCGAGCGGCGGCATTGCGCTTTACGGGTCTGCGGCAATTTATCTACGAGACGTCGCAGGACGACGAAGTTTTTGAGTTTCGCCGACTGCGGTCCGACGCGACGCTGGAATTCGTTCCGGCCTCCCGGCCGGTTCGACTGGCTTGCCGTAGTGTAGGATGGCTGAATCTCGACGACGAGAATCAATTTCAGGGTGATCTGGAATGGTCCGCCAGCGAAGGACGAACCTGGTCGGCCACCTGCACCTTGTCGGACGATTGGGAAGTGGTCGACGCCCGACTTCCTCCCTCCGACCGCAGTGAGCGTCTCGCCGACTGGTCGGTCGAGTCGCAGGGCAACAATCGCCAGCGGTTGCTGCTGCAACTGTCGGACGCACTGGAACCAGAACATCCGTTGCGGGTACGGTTGGTGGCACGCAGCCGCGCCGGTACGGTGCCTCGGCGTGTCGCGCTGCCGATCCTGGCGGCCGAAACCGACCTGACGTTCGACAACGTTCAGCTCGTGACCAGTGACCGCGGGACAACGCTGGATGCTGATGCAGCATCTCAATTTGATCGGCTTGTTCCATCGGAGTTGCCCCCGGAAATCCGCGACATCGACTTTGTTCGGATCGCGACCCAGCGTGGTGCGCGTGAGTTTTTCGCGCTGCAGAGCCGTTCGACACACAGTCACGGAGTTGTGGAAGCGGATGCGGTGCAGGTCGGTGCCGGGGGGGGCACGTTGGTGGATGCCGATCCCGCACCCGTCGTCGCGAATTCGGCGGCGAAACCGCATTTTCCCAGTCCCGTGGTGGCTCGGTCGATTCAGGCTGTCGTCGACGTGTGCGGCGAGGAGTCGGGGTTCGACAGCTACCGGTTGGAAATCGAAATTCTGGGTGGCACCGAACAGTCAGAACTCCGCTGGAAGTTTCCGACCGCCAGCGAGCCGCCAGCCGTTATGATCGATGGTCAACCGGCGATCCCCGTGGGACCGATTTCGGATTATCGGCACGGAGTTCTTTTGACACGCAAAGCAGGCCCCCGGGAGTCGACGGGCCGCCGTCGGGTGGTAATGCTCTATCGGGTCGCCGCCCAGATGCGCTGGGGTCCGTCACGACGGCAGCTCGTGTTTCCGGAATTCGATGTCCCGGTTTTGGAAGCCAGGATCGAATTGCGACTGCCGAACTCGATTCGGCTGGCGTACTCCCCCAAAGGAATCGTTCCCCAAAACGCGGCCGACCAGCCACGCTGGATTCCGCCGTTGTCGGGTCCACTGGGTCGGCCCGAGGGAGAGGAGCTGTTCAATCCCTTGATTCCCGCCGACTGGAAACGGTTGTTTGTCGGCTCGACGGGAGAAGAAGAACGCCCGCTGCCGTATGAACGCTGGCTGGGGGGAAGTCTGGAACTTCCAACCGAAGTGGAACTGGTTGTGTGGAACCGCACCGAGGCGGCGAGCCTGAACTGGTGGAGTTTTCTCGCGACCTTATGGCTGGGACTGGTGCTGCGAATCCGCTGGCGCGATCGGCCCTTGCGAATTGTCGCCGCGGCGCTGGCGCTGGGACTGGTGGGGGCGGTCCTGCTGCCCGAGACATTCGCGGAGATTCAAGGCAGCGGCTTCGCCGGGCTGATCGGTTCGCAACTCCTGCCGACCGCGTGGATCTGGTCGAAACGAACGAGGCTCCGGGGAATGGTTCCAGGTGGAATGGTGCCACCCACCGGCGGAACGCGCGTGGCCCCCCCCCTGCGCGCTATCGGCCTGTTGCTGCTGGCGGGTTGGTCTCTGTTCGCACCGCGTGGATTGCTGGGACAGGCCCCTGTCAGTTCCCCGGGCTCGGTCAGTCGCGGACAACGGGAATACCTGGGGGACGTGCTGATTCCGGTTTCGTCGGATGGTGACGCCACCCCTTGGCCGGACGTCGTCTATGTCTCGCGGGAGTTGCGTCAGCGGCTCGCGGAGATCACGCGACAAACCGAGCTTCCCGGGGTGTTGCTGCGCGATGTCGCATGCGATTTGGGGACCGATGGCCAGGGGCGGTCAGTGGTCGAAGCACATCTCACCTTCTGCCTGCCACGTTCAATTGCGATTCGGATTCCCCTTCCTTTCGCGGGGGTGACGCTCGCCGACGAACGGGCGTGTCAGATCGCTGGTGTTGACCAGGAATTGTTGCCGGCTCCCGAAGGAATCGGTTACGTGTTGGACTGGCGACCCCCTTCGACATTGGCCTGGGTCGATCAGGGCGACCGGCCCGCGCCGCCGGATTTACCGTGCGACGAGGAGTCGGGGGGCTGCGTTCTCAGTGTGGCGATGCGACTTTTTCTTGCGGCGGATGAAGAGGACCTGGATGGCGTGCGAAGGATTCAGATTCCGTTCGCCGCCCGGGCGATGTTGCCCGGTGTTGACGACGACACCCGGCCGGGCTGGTCATTCGTCGAAGCTGTTGGCGTGTTGACCTCGATCCAGGGTTCGCACGCGGAGCGGATTGCTGTCGCCGCGCGACTCGTCGCCTGGCGGGACGAACCGAAATCCCCCTCCCGCCGGGTGGATCCGTTACGGATCGAAGCGTGGACATTGGTGGAATTCGACGGCTCACTCGCGCTATTGCGGTGTGGCGCGCGATACGTTCCTGGAAATCGGCCGGTGGACTGGTTGCTTTGGAATATCCCCCCGGGAATGGCCGTGCGGCAAGTGACCACTCCCGGACTGGGGGGATATGCGGTCACAGACAATTCTCATGGCGAGCGACAGTTGGAGATTGATTTTCTTGAGCCGCGCAAAGAACCGTTTGAAGTCATTGTCGATTTGGTGTTGCCAGTCACCAATACGCTGTTCGAACTGAAGTTCCCCGACCCCGCCGCGACTCCTCCAGGGGGGACCACAGCTTTGGAGCTGCGGCAGTATCGCGCCGCGGTGCGCTATCCGCTCGACCGGCGGATTCAGATCAGTTCCCCCGCTGTCGACCAGCCGTTGCGAGCGCTCAACCTCAGTGATCTGGAGCGCGAAGGGCGATTCACCGACGTCACGTTGAACGCGGCGTACGAGCTGGATCGGCCGCTGTCGCTGTTGCTGTTGATCGAGCCGGCCGACATGAAACTGGCTGGATCGGTCGAACAGCGAGGGACATTGAGGCCGGGTCAACTGGAATGGAAGTTCGTGGCCGACGGCGTCCGTTCGACACAATCGGTCTTTCAATACGAACTCCAGGTGGATCCCCGGCTCGAGATCCGACGGGTGGCGGTCTTTGAACGGGACGAGCGTCCCGCCCGGTGGTCGCGCGAGGGGGACCGCGTCACGCTGTTTCTGGCGGCGCGAGCGGGAAACACACAACGGATTGAGCTGACCGGTGTGTTACCCCTCGACGCGCATGGCGAAGTCGCCCCTCCCCGGGTGTCATTGAATCGCCTGACCCCATTGAATGAACGACGGTTGCTGCTCGCTCCAAGTGGAGTCGACACACGGTTGATCGTCGATGGAGCCCCAGGTTCTGGTTCCGACGCATCGGGAGTCTTGCTCGATGCTCCTGCCGCTCTGGACGCCCCTTGGCCACGGATTCGTGTGATTCCCGCAACGTCTCCCGTGCCGGCTGACACTGAGACGCCGGAACCGTCGACTGAATCCGAGACGGCAGAGCCGGAGGAGATCACGACTCAGGTGATGGAACTGGAATTGGCCGAGATCAATTTGTCACGGTCACCCGCTGGAGGATCGCGCGGCCGGCTACGGTTGTGGATTCCCGCGGGGGAGGAGACCGAGTTTTCTCTGGTCGTCCCGCACGAAGTTTCACTCGACACGGTGATCTGGAAGGATCAGGTACTTCCTTTACTCGTGGGAGATTCGGGTGATCTCAAGGTCCGGTTGCCCGATCGGGATCGGGGGAGTCTGCTGGAGGCGGACTGGAAACTGTCGGCGGACGCTCCTTCGCGGATTCCCAGTCCGTGGGGAGAGAATTTCAATCGCCCGGTCTGGCCCCGGGACGCGCGTGTCACTCGCATGCTGTTCACGTTTTCGTATTCCACCGAGGCGCTGCTGGCGGTCCGTGCGCCGTTTCGAAGAGTGACTCCGCTCAATGCCGCCGAGATGCGCCGCGACGCCGACGTGATCGCGCGGCTGGAGGATTCGACTCCGGCTCCCCCAGGAGTCTCCGCCGCCTCCGAGATTCTGGTCGGGTCGCAACGGGCGACGACGGAACTGAGCCGAACTGGCCTGTTGGCCGGGGCGGCTTGGCTCGACTGGCCCCGGGCGAAGCCCCTGGCTGCGGGGTTGCTGTTGCTGATTCTGTCGATTCTGCTGTGGTGGTCAAGCGGTTTGATTTACTGGCTGCAAGCCCGCAGCGGCATCTGCACTCTGATGATCTCGCTGGTCTGGTGGATTTTTCTGGCACCCGGCGGACTGGGCTGTCTGATCGCGATCATCAGTCTCCCGTTCGCAGTCCGCGACCTGTTTCGGGAACAGCGCGTTATTTCGTGAGGTGTTGTCGTCACGGGGGGGGAATACGACATAGAATCCGAGCCGCGCCCGTCAGGAAGCGGTAGACGACGACCGCTTCCTGATGGGTGTGGCACTGCGAAAACTCCGCCGTTTCAGCCGCGGGAACCCACTCGCGATTCCCCCGGCGAAGTGATCTCGACCGGGAATTGTTTCTTGGCGACAATTCGCCGATTGTGTCCGCCATGAGTCGATGACTGCGATGGCACCCGGTCCTTTGGGAAACCACCACATGTTCACGCGGTTGTGGCAGACGGAACGTGCACTCCTGGGACTTCTCGCTTTGGCGGTCGTCCTGCGAGTCGGCGTTCTCTGGCGCTATGCATCGCAATTGGATGAGGATCGAGATCTCTATCGGTCGATCGCCGAGCAGTTGGTCGCGGGTAACGGGTACAGTCGGGTGTTCCAGTGGGAGAAACGTGCGCCAATGTTGCGGTATTCGGCAATTTTGGAGAGTCAACTCGGACTGACTCCAATAGACAACGTCGGAGCAACCGAGTTGACTTCCGGTTCTCCGCGACCCGATCTCCCGGATCGCAAGTCGGAACGCTCGCGAGTTTTTCTTGTCGCGAACCGCGATCCCGACGTCCCATCCGATCTGCAGACGAATTCGCCGTTCTCTCTCCCGACCGCCTATCGTCCGCCACTGTATCCACTCTTGATCGCGGGGACGATTTCTCTGTTTCATTCACACCGAGCTCTCGCAGGGGTCCATTTGGTGCTGGGAACACTCACGGTAGGCCTGACCGTCAGTGCTGCTCGGAAACTTAAGCTCGATCGGGGAGCGTTGGTGGCGGGGTTGCTGGTCGCTTTGGACCCGCTGCTTTTGCACCACACTCCGCAGGTGATGACCGAAACCTTGGCGGCGTTTCTGGTCACGCTAATACTGTGGATGGCAAGCTGGCCCGAGTCGCTCGGGAAAAGGGTTTCGCTGGGGGGAACTCTCGGGCTGGCATGTCTCTGTCGACCTACGTTTTTTGTCGTGGCCGCGATTGTGTTCCTGTTGGACTGTATTCAGGCATTGCGTGAAAAGAGACTCGCTGCTGTCGTTCCACTTTGGATTATGGGGACCGCGCTTTTCGCTGTGATTCTCCCTTGGGGCGTCCGCAACCGACTGGTACTCAACCACTGGACTGTCGCCACGACGCACGGAGGCTATACGCTGTATCTCGGCCATAACTCTGTCTACACAACACTGGTCGTCCAAGACGAAACGGGCGACGGCTCGCGGAATTACAACGAAATCGCCGCGATCCTCCCCGAGCTTAACCCTCTTGAGATCCCCTGGCGATCCCGCGCCGATTTCGAGCCTATGGTCGACCAGCACTATTCGAGCCAGGCCGTCCAATACATCCAGGAAAACCCCTGGGACTCGTTCCGCTCGAACCTGACCCTCCTACGCCGAATGTGGAGTGTCATGCCCACGTCGTCCGACGCGATCCCACAGGTCGTTCGAACCGCGATTGGCCTGTTTTACGGCGTGACATTCACGCTGGCGCTGTTCGGATTGTTCAGCCTTTGGCGCGTTGGCTGGCGACCGTGGCTCCCCGTCCTCGCGCTCCTTATCGGCTTCACCGCCGTCCACTTTTTCTACTGGGCAGACATGCGCATGCGGACTCCCCTCTCCCCGGCGATCGCGCTGCTGGCCGGCCTGGGAACCGAACGGTTCACCCGCCTGCGGGCGCGGGGTGGCGAATCTGGCAGGGCACTGGAAGTGGATGAGGCAGCCCAGTCAATTCCCGTGGAAACAGCAGCCACGGGAATCGCCAACGTCGACGTCCAGGGGAATCAAGGGCGGTCGATATCGGAATCGGCCTGAGTCACAAACCAGTTTCGACCGTCGAGCAGGCGTTTCAGTTCATCCTCCGGCAACGACTCGGGGGTGTGAATCAACAGGTGTCTGGCAGGTTCTCGTATCAAGAACCCGACGCGACGCAACGCCTGAGTGAGTGGCGGGTTGATATGCAGACACACCAACGAATCGGCCCCTTTGTCGGCGGCGGTTTGAACTGCCGCCGCGAGGAGCCGTCGCACTCGCCGCTCCTGAGAAAGCGAAACGACCAGGTCGGTGAGGAACGCGCGGCGATAGGGATATGCGCTGTCCGGTTCCCGAATCTGAAGGACGGCGATTCCGTGGCATTCGTCGTGATCGATGATCTCAATTCGAACGAATGTCTGTCCGGGCTGGTCAACCCACTTCCAATTGAGAAATGACGCGTCACGAACAGTGGCGCAGGAGAAATCACGCGAACAATCCGTCCACAATGTGTCGTGGCGCGATTCAAACCGGTCGATCGTGCGAATCTCACTCCCGGCCGACGCGTCAAGCAGACTCATCATTCCCTGGGTGACTGCTCGAGCCGCGGATTGGGCACGAAAATACAACCCCGCGGTTACCACCGCCGGGTAGGGCAGTTTCGACCGCAGCACTTTTTCCGGGCGGATCAGCAGTTGGGCTGTCTGTAAGGGCGCGACCGTTCGCCACCCCAACCGTAGGAGTATGCCGCGCATCTCCTCCGTTTGGCCCAGCGAAAGCGCGAACGGCAGGTCGGCGTCCCCCTCGACAACCAGTTGCGGACCAATCGCCCGCCCCCGATGATCCGCGCTGACCCGTGTGTCGACGAACCACGCGGTCGGACGACGGACCGTTCCGATCTGGAGTTCGACCGGAATCGAACCATGATGCCCCACGACGCGCTCTCCCTCCGCATACAACCAGACCTTGGGATCGCGCGACAGCCGACGGGCGGATTGCACGTACATCCAATTCCACCGCGGTTCCAGCAGCGCCGGGTCGCGATCCGGAAACTCTTCGCGCAGAAATCGGAGCAAGGCGGGCCGCCACCTTGGCCGGTAGAGTTCCACTCCCGACGGGGGGGCGGTGACGGCGGTCGGAAGTCCGCTGACCGGATGAAGTTCCGACCCCGCCGTCGATTCCAGCGGAAACGTCCCGACCAGGTGTTCCGCCAGCAAGTCGACGTTGGGATGGAGAAACGCCAGGGCGGGATTGCGGACGCCAAGTCGGCGGTGCAGCCGATTCGCGAGTTCTGAGGCCAGCAGCGAATCAAGCCCCATTTCTGAAAACGACTTACCCGCCGGAACCTTGGAGGGATGCCCCAGACCCAAAGTTTGCGCGACTTCGATCTTCAACAGCGCGGCCAGTCGTGACACCCGCTCGGCAGCCGGTGCCTGTTTAAGTAGGGCCACCCATTCTTTGTCGATCAAGGCGGTCGATGGCGCGGGGGTCGCGTCCGCCGATTCGACCCCGGCCTGCGGAATGGAAATCGTCTGAGCCAAATGAGCCGCCAGGTCCGGCAACCGGGGATGCGCGAAAACCAGACCCACATTGCGGATCCCCAACTGCTTGTGCAGCCGATTCGCGAATTCCGTGGCGAGCAGCGAATCGAGTCCCATTTCGTAAAACGTTTTTCCCTCAACCACCGCGTTCTGGCCCGAAAGCCCCAATGTCCGAGCGATCTCCGCACGCAACAGATCCTTCAGCACTTCACTCCGCCGTTCGGGCGGTTCCCCGGCCAGCCGCACCAGCCAGGGAGGCCCGGAAGGTGAAACCGCGCTGCGTGATGCCGGCTGGCTCGCGGTGGGGGAGTCACCGACTTCCGAGACGAAGGGCCTCTCTCGTCGCGCTTCATACACCCCCTTGTACAACCCCCAGTCAATGTCCGCGACGGTCGCCTGTACCGTGTCGGTGGCGCGCAACCTGTCGAGCGCCTCCAGGGCGGCCTCGGGGGTCAGACCGCGATTCCCCATCCGTTCGAGTTGCCGAAGCTCCTCTTCCGATGCCATTCCGCCGCCACGCCACGGCCCCCACGCGATACTGACGCCGCACAGTCCCAGACGACGTCGCTCCTGCACCAGTCCATCCAAGAACGCGTTCGCTGCTCCATAGTGCGCCAGCCCCGCCGACCCCAATGTCGCCGAGATCGACGAAAAGCAAATGAACAGGTCCAGAGGCAGTTCCTTCGTCCGCTCGTGCAGAACGCCCCCCCCAACCAGCTTTGGCGACAGCACCAATTCCAGTGACTGGGGATCGGCTTCCGCCAGCGGCGCGACCGCGACGGTCCCCGCGGTGTGAACGACCCCACGCAATGACCCGTTGGTCGCCAACCGGTCGATCAGCTCCGCCAGTTCCCCGGCGCGGGTGACGTCGACCGCGACCAGATCGACTTCCGCACCGAGTTCCCGCAATTCCGCGACGATTTCGCTCGCGCGGGGTGTTTCTGGTCCGCGCCGACTCGCAAGGACGAGCCGACGGGCTCCTCGGCCGATCAGCCAACGGGCCATCCGCAACCCCAGCGCTCCCAGGCCCCCCGTCACCAGGTAGATTCCTGATTCCGACAACGCTGCCGGGATCTTCGACTTCGTTTCCAGCCGCACGAGTCGGGCCAGATAACGCCCATCCTCCCGGAGCGCGATCTGGTCTTCCGGCCCGCCGCGCAACGCTTCTCTTAGCACCTGGTCAGTCAGGTCGCCCGACAACGTCTCAGCCGGCAGGTCGATCAGCCCCCCCCAAATGTTGGGCTCTTCGAGCGCCAAGGTGCGTCCCAGTCCCCAGACCGCTGTTTGTTCAGGAAAAACCGGTTCCTGTCGCGCTCCCGTTCGCGTCGCCATCGCCCCCCGGGTCACAAGCCACAGTCGCGTCTCGATCGATTGATCCGCTTTAACGACAAGTCGCACGAGTTGAGTGATTCGCGCCAACGAATCGCCGCAACGTCGCGCGACGACCTCGGGAGCCTGCTCGTCGAGTGCCGCCTGGTCGAGGCCTGTCGCGACGACGATGCGCAGGGGGCCTGGTCCCGTGGCTCCAAAAATCTTTTCCAAAGCCGATTCGGGCGACAGACGGTCCCAATCCCGCGTCGAGACAACGCGGCAATTCGCGCCGGACCGCGTCAGCCGCGCCGACAGTTCCACCGAGAAACCCGCGTCGCCCCCAATCAACAGCCAGACACCTTCACACTTCAGCGGATGCCCGTTCGATTCTGTCGGCTGCTTGCGCCAAACGGTTTCGTAGAGCATCTGTCCGATCGACGGATCCAATTCACTCGGCGTCGATTCCTGTTCGTCGAGCGCCTGCAGCAACCGCGGCAGAAGAGCCGCCTCGGTCGCGCTGAACCGGCCGCCTTGTATCAGCGACTCAACCAGCGTAGCCCGCGCTGCCGGCGAGCCCGCCCTGTTGGCGTGCGATGTTCGGCTCTCTCCTGTCGATTCGGAAGGGGGTGAAATCCAGTAGGATTGTCTGGTAAATGCGTACGCGGGAAGTGCGACGCGGCGACGCGGCCAGGGGGAGTCGAATCCGCGCCAGTCGATCGCGGCGTTGCGTGTGAACAGGCTACCCAAGCTGGCCAGTATGGTGGGCCAGGGTTCGCCTTCGCGACGCAACGACGGGAGCCAGGCTGCCGAGTCGGCGAGTTCCGGCAGACACTGCCGACCCATCGCCAGCATTACAGGATGTGGCCCGGTTTCCAAGAATGCCGTGACCTGTTGATCGGCCAGTGTTCGCATCGCGGTCGTGAACCGTACTGGGTTGCGCACCTGCTGAACCCAGTAATCGGGAGACAGGACTTCGGTTGAAACCAGTCTTCCCAAGACGCAACTGATGAACGGGATCCGGGGGGGCGTCAGTTTGACCGCAGCGGCCTCCCGGGTGTATTCGGCCAACATCGGATCCATCAGGGCGGAATGGAACGCGTGCGAAACCGTGAGGGCCTTTGATTTGATCTTGTGCTCTTCGAGAATCAGCCGCAGTCGATCCAGCTCCGCCAATTCTCCCGACACCACGGTCTGGGTCGGACCGTTGAGTGCTCCGATCGTCAATTGGGGCGCATGGGCCGAGAGAATCGCGGCGACCTCTGCTTCGCCAGCCATGACGGACAACATTCCCCCTCCCGCCGGCAGGGCTTGCATCAATCGCCCGCGGGCGGCGATCAGCTTCAACCCGTCTGCTAAACTCATGCCTCCCGCCACCACCATCGCGGTGTGTTCACCGACACTGTGTCCCAAAACCACGTCGGGTTGAATTCCCCAGGATCGCCACAGCTCGGCCAAGGCGTACTCAACCGCGAACAGCGCGGGTTGTGTGTAGCCGGTCTGGTGAATGAGTTCGGCATCGGGAGTCCCTTCTTCCGCGAACAGAATTTCGTAGAAAGGACGCGGCAAAAGTCGGTCGAGGACGGCGGCACACCGATCGAGAGCGTCGCGAAACACGGGATGTGCGTCGTAGAATGCCCGCCCCATTCCGACGTACTGCGCCCCCTGACCCGTGAACAAGAACGCGATCTTGGGGCGTCCCACGACCGGCGATTCCGTTCGTGATGCTCCCCGTGTTTCGCCAGCGGAGTTCAGTTCCCCGAGCGCCATCACCGCGGACGCGTGATCTCGCACCGGAACTGCCGCGCGGTATTCGAAATGCCGCCGCGACATTGCCAAAGTGAACGCGACGTCGGCGATGTCGGCGGTGGGATTCTGGACCAGGTACTCACGCAGGCGTTCGAGTTGTCCAGTCAATGCGGTGGCGTTGCGGGCGGAGACCACCACCAGGTGGTTGGGACGATGGAATTCGGTTGTGGCGCGCTCGGGAATTGGTGGCGCCTCGTCGATGATCACATGGGCATTCGCTCCCCCCACGCCGAAGGAATTGAGGGCGGCTCGCAACGGCTGTTCGGTCGCGACACCATCCACTTCCAGCACGGCAGGACGCCACGCCGTCAGACTCCGCTGAATCTTGAATGGCAGTCGGTCAAACGGAATCTGTGGATTGGACCGCTCGGACGTCAAGGAGGGCACCAGCTCGCGGTGCTGCAACTGCAGGAGTACCTTGATCAATCCCACAACCGCCGCCCCCGCCTCGAGGTGGCCAATGTTCGGTTTGATCGAACCCAAGGTACAATGCTGTTCGCCTTCGATTCCCGGCTGAAACAGTGTCGGATCGACGTACCCCAATTCGAGCCCCCGGACCTCGATCGGATCCCCCAATTGGGTTCCCGTTCCGTGCGTCTCGACATACGAAACCGTGCGTGGATCGATACCGGCGGAGCGAAACGCTTTTCGAACCGCCTCGGACTGCGCCACGGGATTCGGCGCTGTGAATCCGACGGTTCCGTTTCCGCTCGACAATCCCGAACCGCGAATCACGCCGTAGATGCGGTCGCCGCGCGCGGTGGCATCAGCCAGCCGCTTGAGCACCACGACCCCGGCCCCCTCGCCGAACAGAGTGCCATCGGCCTCCGCGCCGAATGTCTGAACCTTACCGCTCCGAGACAGGATTCCCAAGTGTCCGAGCTGTACGAAGCGTTCGGGATCGAGAATGAGATTCACTCCACCAACCACCGCGGCCGCGCAATCGCCGTCGGCCAGCGCACGACACGCCAGATGCAGCGCCGTTCCCGACGATGAGCAGGCGGTGTCGACCGTGAAGCTTGGGCCGCGAAAACCGAGAACCTGCGAGAGCCGATTCGCAAGGCTGAATCCTTCCCACGACCGGTAGGGGTTCCCCGTCTGACGAGAGAGCGCGTTCGCCTGATGTACGTAATCTCCGTACATCAATCCGACGAAGACTCCCGTGTCCAATTCGTAGTCGACGCCAACCAGACCGGCGTCTTCCAGCGCCCCCCAGGCGGTCTCTAGGAATAGTCGAAGCTGTGGATCGAGCGACTCGGCCTCGCGCGGCGAGACGCCGAAAAACTCGGCGTCGAATTGATCGATGTCGTTGAGCTGTCCCGCCCAATGCGTGCGATCGTCATCGAGCCGCTCCAAAAACGCGGTACGGTCGGGATCGACCTCGGTCACCGAGCAACCCCCACCGGCGATCAGATTCCAAAGCTGCTCGGGCGAATCAACACCAGAACACTTCACATTCAGACCCACAACCGCGATGTCGAGCGATCGGGTTTGAGACTGTGGTGCCGCAGCAACCCGCTGGCTGACTGAGCTTTGTGTGCGCGAACCACGCGCGGTCCCGAGCGCGACGATTTGCGAGATGATTTCCGAGACCGAGCGATGTTCGAATAACAGCGTGCTGGGAAGCCACGGAAACCGCGCGGCCAGTTCGACGGTGATCTCGACGATCTTGAACGAACCGCACCCCAGTGCTTCGAGTTGATCGACCTGGGTCACCGTTTCGCCGGGGATCTTGAGCGCTCGTGCGAACACCCCGGTGACGAATTCCGGAATATCATCCGACGAAATTGATTCCGATTGTTGGCCCCCCCCCACTCCGTCGATTGCCTGCCGCAATTCGTCCAGCGTCGCGAGCTCAAATACAGTGCGCGCGATCTGGCGTTCTCGTCGGCGAATCGAATCGGCGGACAACGGTTCGGCGGTCGAGGCGGCAGGCGCTCCCCCCTCTTGGGGAACGGCGGCCGGAGCCTCGCCTGGCTCCCATTTCAATTCGGCCAAAAGTGCCGCGGGGAAGACGCATTCCAGAACTTTTTCGTCGCCTTGACGAACGCCCTGCGACGAAATGGAATCGAGGAAGCCGCGGGCAGGCACGTTGCGCTTCGTCGTTTCCACACGCATGCGCACACTGTTCAGTCCCCGTTCCCGTGCCAGTCTGCCAATTTCGGCGGCCATCCGATGTTCAACGCCCCGTCCGAGAACCCGGCAACTCAGCAGAAATGTGTCGACGAACAGGCAATCCCCCTCCGTTTCGACAATCATCAAGCCAACCAGGCCGTAGTCGCCAAAACGGTCGACGACGTGAACGGTCTGCACATCATGCCTGCCGGTACCCAGCAGAGACTGAAACTCCCCTTCGTCGCGTCGGCGTGTCAGAAAGTTGAACTGGTTCGTCCGCAGGGTCAGTTGCGAAGCGCGTGCCAGGTCATTCGACGCCAAGGGCTCAATGCGCACTTCGAGATTCAGACTGTCGATGAAATCGCGAAAACTGCCGGCACTGGACTGCAATTCCTGTCGCTGCAGCTCCTCCTGGTACATCTGCGTGCGCTTCAGATCCTCTTGAGTCCCCGCCGCGACGTCGAGTTCCCAGGTGTGCCCCAGCAAGCGCAACGCGTCTGTGGGATTGGTGGGGAAGTTCAATGTCAACACTTCGGGCGCGCCGGCCCGCACTTCCGCGCATTCGACCGGGTTGTCGTCCAGAAAGACAAAACTGTCGATTCCCAGATTCAACCGCGCGGCGAGAGTCTTGAGATTTTGCGACTTGGGCAGCCAATTGATCATCGCTCCGACGACGCGCGCGCGTGGCAGTCCGAAGTCGCCGCGCGAGTCGAACACGCTCCAGACGTCAAATTCTTCGTTCTTGCTGCACAAACAGACCAGCACTCCGCTGTCGCTCAACTGACAGAGCTTTTCCTGCAGGGCGCGATGCGATTCGTCGAACGAAACCCCCTCGGGCCCCACTTCTCCCACCACGCCACGCCATAGAGTGTTGTCGCAATCGACCACCACCACCTTCCGCAATGGAGCCATCCGGCGGTGCGCGAACCGCGCGATGATTGTTCCCAGGAAATGAAAGTACGCCGGCTGAAAGGGGATATGGCCGATTTCTTCGCGGAGCGCATCGTGCACCTGGTCGTCGGGCACCGCATACCGCGCGTGGTGTTCCGACGCCACAACAATCCGCAGTCCGGAGACACCCTTCAAATCCGCGACCAGGCCATTCTCGATCTCGCCAAACAGCCGCGCCTGGCCCGGAATGGTCTCGGCACCGGACGGGCAGATCATCAGGAGCGTCTCGGCGCGGGCGTGACCGCGATGCGATCGAATCGCCTGTACGAGTTCCTGCGCGGTCTGCGTCAGAAACCCTTCAATGAACTCCAATGAGCTGGACTTTTCTTCCGACAATTCGCGGAGCCAGTCTTGCACGCGAATCAGAACCACGCCCACTCCCCGCGTGGTCGTCGACAGGGAACTCGCGGGGTCGAGAAGTTGCTGCAGAACCTGCCCATAAGGCGCGACCTGGGCATGACCCTGTTCCCCGGAAAATCGCAGCCAGAATCGCAGTGACTTCAATACCGGGTCGGCGGTGAAACTCGCGGCCACAACGATTGAAAACTCATTCGCCTCAGAGACCCGCGGCGCGGCTTCTACGATCGCCGGTTGTGGAAAATCGACCAACAAGTCGGTCTTGCCTGACTGCCAGTCTCGGCCCAGGGAATTGACCACCTGCGCCGACACCCACGATGGGGGAATGGCGTCGAGGACTCCCGTGGGAGTGTCGTTCCAGCTCGTCAGCAACTTGGGGGGACGCACGACTTGCGCGTGCAGCGCCGGGGTCTCGCGCACGCTGGTCTTCACCAGCCCTTCGACCGCCTGTTTCAGGGCGACGTAATGAGAAAACCCGGGAGGCGTTTCATCGACGAAGGATGAGGAAATCGCGACGACCGCGCCGCGCGCCGACGACAACGCCGGAAGGCTGGCCGACAGTGGCACGCTGGCCAGTCGCAGGTTCTCCAGCACGTAGGCGGCAAACTCGGGTTCGTTTACGGAATTGACGCGAACGGTGCCGGGAGGAGCGCAAGCATTGAGTACCAGAAGGTCGAGTCGGCCACTTCGGGCGACAATGTCCGCGACGACTGCGGCGCACCACTCGGGGTCGCCGACATCCCCCTGGTGAAAGGCGACGTTCAAACCACGTTGCGTGAGCGCTTGCCGAAAGATCTCCAGATCGGCTGTTTGTCCGCGATGGCTGGCGTGAACCTGGCAACCCGCCAGTGCCAGTCCCGCCGTCAATTCGGCACCCAGACCGCGCGAGCCTCCGCATACCAACGCGACCTTACCCTGCAGATTTTCCGACTCCTCCGCAAGGTAGGAATTCAATTCCCCAAGATCGCAGCGCACCGGACTGAACCGCACGTAACTCCGAAGTTCTCCCCAAGCAATCAGTTGTGAGTTTCGGGTGGCGACCTCGAGCCGCAGGTCCAGGATGCGGAAACGCGCGTCGTAGCGCACCACGCGCAGCCGATAGACCAGCGGGTCCGATTGCGACTCGCCCCCGACGCTCGAACCGGTGAAATTCAAACTGAGTCGGCTGAATAGCGACCGCAGTCCGGGCAACTCCATGCCGATCAAGTAACTCGTCAACCCGAGGACTCGCGCTTCCGTCGGGCCGAGCAACCCGTCTGCCAGGTAATCGGCGATCGGAGTGTCGGCGTGCCACACGCCGCCGATTTCAAAACCCGTGGCCAATTCGTCCGAACCGCGTTCGACGGGGGCCAATCTCCGGACCGAAGAATCACCCGGATTCTGTGAGTAAAGTGCGACCCAGTTCAGGTCGGCAAATGGGACTTGTACGTCCTGGCTAGATCCAGCCAGGGTCAACACAACTTCCCGAGAGTCGGCCCCGCGCAGTTCCAGCGAGAGACGTGCGGACTTTTCGCCAGTCGGGGCGTCGCCGTTACGCCCGGACGAAACCTGGGAGACCTCGTACTCAACGTCGGGAAATGCCGCGCCGCGAAACTCCACATCCAACGATCGCAGCCGGGATTCTTGAAATTCGTCCGTCTGCGGTGACTGGCGACGAAAACCGTTCAACGTCCGGACGACCGACAGAATCCCATGCACGACCGTGCGGCCGAAAAACGTCTGCCGCGCGACCTCGGGGTCGACGTGGAGCGGGTTGAAATCGCTTGACCAAATCCCAAATTGAAGGATCTCGTCCGGAAGAAATCGCATGAATCAACACTCAGAAGGTTGACGCGCCGCGGATGTTCCAATCGGATCATCCGCGGCGCGACGGGGGCGCAGTTCGACGGAAGCCTGATTATCTACGATTGTCGATGCCGCTGCCACCTCCGCGACACTCCCATTCCAGAACCGCATTCTGCTCGACTCGATTGCCAGTTTGTTGCGAAAATTGAAGAGAATTCACGAATCATTCCCAGACTGTTCACCAATCGGCAACTGCGTTTGAAGCTGCGCGTATTCCCCCGTCAGGTTACCGTTCGCCAATCAAAGCCAGGCTTCGCCAGCCCCCGGGCTTCGCGTCACAGCAGATACAGCGGGATTCCCACAAACGTGCAAATACTCGCCGCGATCACCAGCAGGTGCCAGACCGCGTGCAGGTACTTCCACCGACTGTCGAAGACGAGAAAGACGACGCCAACCAGATAACAGAGAGTCGCCGTCGTCACCAGACAGAAGCAACCCAACGGCATCGCGCCAAACACCGGTTTCGCCGCCAGGAACGGAAACGCCCCCAGGGCGACATGCGACGGGATCGAAATCGCGTTGACTTTCGATCCCCGCACTTTGTCCCACGCCAGTAACAGTGCCGCGCACCAGAGCGTGGGCAGCATCCAGTCCCAGCCCTGCGGAACCAGAAATCGCAGGAAATACGGTGTGAAACTCCCCGCCGTCAACAGGTAAATCGAGGCTTGGTCGAGCGTGCGAAACAAGTGCCGTAGGCGGGGGGGAGTCGCGAAATGCGAGGCGGCCGACATCGAAAAAACCGCGGTCAACGATCCCGCGTAGAGTGCGCAGCCAAACGCCATGAGCGTGCCGGCGTCACGCTGCGCCTTCCAGACCAGCCAGATCATTCCCACAAAACTCACAGCCGCCGCGATCGCGTGCGTCCAGCCGTTGACCCACTCCTCGGCGGGACTTTGCACCGGCGGGTAGTCAAACAGGTCGCCATGGGGCCGCGCGGCTCCCCGGGCGAACAGCCGTTGCATCGCGGCAATGCGATGATGCAGCCGATCACTCCAGGAACGTGGCAACCGGGGTTGTGACATCAGAGGCGAAAGTAGTCAGAGAAAAAGAGGCAGGAGCGCGGTAGGTGATCAGCGTTTCGCGATGCGTGCGACATTCCAATCGGCCGAAAACGAAGTGTTCACACAGAACCGCGCCCGTCAGGAAGCGGACCCGCCACCTGACCCCGGAGGAATTTGGCACCGACCAGAACCGCCACAATGGCGAGTTCCCCTACCAGGGTGGCCGCTCGCCAAAGGACAGTGACCAGTGCAGCTTCCGGGGGGTCCAAATGCGACAGCAGCGCCAATAGAACCGCTTCACGAGCCCCCAATCCACCGGGTGTGAACAACATGACAAACCCTCCAACGAGCGCGGCGGCGGCGGCCCCGGTCCAGCGCGGCCAGTCAATCAGTCGGGCGTGTTCGGGACTGACAGCCGCGATTGTCGCACCCAGTCCCAAACCCTGAATCCACCAGGCAGCGAGAAAGACCGCGAACCCGACCACCAACATTCCGCGGGGAAGCGGGGGGAACGCTCCTTCGGGTTCACCTCGTTTGGCGGCCATCCGGGTGGCGATCGTGACAAACTGCCGCGACGCCAAGGTGAGCGACAACACCCCCGCGACCGCGATTCCCACCGGAACCAGCACGCGCAGAACCGAACTGTCGGCGACCGTTTTCAGGAAGGGGAGCTGTGGAAAGTCGGCGGCGGCGAACGGGACCAGGGAGGCGGCGGTCGTCAGTCCCGCTGCCATGTAGATGAGCGCTTCCACTGTGACGGTGAACGTTCCAACTGCGGGTCGCAATCCGAACCGGGTGAGGAGCGCCGTCCGAATGACGATCACCGTCGCCTTCCCGGGGACATATTTTCCCAGATGGCCCAAATAGTACGCGTGAGCCGCTTCAAACCAGGGAACATCGCACCCGAACGCACGCATCATCCACCGCCAATACCACAGGCAGGGAATCCAGGCGGCGACCGTCAACAGGGCCGCGAGGGCGAACCAGTTCCACTGAACCTGAATCGGTTTCTCACTGACCTGGCCCCACATGTCCCAGCCCTGACGACCGACATACCACAACACCAGCAAACACAGCAGAATCTTGCTAACGGTCCAGATAACGGGCCAGATTCGACTGGTGCGGGAGGGGGCGGCTTCGATCGACATGGAGCGGGTGGAGCGTGGTGCGGTGTTGCATCCTGCGACCCGCAAGGGCCACAACGGGGGACGGGTTCCAGGTGGACGAACCTCAACGAGTCGGAGCGTCCTCTCAGGAAACCGGAGGCGTTATAATCGTTTTTGCGTCCCAACGGCAGCCTGCGGTGTCGAGGGAGGATGAAGGAAAGGCGGGGACAAGGCCCCGCACTCCATGGAGTGCGGGATCTCGATCCAGCCTTTCGTTCTTCCTCACAAGACCTCGCAGCCGGCAGAGTTGACTCCCTGCCAAGCCGATCGTGACGAATCGCCTTCATTTCACTTTGGACTCCCGCCGGGAGACAAGTCGCTTTCGGCAAAGAGCCGCGCACGCAGTAAGCGATCGTCGATTACCGCTGACTGCGTGCGCGGCTCTGGCGCGACGGCCGTCTTCATCCCTCATCCTTCAGCCTTCCTCCTTCAACAGTCACCGCCGCTCGCGATCCGGCAATTCCGCCTCGGAGAGCTGGCGGATCTTTTTGGCGCGGGCGGTTTTCCCTTCTTTTTCGAGGAAGTCGGCGTACAGCTTGAGCGCGAACCAGCGCAATTCGGGAGCGCGGATCCCTTCACCCCCTTCGAGCGCCAGCTTCATCGACGCGAACTCCTTCTCCGCCCGCTCGGTTTCGCCGTAATGGGCGTAGGCGGCTCCGCGGAGCGCCTGGGACAATGGAATCGTGAAATCGGGACCAGTGAATTCACTCAGTTGTGCATGTCGGGCAACGCACTCACCCCCGGTGGCAAGCGGCTCAACCGCAGCGTATGTGCCATCGGCGAGGGCAAACATTCCCAGTGCCAATGTTTGTTTCGCGCGAAGCGGGAAGTACTCAATCGTACGGGGCAACTTGGCTTCGAATGAGAAAACAAACGGTGCCGGGTCGCCTGCGGTCTCGTGACGCAGAGCGGCCAGAACAAGTTCGTCAGTCGTCTGAAGTACACCGAGAACGCTTTGGAGGCGACCCGCCGCCGTCAAGACTGTTCGGGCATTTTGGAGATGGTCGGCGGCGGCGG
>CAMATH010000087.1 GCA_945860955.1 Planctomicrobium piriforme
CTCAACGACCTGGGACGACGTGAGAAATTTGCCGAAAATTTTCGCCAGGATCTGCGTACGCTGATTGAGAAGTTGCGGGCCGACTTTCCCCAGGCGACGATCATCCCCGTCACAATCATTCCGTACCTTTCCGCCGAGAACGATGCGACAATCAATGCGGCGATCAAGCAGGCCGTTGACGCCGAAAAACTAGAACTGTTCGACCTCTACTCGCGTTATGCCGCCGAACTGAAGCATGGCCAGAACATGCTCAACTACCGTCGCTACCCTCTGTCGAAAATCCCCGACGCGCAGCGCGACTGGCTGAAATCGTTTGTGAAAGGTGACGCGGTCGTCGTGATGGACAACCGGCTCGACGCCCACTTCCGCGACTTGCCTGGCTGGTTCAGTGACCGCCATCCGAATCTCGCGGGATACCACGTGATCGGCGACGAGACGGCCAAATACCTCGCTCCGCGGATCAAAGCCAGGACCCGTGGCGGAAAGGTGTCGTCGTTGGTGGAACCCGGGGCGAAAGTGATCAAACTCGCTGGGGACATGAAATTCACGGAAGGACCGGTCTGGGTACCCGTCGAGAAAAAACTGGTCTTTTCCGACATTCCCGCCAGCCAGCTCATGCAGTGGCAAGAGGGGAAGGGTTTGTCAGTGTTCCGCAAGAGCGAACAGGCGAACGGCAACCTGCTGGATCTCGAAGGGCGGCTTCTCTCCTGCCAGCACGCCGCCCGGAATGTCGTGCGGACGGAACCCGACGGTACGATTACCGTTCTGGTCGACAAGTTTGACGGAAAACGATTCAACTCGCCGAATGATGTCGCGGTGAAGTCGGACGGTACTCTGTGGTTCACCGATCCCGCTTGGGGCCTGGAAGGCCCGGGCGAAATCCCCGGCCACTTCGTGTTTCGCTTCGATCCCAAATCGGGCAAGGTCGACGCCGTGATCAAGGATCTGGCGATGCCCAACGGAATCATCTTCTCGCCCGACGAATCCCGATTGTACGTTTCCGACACGGGGGGACACCCCAAGCATCCCGATCCGGCGTTTCACAAACTCGCGGCCGGAGTTCACTGTTATGACGTGACGAAAGAAGGGACGCTTGGCAAAAAGCTCTTCACGATCAACGAGGGGAGCGACGGCATGGATGTCGACGTGAAGGGGAACCTGTACATCACCAACGGGAAAGTCAAGATCTACGATGCCGACGGGAAGCTGCTGGAGCAGATTGACACACCCGAAGGCCCCGCGAACCTCTGTTTTGGTGGCGACGATTACAAAACCCTGTTCATCACCGCGCAGAAATCGTTGTACAGCGTGCGGATGGCGAACCCCGGTGCGAAACCGAAGGGGGCGAAGTGGTAAGCGGCGAGCGACTGGAGCGTGGATTTCAATCCACGCGCCAGTCCTCCAATCGCACCGAACGAATCGGTTTCTTGGAGGCGTTATCGGTTGATTCGGCATAATCGGCAATCTCCGCGCAATCCCCGGAGACCGGTCGTGGCGCTCGTCTGTTGCAGTCGGCTTGGGCGGTGCGTCCGATACTTGAGATCGGCGAGATCGACTTTCTCTCGCTCCCCACAGTGCCCGGTTCGACCGCGCGCCGCGCCATAGGCTAGCCTTTCCAGTGAGTCTGGTTGAGGTTCGCCAACCTGGGTACCTCACGGGTTCGTCGGAGATACCACAATGAACAAACGTGCAATTGCCTGTGGACTGATGCTGTTGGGTCTGACCGCCTTTCGAGGCGCGTTCGGTGCCGAGGGGGTTCCCACCCGCGAACAGCTCACCAACAAACTGCGCTTCAAGATCCCCTTCCAGTTTGAAGCCAATGACGTCGCCAAACGGGGAGCCGAAAAGGTCCAGTTGCTGGAATCTCGTGATCGAGGCGGCGAGTGGACCATCGCCCAGACCGTCGATATCTCCGCCGAGCGGTTCCAGTACCAGGCGACAGAATCGGGCAGTTACTGGTTCGCCCTGCGCATGGCCGACAAGTACGGCAGGGCCTACGCCGAGTCCATCCCGAAGCCCGGGCTGAAGGTCCGAATCGACGCGGACAAGCCGAAGGTGAAGCTCGATCTCACCCAGCCCAGCCCCGGAACCGTGCATGTCGCCTGGGATATCCACGATGAAAATCTCGAAATGACGAGTTTTCGTCTGAAGGTCCGCTCTCCCGGGTCGCGCGAATGGGTGGAGCCTTCTTTACAGCCATTGAGCAAACACCACTACGACTTCAAGATTACGCAGGCAGGCGTGGTCAAGGTCGAATTGTCGGTGAGCGACGCCGCAGGGAACGAGGAAGTGGCCGAACAGTCGTTGCAAGCCGCCGGCCCCAGCGACTCAGCTCCCGTCCGTCGCAATGAAAAAGTCGCGGAGGCCACGCGCGGCATGGGAGGGGGCGACCCATTGTCCATGTCCACGGAATTCCCCGACATCACAAGACGGCAGGCCGTAGCCGATCGCAAACGGAATCAAATCCCGGTGAAACAAATTCCGGGCGGAGATTTGGCTCCGTCACTGCGGACCGCTTACCCCAAACAGAAACAGGAAGTGACCGATCCGCCGGCCCACCAGTCGCCCCGGAAAAGTTCGGTGCAGTTCGTCAACACTCTGCGGTTTCAATTGAAGTACGCCGTCCAGGATGTTGCCACCGACGAATTGGAATCGGTCGAACTCTACTGGACCAGCGACGGTGGAGCGACCTGGACTTCCTACGGGATCGACGAGGATCTGCGCAGCCCGTTTCTGGTGGATGTCGCCGAACCGGGAGAATACGGTCTGCAACTGGTCGTGCGGGATCGGGCGGGTAACGGCGGCCCGGTTCCCGAAGACGGAACCGCTCCGTCCATGTCGATCATCGTGGATCAGAAAGCACCCGAGCTGGAGCTGATTTCGGTCACTCCTGAGTCGAACGATCGGCGGAGCGCGGTGGAAATCACGTGGCGGGCTGCGGATGATCATCCGGCGGAATTCCCGATCGCGTTGTCGTTCGCCGAAAAGTTGAGCGGACCGTGGATTCGCATCGCGACGAAACTCCCCAACACCGGCACGTACGTGTGGGAGCCGGCAACACCGCTGCCCGAACAGATTTTTGTGAGGATCGAAGCGCGAGACGCCGCGGGCAATCTGCGCGTGGTCGAAACGCCGCGTGGCATACGGACCGACGTGCCGCGTTCGGCGAGTCAAAATGGCCGCATCGACTAGGGGGCTGTCGATTTCGTAGCGACGACGCTCCCGTTGTGGCAAACACACGACCGGAGCGCCTCAAACGACAGCCCTATCGTGGCGGTGGTCGCCAGCGACGCCTCGCGTCGGGTTAGAATTTTTCACGATTCCCAGGTTCCGTTTGACCCACCAGGCTGAAGCACAATGCAACTCGGATTTGTCAGCGCGATTCTACCGGAACTATCGCTGGAGGAAGTCGCCCGCTTCGCCGCCGCGACCGGGTATGACTGCGTCGAACTGATGTGCTGGCCGGTGAGCAAGGCCGAGCGTCGTTACGCGGGGGTCACTCATCTCGACGTCGTCGACCTCACGCGTGCGAAAGCTGACGCGGCGCTGAAAATCATGGCGGACAACGGGGTGGAAATCAGCGGCCTGGGATTCTATCCGAATCCGCTCGATCCGAACCCGGCGGTGTCTCAGCCGGCGATCGATCACCTGTATCGGGTGATCGACGCGGCGCAGATCCTGGGCCTGACCCGCGTGAACACGTTTGTCGGTCGCGACTGGACACGATCGGTCGACGACAACTGGCCGCGGTTTCTCGAGGTATGGCGACCGTTGATCGCCCATGCGGAATCGCGCGGAGTGCGGATTGGCATTGAGAACTGCCCGATGTCGTTCACTCGCGACGAGTGGCCCGGCGGGAAGAATCTGGCGACGACGCCGGCTATCTGGCGGCGGATGTATGCCGACATTCCCAGCGCGCATTTCGGACTCAATTTCGATCCCTCGCATTTCGTCTGGCAGCAGATGGATTACCTCCCCGCCCTGCGGGAGTTCAAAGACCGACTGGTTCACGTGCATGCCAAAGACGTCCGCGTCGACTACGATCGTCTGAACAATGTCGGAATCATGGCGCATCCCAACGAATACCATACGCCAAAACTCCCGGGACTCGGGGATGTTCACTGGGGGAAATTCTTCTCGGTCCTGACCGAAGTGGGCTACCGCGGTCCGGTCTGCGTCGAAGTGGAAGACCGGGCCTATGAGCATTCTCTGGAGGCGCGCAAGGCGTCTCTGCGGCAAAGCGCGACCTTCTTGCGAAACTACATTCCGCGAGAAAAGGATTGAGACAAATCGAGGACTTGGCATCGAGCGATGTGGCGGGTAGCCGGATGGGCGTGGAGTGGTGATCGCAGTTAACATTCTCGCACGCTGACGTTACAGTGAATTCATTCGCCCTTTCCCCACACGCGCCGTCCGTCGGCCAGTCCTCTCATTGTCGGAGTCATCATTGTGCGGGAGGTTCGCTGGTACTTCCTGTCGTTGGTGGTGATGGGAACCGCCGGGGCAGTCTACGTGTGGCTTTCCGAGCCCCCGATCCCTCCCCCACCGGTCATTGATACGTCACGTGCCGCCGCCCCGATCGCGGAGGCGATTGAAGAGGACTATGAGGAGGCGAAATCCGATCCGAAGTCCGGATACGCACGCGGCCGGCTGGGGATGATTTGCTTTGCTCACGAATACCGTCGCGAAGCGCTGGAGTGTTTTCGCCAGGCGGAACGACTTGAGCCAAAACAGTTTCGGTGGCGGTATTACCGGGCGATTCTCGAAGAGGACTACAACCTCGCGACCGCTGCCGACGCCTACAAGGCGGCCCGCACTTATCGCAGCGACTACGCTCCGCTCTATCTGCGAATGGCGGATGTGCTGGTCCGTCTGGACCGCCCCGACGAGGCTCGCAAAAACTACATGACAGCGATCGAGTTGGCTCCCGACAGTCCGTACCCGCTCTTGGGGCTGGCGCGGCTGGAACTGGCGCTCAACGCACGGGGACCGGCGCACGAGTTGATCGATCAAGCGATCAAGGTCGCACCGTGGCTGCGGGACGCCGCGATGGAGAAGGTTCGTGTCCTGCGTCTGGAAGGAAATGTCAGCGAGGCGGCGCGCGTGGAAGAAGCCGCGGCTCAGCTCCCCCAGGCAACCAGTGGCATGCCCGACCCCTTCCTGACCGACGTCGATCAGATGGAGTTGTCGACGAATCGGCTTGGCAAACTGGTCGATTCTTTACTGACAGAGGGGAAAATCGAAGAGGCCGCAGAATTGCTCAAGCGGATGATCATCGATCGTCCGGAAGTTGCCCGGGTGCGACTCATTCTCGGGAATATTCGCATGCGACAGCAGCATCTGGAGGGGGCGATCCAGATCTTTCGCGAAACGGTCGACCGATTTCCCAATGACCCGACCGCCCACTTCTCGCTCGGGACGGCACTCGAATCCAAGGGCGAATTCGAAGACGCGATCGTCGAATTCGCCGCGGCTTCGAACCGCAAACCCGATTACGCCGAGGCCCTGTATCGCGAGGGACGCGTCTGGAACAAGTTGGGACGTCCCGAAAACGCGGTCACACCGTTGAAACTCTCCCTGGCGGCGGATCCTTCGTTGCTGAGGGCACACATTGACCTGGCGCTGACTTTGGAAAAACTGGGGCGAATCCCGGAAGCGACCGCCGCCGCCCGAAATGCCCTGCAGCTTGCCCCGAAAGATGCCGAGGTTCACGAATTGCTCAAGAATTTGCGGGGATCGCCGACCGGCGCGAGTGAGAAATGACCGGCTGGTAGACTGTGCCGGTTATTCGGCGATTCCTGAATGCCACGGGCCGGCCCGCCGAATCAATTGGCATGATTGCGCACGAACTGCCGGTGTGGAACCGGAAGCACCCCGCCTGGTTGGCGATCGCCGCAGGGATATACTGCGCATTTTGCGCCGGCTGCCAAAACCTCGCCCCGCCAAGGGCAACGATTTCATCCGAAACGCGACTCGCCTCGGCCGACTCGCGTGCGGCGGTCGTTGGCGATTCGGGAATCTCGCGGCAATCCGCACGACGTGTTGCGGCAGCCGACGACTCGCCTGAACAGACGAATCGTCGAGGAGCGGAATTGGCGGACACCCTCGCAGGAAAGACGCGGCTGCGCGTTTTTCAAAAACCGGCCGCCCGGGTCGTTCTCACCAGCGCAGAGTTTCCGAGTGAGGAGCTGGATGAAGAGCGGCCGATCGTCCCGCCCCCGCTCGACGGCGAGCCAGATCATTTGAATGAGGGGACGAACGGCGCGAAACTCCCTCCCGATGAATCGGTCTCGGGTTGGATTCCCGAAGACGCGCCGAACAAACTTTTCGATGACGAACTGCTTCTGGAAGGGTTGGCACGAGCGAGCCGCTCGGAAGGGAGTCTGAAGGCTGATCCGATCGATTGGAGTCAATTCGATCCCGAGCTGCCATTCGAAACCGCGCCGATTTTCACGTTTCGCGACGACCTGCACGACTTCCTCCCGAACTTCTTCGCCGACACCAAGTCGCTATTCACCTGGAAGAACGCGGTGATTCTGGGAGTGGGGACAGGAGTCGCGCTCGGGTTGCGGGAAAACGTCGACGGCGAAGTACGGGCCTGGACCGCGGAACACCCCGAACGCTGGGGGGAGGGGACGGAAGTGTTGCGGTGCTTCGGCGAATACAGTTATCAGGTTCCGATCCTGTTGGGGGGGTACGCCTGGAGTCTATGGCGCCAGGACGCTCCATTTCATGAATTCATGAAGTCGACCATTTCGTCGTACGCCCTGACCTCGTTCACCACCGTCGCGATCAAGGGGATGACCGATACCAGCCGTCCCACGACTGAGTTCGAAGATGGGCACTATGGATTTCCCTCGTTCCATGCGGCGAGTGCGTTTTCAATCGCGACTAACATCGAGACCTATTACGGCTGGAAGGCGGGGCTGCCGGCCTACGCGCTGGCGGGGCTGGTGGGCTGGAGCCGCATCGATCAGCGTGAGCATGATCTCTCCGACGTGGTATTCGGATCGGTTTTGGGATACACCATCGGAAAGTCGGTCGCGCTCGCCCATCAGGGGCGGTCGAACAACTGGCAGGTCGAACCGTGGTACGACCCGGCCCAGCGAGCCGGCGGCGTCTCCCTCGACCTTAGATACTGACAGAGTATGCGCGCAGAGATCATCGCGATTGGAACGGAACTGACCACCGGGGCCAAGCTCGACACCAACAGCCAGTGGCTGAGTGTCGAGTTGTCTTCGATTGGAATTCCGGTTCACTTTCACACCACACTGGCCGACGATCTCGACGCGAATATCGCCGCCTTTCGAATCGCTTCGGAACGGGCCGACCTGGTGTTGATCTCGGGGGGACTGGGACCGACGCTCGACGATCTGACCCGCGAGGCGTTGGCGCGGATGCTGGGGGTGGAACTGGTGCTGCACCAAACGTCGCTGGCGGAGATTAAGGCGATGTTCACCCGCCGCAATCGCGACATGCCCGAACGCAATGTCATTCAGGCGATGTTTCCCAGTGGCGCGATCCCAATTCAAAATCGTCGGGGGACCGCACCCGGGGTGTGGTTGGAAGTCGACCGCGTCAATCGCCCCCCCTGCCTGTTCGCGGCGATGCCCGGAGTCCCCAGCGAAATGAAGCCGATGTTTCGCGAAGATGTGCTGCCCAGATTGGCGGGAGCGGGGACGTCGCGTGTCATCCGGAATGCCCGGATTCACTGTTTCGGCTTGGGGGAATCGGCCGCCGAGGAATTGCTGGGAGACGTGACCGCCCGTGGCCGTGATCCCGAAGTGGGGATTACTGTCCATGAAGCGACGATCACTCTTCGGATTGTCTCGGAAGCGCCTTCGGTCGAAGAGGCCCAAGGCAAGATCGCCGCCACGCGCGAAGTGATCCAGCGACGGCTGGGCGAATACGTGTTCGGCGAAGAAGAGGATGAGATCGAACATGTGGTGATCCGCCAGCTCCTGCAACGTGGCCAGACGCTGGCGACGTGTGAAGACGCGACGGCGGGCCAGTTGGCGAGCCGGCTGACGCACGCGGCGGGTTCGGTTGGATGCTATCGCGGGGGCTTGGTCGCCGTTCCGGAAGAGTCACTGGGGGCGATGTTGGGGATCGACTCCACCGCGATCGAAGGATCGGTTCCGCATGGCGCGGAGCGTGCCGGGCAAATTGCGCAGGCGACGCGAAACCGGTTTCATGCCGACTATTCGCTCGCGGTCACTCCCCGCTCGCGTCCGGGGGACCGTGAGACCGATACTGACGCCCCGATCGCCCACATCGCGCTCGCTTGGGCGGGAGGCGTCGACGTTCGCGAAGTGAATCTTGCGGGGGATCCAACAATCGCGACGGCGCGGCTCACCAAAGGGGCGTTGAATCTGCTGCGGCTGCATTTGCGGGGTGACAACCGAAACGTATCGTGATCAATGCGACGCTTTCGGAACGAAGCTGGGGGACTCTGTCCCCCCAGACCCCCCTGGGATTTTCCTAGGCATGGGTCCGATGTCCAATGGGCGGAAAAAAGACAAAGGCCCGGTTCGGGGCTAGGATCACCGGAACTCCGGACAGGTTCGTTTGACGCCGTGCGGAGTATAGCCTCCAAGCGCGCCATTGTGGGTAAAAAGAAGCGTCTCTTACCCGCACAGATTGGACCGAATCCGGTTGCCGGGTTTGTAATCCGTATCGCGGAACGGCAAATCGACCAATAGCGAATCGCTCAGGCACCAGCACCCGTCACTCATACCATTGGACACTGGACCCATGCCTCCAAAATCCCAGGGGGGGTCTGGGGGGGACAGAGTCCCCCCCCAGCTTTCGCCCAACGGCTTGATCACTTGTTCGGCTGCGAAACCCAGGTGATTCCGCGACCGTCACGAGACTCGCAAACACTTCCGTCGCATTCGCGAGTGACGCAGAGTATTCTCATTGTACCCGTTCTCTTGAATACGGGACGCGCTCACTCGCAGGAAGCGAATCATGCCGTTGCTGTTCGCGAGATTCGCAACCATTGTCTGCGCTCTCGTGGTGTTCGTCCCTGCGGTGTTGTCGCAGAAAATCCACAATGGCCCGATTCAATGCCCGAAAGGTATGCTCCACTCGGCAGCGCCAAGCCGAATTCACAGAACGTGATTTGCAGTCATGAATAATTCCCCGGAAATGATCCCCTTAAACCCCGACCCCCAGCGCAACCGGCGGTTGATCGCGTGCGCCATCCATGTGACCGCAGTGTTGATCGCCCCGGCAGGTTGGTGGATCAAACTGCTGGCGTTGCCGCTCGGTGCGTTTCTGCTGGGGACGTATCGGCAGGCGTGGATCTCGGAGGAGCGCTTCCTGAGGCAGTTCGTCTTCATGTTCGTCCCTCAGCAGATGATGTCTTGGCCACTCGATCGGTTTCAGTCCATTGAAACCCGCCAGGCGAAAGATCCGGGATCGGAATCGAGCCTGTTTGGCTCGCAAGACTGGTTCATTTTTCAGGTGTTCGACTGGCTGGTGCCCTGGCGTTTTGGAAAACTCCGCCTGCGACTGCGGCTGGAGAATGGCAAACGGGTACTCGTCTGGCAGGGGATGAGTGACGAGAATTACGAAGAGAATCTCGAGCTGCTCAAGGAACACACAGGACTCCCCGTGGCGGCACCGGATGGCACGGTGTCGGACGAAGAGTGGCGGAAGCGTCAGGGTGAGGTTCCACCCGAGTGACGATTGACGATCACCGCACCTTGTCAGTGAATTGAGTCATTGGAATTTCGGACGATCGCGATGCGAATCTGGGTTGATGCCGACGCCTGCCCTGGGGTGATCAAGGAACTCCTGTTCCGGGCCGCGGTCCGCCGGCAGGTGCGGGTGACTCTGGTGGCCAACATGTCTCTGGTGACCCCTCCGTCGAAGTGGATTGACAGCGTGTGCGTGCCGTCGGGGATGAACGTCGCGGACCGACGAATTGTCGAATGGGTGACACCGGGCGATCTGGTGATCACCGCGGACATTCCCCTGGCGGCCGACGTGGTGGCCAAAGGGGGACAGGCATTGGATCCCCGGGGGATTCTCTACACCAACGACAATGTCGGGGCGCGACTCGCTTCAAGAAATCTGCTCGACGAACTGCGCGGCGGTGGGGCGATCACCGGCGGACCACCGAATTTCAGCGCGAAGGACCGGCAGGCATTCGCGAATCAACTCGATCGCTGGCTGACGAAGGCGGTCGGTTGAAATGGCGTATCGCCCGCCCGATAATGCCCCCCGCTCGCCGGGTGCCTCGTGCGCTCGCATTTTGAACGCGCCCGATCCGCGGAGTCTGCCGTGGAATCGCGACGATTTTCGTACCAACCAGGAGTCCAGATCGTGAAAAATTGCTCGACATGCCTTGCCGTCGTCGTCGCCCTTGTGCTGGGGCTCGCGCCGTCGAGTTTCTCCGCCGACCCGGTCAAGCCGGTGCGGATGGGTTGCGGCACCATGACGTTCGACACGGTTCCCGGTTGGGGGTTGGGGCCTGACGGTAAGTCGGTGATTGGCCCGACCCACGGGGGGGTCGTGATCGACAAGACGGGGAACATCTACACCAGCGCCAACATGGGAGTCTTCGTCTTCTCCCCCGATGGCAAAGTGGTCCGCCGATTCCTGGGAGACCAGTACTCCAACATTCACGACATGAAGATCCGCGACGAAGGGACTGCGGAATTCATCTACGGTGCGCGCAACGCGAACGCCGAAGGAATCAAGTTTCACTCTGAGACGGGCGACATCGTCTTGAAGCTGCCGTTCCCGAAGGAATCGAAGCTGGACCTCAAGGCCTTCAGCCCGACTGCCATTGATGTCGCCCCCAATGGCGACATCTTCCTGTCGGACGGTTACGCCAGCAATCACATTTTCAAGTTCGACAAGACTGGAAAATACCTGATGCACTTTGGCGTGAAAGGAAACGGAATGAAGGAGTTCAACACCGCGCACGGCATGGTTCTCGACACCCGCTACGATCCCGCCCGTTTGCTGGTTTGTGACCGCAATCACGAACCCAAGGGTCGGTTGCTGCACTACAGCCTAAACGGCGAGTACATCGACGAAGTGATCACGGGCCTCGGCATGCCGACGTCGGCCGCGATTCAGGGGGATTACGTTTCCGTTCCCGACCTGCATGGCCGGCTGGTGATCCTCGACAAGAGCAACACGATCATGGCGGTGCTGGGCCACAACCCCGATCCCGCGAAGCGGGTGAACTTCAATGTGCCTCAGGACCAGTGGATCGAAGGGATCTTCAGTGGCACCCACGGTTCGTACTGGGACAAAGACGGCAACCTCTACGTTCAAGACTGGAACGTCTCGGGACGCCTGATGAAGCTGGTTCGCGTTAAATAGTCAGTCACGTGGGAGGCGGGTGCCGACCAGACTGGTTGGGTACGGCACCTCGGTTGTTTGTCATCCCAGGGCGGATTGTGCAACGCCGAGGTGCGACCCGAGCCCTGGCATGCCGGGATTCCAGGAGCCAAAAACCAAGGGCGGACGGATGCCACTCCGCCAAGCGCCCCTTCTCCCCTGGGATTGGCTCCAACCAGTCAACAGGCAACCCGATATCTGGGTTTGATCGCGGCAGAGCTGTTTCGAAACCTACTTCTCGTCCAGCTTGGCCCGTGCCGATTTCACCAATTCACCCAGCTCCTGGTTGTCGCCGTACAGGCGCACAATGCTCTGCAACACATCGCGGGCGGCGAGTTTGTTGCCGTCGACGAGCAGTTTGTCGGCACGGTCGAGTGCATCCTGAACGATTTTCCTGCGGTCCGCTGAATCGCCACCGGAATTCTTGATCGTGGCGATTTGCCGGCGGGCCAGATTAATGAAGACGCGCGCCGACTCGTCTTTCTCCAACAGCGTGATCAGCGCTTCGTACTTTTCGAGAGCGGTGATCTGGTCGCCGAATTGTTCATACTGGCGGGCGCGGGCGTAGAGCCGTTCCCCTTCGGTGTCGAACTCCCGACCGATCTTCAGCTTGTTCTTCAACTTCTCTTCGGTTTTTCGCATTTCAATGCGATCGGCCCATTCTTGAATCTGCCCGCCATGCCGAGTCTCCGGAAACCGTTTCTTGAGCGGAAGGACGTATTGCGACATCGCCCGATCCCAGACAAACGGGTCGTCGCTCTCCATCATCGGCCGCGCTTTTTCAAAAAGCTGATCCTCGCCCATCGGCCACAGCGACCAAACAATCAACCCGACCAAAATCGACAACACGCAGGCCAGAAATGGTGTCCGCTCGTAGAACGGTCGACCCGAGTCGGCCGACTTTCGCTTTTTCTTTTTCGGCTTGAGCAGGTCGCGGACTGTCTTCGTATCCCCGGTGAGACTCAGCGCAGTCGCCCCCCCCTCGGCGACATGCTTTGTCAGACTGGACTGCTCGTTCACCTTGGTTTCGATTTCCCGCAGCGCCAGCTCGACCGCTGCCGCGTCGCGCGGGCGATTCTCGGGATCCTTCTCCATCAACTGCAGAATCAGCGTGTCGAGAAAGATTGGACAGTCGAGAGTCACCGAACTTGCGCGGGGTGGCTTTTTCTCGATGTGCGCGTACAGAAGCTGGGGGGCGCTGTCACCCTCGAAGGGTGGTCGTCCGGTCAGCAGCTCAAACAGCACGCAACCGAGTGCGTACAGGTCGGTTCTCGCGGTCGCAGGCGGGAAGCCCCGCACCTGTTCGGGAGCCATGTAAGCGAAGGTACCCACCGTGCGACCGGTCGCCGTCAGGCCCGTGGCATCGGTGTCGCGCGCGATCCCAAAGTCGGCGAGCTTCACCCGCCCATCCTCGGAAAGCAGCAGGTTGGACGGTTTCAGGTCCCGATGAATAATCCCGGCACCATGCGCGTGTTCGAGAGCCGAGCAGACCGCGATCCCGATCTTGATCACATCCTGCCAGGGGAATTTGCCCCGTTTTTTCAATTCGCTGCCTACGGTTCCACCCGGGAGCAACTGCATCGCCATCCAGCGATGACCGCTGATCTTGCCGCCTCCGTAGCAGGGGACGATATTGGGGTGCTTGAGCTTCCTGAGGATTTCCAGTTCTCGTTCAAACCGGGCCACCAGTCGGGGATCTTCCGAAGCGGCCGCCGGTAGCAGCTTGATCGCCACTTCCCGGTTCTCTTTGGTGTAAATCGCCCGGTAGACAACCCCCATCCCCCCCACGCCCAGCTTGCCTTTTAGGACGAAAGGCCCCAACTGGCGCTCGGTCGTGGTTCGACCGGCGTCTTTGGGTGTCGATTTTTCGTCGGAATCCGCCATGGAATTGCTCGCTTCAGGAAAACCGGGTTCATTCTCTCGGTTCCGTCGCTCGCTTTCAATGGCACGTTTGACGTTCGGGGCGAAACCGCGACAATCGACGCCGTGAATTCCCCTCCGGCGGCTGTCTCTCCCTCCTCGAGTTCTTTGTGTCTGACCGGCATCCCCAACTCCCCGCGAAGCGGCTTTCGCCGCCGGTAACGCCCTGGTGGCTTCCGGCCCGTTTGGCCGGGATTTCGCCCTTCGCAGGGATGCTTGCCGTGCTGTTGGCACTCGTCTGGCGGTTTTTCAGCCGACTCCCGCTGCGTCACACCGATCTCTGGGGGCACCTCGCCTATGGTCGCTGGATCGCGATCCATGGCTGGCCAACCTATGAACCCCTGATTCCGTGCGCCTCGGAATCGAAGTTCATCGACACCGCCTGGCTCACCCAGTTCCTCTGGTTTCAGTGGGAGCGACTCGGTGGTGTCCTGGCACTTCAGCAATCGCATGCACTCCTGGTCACTGCCGCCTGCCTGGTCGCCTACGCCTGCGGGGGACGGGCGACGCGGTCGAAACTGGGGGGACTGGTCGCGGCGAGTGTCTGGCTTCTGGGAGCCTGGTTCCAAATCGTGGTGATTCGCCCCCAGCAATTCGGGATCCTGTTCGCCGGACTGGTGGTGTGGCAACTCGCCGACCACCGCCGGGCATTCCGGCAACCCCTTTGGCTGATTCCTCTCTTCGCACTCTGGGCGAATCTGCACGGCTCATTCGTGATCGGATGGCTGTACATTGGCTGTGCGCTGCTGGCGCGGCTGATCACTCAGTTGGCCCGCGACACGCAGGCTCCCCGCAACCTGTTCTCACGAATTCGGCGTGCCACTCTGGGTGACGCGCCGTTTCGGCGGCTCGCACTGGGGTTGATCTGCGCGATAGCGGCCACGCTGTTGAATCCGTACGGACTTTCACTCCATGCCGAGGTTCTGTCGGTCGCCCGCCACGCCAATCTCGCCGATCTGACCGAATGGCAACCGCTGCGGCTCGCCTCTCCCCAAGGAGTTCGCTTTGTCGCGATCTCGTCGGGAGTTGGACTGTTGATGGTGGTCGCGATTGTCCGTTATTGCTTCGCGACGCGCCTTCGACGACTCGCGATTCTGCTCCAACTCGGTCCCCTCCTCGCACTCGCGGCCGGTGCCGTCGTCCTGGGGCTGGCGACGGTCCATTCCGCCCGGTTCATCGTCTGGTGGGCCGGCGTGGCCGCTCCGTTGTGTGCGCTGGCTGCTCTGGCGATCCTGCCGCGGCCGGGGTTCGCCCGCGGCATGTCCCTGGCGCGCAGTCCGCTCTGGCTGGCGCTCGCGGCCCTCGCCTGGGGAGTTTCCGTCAGGCAATCCCCCTTGGGGGAAGCGATTGTGACGCAACGGAGTCCTTCGATTGAACGGCTGGTCGTCAGCGATACTCCGCTCGCGATCGCTGACTATCTGCGGGCAAATCCCCCCTCGGGACCCTTGTTTCAGCCGATGGAGTGGGGGGATTATCTCCTCTGGGCCGGACCGCCCTATCTCCGGGTGTTTGTCGCGTCACACGTCCACTTGATTCCATCCAGCCAGTGGCGCGCCTACATGACGGTCGTCCGCCTCGACAAGGGGTGGCGAGAGGTTTTGGATCGACACCAGGTGACGACGGTTGTTTTGGATCGCCGGTTTCGGAGCCGACTGATTCGCGCCATGCGGAACGATCCCGATTGGAGAGAGGTCTTCGCCGACGATCTGGGGGTGGTTTTTGACCGCGCTCCGCCATCTCGGAGGTGATGATTGCCTCGACTGATTTTCGAGTCGCGACCACTTTGACTACAATCAAAATATCCCTTCCTCGTGAGTCCAGGAACCACTTCTCATGACGGTGATTTCCCCAACGGCAAGTCGATATACGGCGGCCGATCTGGTCAGCCGGTTTGGGGCCATTCCCTTGTGGCGTATTCGTCATGATCCCCCACCGGGCATGGCGACGGAAGCGGACGTCATTCGGATCGAGGCGACGGAAGATCGGTTGTGTGAACTCGTCGATGGCGTGCTGGTGGAGAAGCCGATGGGGTACGAAGAATCGATTGTCGCAGCGACCCTGATTGGACTATTGGCACCCTTTGTATCGAAGCATAGCCTGGGTGTGGTCGCCGGTGAATCGGGGATGATGCGGTTGGCACCGGGCCTGATTCGGATTCCGGACATCTCGTTCGTGTCGCGTCGCCGATTCCCCGATGGCAAGAGACCCCGCGGACCGATCGCGGGTCTGGCACCGGACCTTGCGATCGAAGTCCTGAGCGTGAGCAATCCACGGCAGGAAATGACCGGAAAGCGAGTTGAGTATTTCGCCGCGGGCGCAATTGAAGTCTGGTTCGTGGATTTGAAAAAGCGGTCGATCACAGTTTTCCAGTCCCCCGACAAAAGCAGAACCTACGGCGTCACCGAGACCATCGACGGGGGCAGCCTGCTGCCAGGTTTTCATTTGCTTGTGGCCGACGCGTTTGCGGATCTGGATTGAGGCGACGACAACCGGCCTGCCACTTCAGACAGACTTCAACAGCGACCGCAGTCCAGAACCCAACCAAAATGCCCGCATACACGAACGAACAAGCCACCGCCATCAACACCCGCGAGGTTTCGGTCGCGTTGTCGGCGGGGGCAGGTTGCGGAAAGACGTTTGTCCTCACCCAGCGGTTTCTCGCGCAGATCGCACCGGGGGAGAATGCCGCCGACCTCTCTTCGGTCGTGGCGATCACCTTCACCGATCGCGCCGCCCGCGAGATGCGCGAACGGGTGCGACGGATGTGCCGTGAACGCCTCGCCCAGTGCCCGCCCGAAGAAGCCGATCATTGGCAAAAACTGGTGCGTGAGGTCGATTCGGCCCGCATCAGCACGATCCACTCGTTCTGCATGACGCTGCTGCGCTCCCACGCTGTCGAAGCGGGAATCGATCCGCAATCGCGACTGTTTGACGAAACGACGGGCGGCGCGTTTTTGCGCCGGTCCCTGGTGAAATCATTGCATGACCTGCTGGTCGCGCGCGATCCCGATGCGATGGAACTCGTGCAGGCATTCAATTGGGAGGGGGTGCTTGGCCGTTTGGAGATTCTCACTCCTCAGCGCTATCGGCTCGACCCTGCGGAATGGATGGCGAAGTCCCCGGAAGAACTCGCCGACCATTGGATCGCCGTCTGGAACGGTGAAGCGGTTCCCAAGCTGTTAAAGCGTCTGGTGGAATCGCGTGTGACGCAAAACGTTGTGCGGCTTTTGGCGGCCCATGAGACCGACCATCCGGTGATGGCCGAGCGACGCCAGACACTGCTGGCGGAAATTCCCGCATTGCCCGACTCGGGGGATCCTCTCGCCGCGATTGAGAAACTGGTCGCGGCCGCGGGAATTCGGGGGGGAGGAACGAAGAAGAACTGGGTGTGCGAGGAGGTCTATAACGACATTCGTGACGGTTTTTCCGATCTCCGCAAGGCGCTCAACGATCTGATGGAAAAGCTGGATTTTGACCGGGATCTCGCCATCGAGTCGGCCCGAATCAGTCTGGCGGCCTTGCGGGTCGCCGACCGTGCGGGCCGCGAATACGACCAGCGCAAGCGCGACGAAGGCTGGCTCGACTTTGATGACCTGCTGATTTCGGCGAGCGAACTCCTACGAAAATTCCCCGAAGTTTGCCGTCGCGCGGCGAATGGCATGTCGCTGCTGATGGTCGACGAATTTCAGGATACCGACCGGCTTCAAGCGGAGATTGTGAAACGGCTCTGCGGCGACGAACTCACCCGGGGCAAGCTGTTTCTCGTCGGCGATGTGAAACAGTCGATCTATCGCTTCCGTCGCGCCGAACCACGGGTCTTTCGGGAATTGCGGGAACTGCTTCCGATACCTGGCCGACTTCCCTTGACGGGCAACTTCCGCAGTCAGCCAGCGGTTTTACAATTCGTCAACGCGCTCTGCGACGGCGCTCTGGGAGGAGAGTACGAAGCGCTGTCACCACAGACTCCGCAGGTCTCCATAGACCCGTGCATTGAGTTTCTCTTCGCGATGGAGTCAGCAGAACCGATCCCGAGTGCCTCCCCTCCGGCATCGACCACAGAGAGCGAAGAGGGCGAGTCGATTGCGGAGGCCGGTAAGGAAACCGTCGCGGACCAGCGTCGCCGGGAGGCGGCCTGGATCGCCCGTCGCCTGAGACAGCTTCTGGACGACAAGGTTCCGCGAGTTCGTGAAAAGGATCCGGCGACAGGGAACTACCACCTTCGCCCGGTCGATCCGCGTGATATCGTGATCCTCTTCCGGGCCATGACGGATGTCCGGTATTACGAAGGGGCTTTGCGAGAGCTGGAGGTGGACCATTATGTGGTGGGAGGGCGAGCGTTTTACTCTCAGCAGGAGATTTACGATATTGTCAATTTGTGTCTTGTTCTGGATGAACCCGACGACGAAGTCGCCCTGATCGGACTTCTACGTTCGCCGTTTTTCGCCCTGACGGACGATGATCTGTTGCTGGCGCGGATCGAAGAGGTGACCGCTGACCCGAACTCTGAGAACCCCGCGGCGCAGGCGCTGGCCACGCTCGATGAGCTGCGTCAACTGGCACCGCGAACTACGGTCGCCGAGCTGTTACAGGCCGCGATCGACACGACGGGTTACGATGCCGCCCTGCTGACGGAGTTCCTGGGGGACCGCAAGCTAGCGAATCTTCGCAAACTGATCGATCTGGCTCGCGACTTCGACCGCACTGGAATGTTCACGCTGGCCGACTTCGCGCGACACCTCTCGTCGGCTGTCGCCGAGGAGTCGCGGGAATCGCTCGCCGCCACGCATCCGGAATCGAGCAACGTTGTCCGGTTGATGACCATACACCAGTCGAAAGGACTGGAATTCCCCGTGGTCGTCCTCGCCGACATGAATCGCGTGACGGGGCATGGTCAGGTAGGCCCCCAGTTCGATGAAAAACTCGGCCCCCTCGTTTCGGTTCCGCGGAAATTCTCGCGGGAAACCACGCACCTGGGTCGGCAGGCGTACGCAGTCCTGGAAGCAGACGAGGATCTGGCCGAGATCCAGAGGCTGCTCTACGTCGCCACCACCCGGGCGGCCGACCTCTTGATTCTCTCGGCGAGCCTGCGGGAACGGGATGCGGGATTCGAAATCAAACATCCCTGGATGCAGCTCCTGCAGGAACGGTTTGACTTGCGAACCGGGCAGCCGCGGATGGAACCGGGGACCGGGGGCGTGTCCACGCTCGCGAAGTATTCGGGAAAGATCCCGGCGATACACATCCACCAGGCGCGGCCGGAAATCGCGGCATCCGCCCCGGGAACCGAGCCTCGGAGGCTTCCTCTCACCAAGCTGCGCGACGCGGTCGAAAGTGCGATCCCCACAGAGTTGCCGGATTCCATGAGTCTGTTCACCCCCGGGGCGGTTTCACGCGAGCGGTTCAGTGTTTCAGAGTTGGAGGAATTGGTCGCGGAGCGTTTGGAGACGGCCTCGCGGAACGACCTGGACGAACTCCACACGCTGGTCGAAGTCAAACTGGTGGAAACGGCTGGGGACGTGGTGTCGCATTCGCTCGCCCCGGACGACGCCACCACGTTGGGCAATCTGGTCCATCGAGCGCTTGAACTGCTTCAGGAAGATCCCGCAGAGACGTTGGACCGGGTCATTCGCGCTGCGCCGATTGAAGTTTCCGAGTCAATTCGAGCGGCCGCAGCCCGGTGTGTTGAGCGATTGAGACACAGTGACTTGTTTGAAGAACTGCGTCGGCTTCCCGCGACGCACCGCGAAATCGACTTTCTGCTTCCCTGGCCGACCGCCAGTGACGATCAAAAGCCCGATTCCCGGATGATCGCCGGCCAGATCGACGCGCTCATTCCTGGGGCGGGGGGCTGGTCGGTTGTGGATTACAAGACGGCGAAGCCGGCGGCTCGGGGGGAACTGGCGCGGTGCGCGCTGGCGAAATACGGGATCCAACTGGGGGTGTACTGCCTGGCGGTCACGCGACTGACGGGACGACTGCCCGTTCGGCTGGAACTGGTCTACCTTCCCAGTGCGACCCGTTTGTGGATTGTGCCCACGCAGAAATTTCTTGACCGAATCGTTTCGCTGGTTCAGGAGACGGCCGGCCCGGAATGAGTCGGATCCAACCTGCGTGCAAGGCCCTTGAGTCAAACTGCGACGCAAAATGCGAAACCCACCACACGATCCATTTTGAATCGTTTCGGACGAACTGTTTCATATTGCGTCGCGCTCACCGCGATTGACGTTCTGGTTCACCAGAATTCCCGACTTTGTCAAATTTGCTTTACCGGAGAGCTGCCCACTGGCTTCGGGTTGCGGTTCCTCATATTATGAAATAATAGGCATCACTTGTGCTTTAGCTTGTGAAGGTACCGATTCATCGCATGAGGTAATTCGAAACGAGGTGCGTGTTCGCCTCACTGAACGTGGCGGTCGGCTGAGGGTGTTCCATGACAACGACGGGTGAAGTTTCATTGGCTGCGGTGATTGACGCCGCCACGCAGGTGGCGATCGTCGCGACCGATCTCTCGGGCGTGATCACCCATTTCAACTCGGGGGCCGAGCAGATGTTGGGGTACCGCCGGTCGGAGGTGGTCGGCCGGCAATCGCCTGTGATATTTCACCTGGAGTCGGAAATCCGCGAACACGGCACCCGGTTGCGGGCTGAGTTTGGTGATCTGCCGGAAGAGTTTCCCGTCTTCGTCGAACGGGCGCGGCGGGGTCACTACGAAGAGCGGGAATGGACGTACGTCCGGAAGGATGGCAGCCGGCTGACGGTTTCTCTGGTGGTCACCGCGGTGCGCGATGCTCGTTCGGTGATCGTGGGTTATGTGGGTGTGGCCCGCGACGTCTCCGACCGGATCAAGACCGAGGCGGCGCTGCGTCGGGGAGAGGCGCTCAAGTCGGCGATCCTGGAAGCGGCTTTGGACGCAGTCCTGACGATTGATCATCAGGGATCGATCCTCGAGTTCAACCCGGCCGCCGAGCGAATCCTGGGATTCCCCCGCTGGCAGGCGATCGGCAGACGACTCAGCGACCTGATCATTCCGGAACGCTTCCGCGAAGCACATGAGCGTGGTCTGGCGAAGTACCTGGAGACCGGCGAGGGGCCGGTTCTGGGTCGGCGGATCGAGATCTTCGCGTTGCGTGCTGACGGGGTCGAAATCCCGGTCGAACTCGAAATCGCCGTCGTTCCCCAAGAGTCTCCACCGGTCTTTTCGGCGTATATTCGAGATATTTCCGACCGTAAACGCGCGGAGGAACAACTCCGCGATCGCGAAGCGCGGTTGCGGTCGATCGTTGAGACCGCCGTTGACGCGATTATTGTCATCGACGAACGCGGAATCATTGAGTCGTATAACCCCGGGGCCGAGCAGATTTTTGGATATTCAGCGGCGGAGGCGAGCGGGCAGAACGTCACACTGCTGATGAATCCTCCCGACGCGCTGGAGCATGGGGCGCGGATCAGGCGGTTTATGACGACCGGTGTCACCCAGATCATCGGGACCCCGCGCGATGTGTATGCTCGCCGCAAGGATGGGACCGAGATTTGTATTGAATTGTCTGTCAGCGAAATGCGGATCGGCGAGGCCCGGAAATTCACCGGCATCGCGCGCGACGTCACCCTTCGAAATCGCAATCGAACGGCCCTCGCCGCGACAAATTCGCTGTTGGAATCGATCCGCCAGGCGCAATCGCAATTCATCGCCAAAGACCGCGATTCCAATGTGTTTGAGGCGCTGCTCGCGTCGGCGCTAAAGCTCACGGACAGTGCCCATGGGTTCCTGGGGGAAGCGTTGTTTGACGACCAGGGACGGCCCTACTTGAGAATGCGGGCGATCTCGAATGTCGCCTGGGATGATGCGACCCGCAAGTTGTATCAAGACTCCAAGGGGCAGGGTCTGGAGTTTCACAATCTCGAAAACCTGTTTGGACGGGTGTTGGCGACGGCGAAGCCGCTAATTAGCAATTGCCCCGCGAACGACGAACGCCGCGGCGGACTGCCTTCGGGACACCAGCCGCTCGACAGTTTTCTGGGAGTGCCGATCTGTTTGGGAAAGAACCTGGTGGGCATTGTCGGTTTGGCGAATCGTCCCGGGGGTTATTTCGAGGAGATGGTCGACTATCTCGAACCCTTCCTGCGAACCTGCGCCACCATCATTCAAGGAGATCGCGGCGAACACGCCCGCCAGCGAGCGGAACGGGAATTGCAAGAGGCTAAGCAGGTGGCTGAGTCTGCCAACCGAGCCAAGAGCGAATTCCTCGCCAACATGAGCCATGAAGTGCGCACCCCGATGGCCGCGGTGCTGGGCTTTTCGGAGATGTTGCTCAATCACGGACTCTCTCAGTCTGAACGCGACAAGGCCATTCAATCGATTCGGCTGAACGGACAGCATTTGATGCAGATCATCGACGACATCCTCGACCTCACCAAGATCGAGGCCCAGAAACTGGTTCTGGAGTATATGCCGTACTCCCCCTGGCAGATCGTTCAGGAAGTGCTGTCGTTGTTGCGCGTCCGAGCCAGCGAACGCTCGATCGCGCTATCGGTTCGGGCTGAAGGAGTTGTTCCCAAGCTCGCAATGGTCGACCCCACACGGGTCAGGCAAATCCTGGTCAACTTTGTCAGTAACGCCTTGAAATTCACCCCCGCCGGCGGGCAGGTGCGGGTGCGGTTTTGGTGTTTCAACGAAGACCCGCAGGCGGAACCGTTGGTGTGCATGTCGGTCGAAGACACGGGAATCGGGATCGCCCGCGAGCAGCTCGAACGACTCTTTGAACCGTTTCAGCAGGCCGATACGTCGACGACTCGCAGGTTCGGTGGCACCGGGTTGGGGCTCAGTATCTCGATGCGGCTTGCCGAGGCGATGGGGGGAGAGATCACCGTCACGAGTGAAGAGGGACGGGGGAGTGAGTTCACGTTGCGGATCCCCGTGGGGATCAGCCGTCGGCAGATGGGATGGGTCGACGCCGCGGAACTGGAATCGGCCTGGGTCTCACCGCGATTGCCATCGGATACCACCGTCCCCACGCGAATGAACGGCCGGATCCTGCTGGCGGAGGACAATCCCGACATTCAGACCGTGGTGGTGGCGCATCTGGAGTCGGCCGGCCTGGAAGTCGAAGTCGCCTCCAACGGGCAAGAGGCGGTGTGTCTCGCGCAGTCCGGGAAATTCGACGTCATACTCATGGACATGCAGATGCCGAAACTCGACGGGTATGGCGCGACCAGCTCTTTGAGGCAGTCGGGTTATCGCGGACCGATCCTGGCGCTGACGGCTCACGCGTTCGCGGAAGACCGCGCCCGCTGCCTGAAGGTCGGTTGCACCGAACATCTGTCGAAACCGATCACGCGTGAACTGCTGCTGGAGACCATTTCCAGGTACCTCGCGAAACGGGAACAGACGCATCCCGCCTCCACCGCTCCCCCCAAAAACAGCAGCTCCGATTCACCGCCCGAGACGCCCGTCAGTCGGGAGCGCGGGGCCGCCGACAATGGCTTGAATCAGCTCCAGCGGGGCTTTGTCAGCCGACTTCCCGAACGCGTGCGGGAGATTGAGCAGGCGCTCGCGGAAAGCGATCTGACGAAGCTCAAAAGCCTCGCTCATCGGACAAAAGGGGTGGGGGGCATGTATGGCTTTCCGGAACTGTCGGAAGCGGGGGGCGCTTTGGAGCTGGCCGTCCGTGAGGAACAGCCCCGGGAGTCGTTGGCGCAACTGGTGCAACGCTACTCGGCGGTCTGTGCCGACATTGTGAAGCGCACGGCGGCCGCTGCGAATAACTGAAAAGCCGGTCGAGCAGTTACCCGACTGCGGTTCCTTTTGTACTCAACTCGCGGAGCGCGACGAGAGAAGTCCGATTCGTCTCGAACCGGTCGCGAGGTTGGTTATGCCCTCGTTCCCAGGCTCTGCCTGGGAACGCACTTTCCGAAGCTCTGCTTCGTAGTGTTTCAATCAGACTGTCCACGAAGCAGAGCTTCGGACGAGCCGTTCCCAGGCGGAGCCTGGGAACGAGAATATGTCGCGTCTGGTTCCCAGGCTCTGCCTGGGAACCATGCGTCCGAAGCTCTGCTTCCTGCTTCGTAGCCCGTCGCGGTCGTCCCACAGAGGCTGACACCGGTCCAGAACGACAACAATCACTGGAATTCAGTCAGCGGATCACGACAATAAAACTGCCGCGAAGCAGAGCTTCGGGCGGGGCGTTGCCCGGCAGCGCCTGGGAATGGGTTTCTGTCATCCGGAGTTTGACATGTCTCGAACCAGATACCGAGTTTTCGAAGACTACTATCCGTACTTTATGACCTGCACAGTGGTTGGCTGGCTTCCGTTGTTTACGCGCCCGGCGATCGCCAATTTCGTTCTTGACGCCTGGCGCTTTGCGCAGCGCGAGCGAAAGTTCGAATTGCTGGGCTACGTGATTCTCGAAAATCATCTGCACCTGATCGCAAAGGCGCCGGGGCTGTCGGAGGTGATGCGGCGGTTCAAGTCGTACACGGCGCGACAAACCATCGACTATCTCACGGAACGGGGCGAGAAGTCGATACTCGCACAACTGGCCGCCGAGCGTTTAAGCCACAAGGTCGATAGCGACTATCAGGTGTGGCAGGAGGGGAATCACCCGAAACAGATTCAAACGGATTCTGTAATGTGGCAGAAGCTGGAGTACATCCACTTCAACCCGCTTCGCCGGGGTTATGTCGACGATCCATTGCACTGGCGCTATAGCAGCGCTCGAAACTACGCGAAGCAACCGGGCCTGATCGACGTGATTACGGATTGGATGTAGTCCCACCCCCTCCTTCCCCTCGTTCCCAGGCTCTGCCTGGGAACGCACCGTTCGAAGCTCTGCTTCGTTGAAATGGACCGCGGCAGAAAATGCGTCGGCCGTGCCAGAAGATTGCCTAAACGTCCAGTGGTTCGGCATCGGTCACGAAGCGGAGCTTCGGACGCCTCGTTCCCAGTCAGAGCCTGGGAACGAGGTCTGCGGAGCGTTTTTCCGCGAGGGAATCGTCATCACCGGACAGTCGGCGTGCTGCACCACCCGTTCGGCGACACTTCCCGCCAGGAAGTGGCCGATCATTCCCCGTCCGTGTGTGCCCAGTACAATCAGGTCGATGTTCCGCTCGGCGGCATACTTGACGATTTCGTTCGCCGCGTTCCCAATCCGTGTCGCTCGGTGGACAACATGGGTCGCGGCCCATTCCGCTGGGAGCAATCCAGAGAGAGCCCGTTCGGCGGCCTGTTTCATGTCGAGCAGGTAATTCTGCGGCAGAGACAGAGCAGATCCCGGCTCGGGCATCATGAGCAGCGCGTCTTCGAGTACGTGCAGCAGGTGCAGCTCGGCACCAAACCGCTCGGCGAATTCACAGGCCGCCACCTGGGCGGTCCGCGAACAATCACTGAAATCGGTGGGAAACAAAACCTGTTTCAGCGCGATCATTCGACGGCCAGTCGGTGGGTGGAATCAGCGGGGAATCCGGGATGGTACAGGAACCGCGACGGCAGGCGCGCCTACGGCAACCAGGGTGGCCATTGGAGCATCGTCTTTCTCAAGTTGAAAGGTCAGCTCGGCACGCTGGATCGACACATCGCGGGGGGCGTCAATTCCCAAGCGCACTTTGCCGCCAGAGACTTGAACAATGCGGATCCGAATGTGATTGTCGATGATCACTTCTTCGTTGATCTTGCGGGACAGAACCAACATGGTGCGCACTCCTTCGCGAAACAAGGTTGCAGAAACGAGAACGCCCCGGCACGACTGGGTCTGTCGTTCGGGGCGGTCCTGACTGTCCGACAGCTTCTTATCCTTCATGAATCCGAAGCTGAGGTTGTCGTTATCACACGGGCCGTTCATCGTGTCAATACCAGTTTTCCCGGAAAATCAACGTAGACGGCTCGCCGCGCCGCACCGGCCCCGCTGGACGCCCGGAGTGAATTGAGCGCACCGGGGCCATGAATTGGACCGACGGCGCTGCCGTTCTCGCGAACAACGTCGAATTTACTTCAACAAGAGATTTTGAAGCGGGCAGCAGCCCGATTCTCCACCCCGCAGACATTCCACTTGGGTCAAATCTCCCGGTTCGTTAACCTGTCTCGCTGCACCATTCCTCATCGCCCTTCAAGGGGCGAATCCCAAGTATTTCACTCGCTGATACCGACACATGCCCACCGTTCTCATCACCCCCGAAAACCTCATCAATGTCCGCGGCCCGTGGGTCACTGCGCTCGAACAGGCGGGATTGACGGTTGCCTATCCGGAAGACCCCACGTTCACCCGCGGCCTGGCTTCGGTTGCAGAGACGATTCGCGTTCTGAAACCTGCTTCTGCGGTGATCGCCGGCGGCGAGTACTTCACCCCCGAAATTCTCGCGGGACTGCCGAACCTGCGGGTTGTCGCGCGCGCGGGTGTGGGGTATGACCGCGTTGATGTCCCTGAATCGACAATACGGAAGATCGCGGTCTGCATCACTCCCACCGCGAATCATGAAGGGGTCGCAGAGCAGGCATTCGCCATGATTTTCGCGATCGCCAAGAACGTCTTGGTGAATGACGCCCGCACCCGTGCCGGGCAATGGTCGCTTGGGGCGACCGCCCCGCTTCGGGGGAAAACGCTAGGACTGGTGGGCCTGGGGCGCATTGGCCGCAGCACGGCGATTCGGGGCCGCGCGATGGGAATGACCGTCATCGCCGCCGAAAAGTACCCGGACCTCGCGTTCGCTCAAAAGCATGGCGTGGAGATTGTCGATCTCGAGACGCTGCTGGGGCGGAGCGACTATGTCAGTCTGCATTGCCCGCACAATGCCGAGACGAACGGGATGTTCAACAAGAACCTGTTTGCCAGGATGAAACCGGGGAGTGTGCTAATCAACACGTCCCGGGGAAAACTGGTCGTCGAGGCGGATCTGTTGGTGGCGCTGCAAAGCGGTCACCTGTCGGCCGCCGGGCTGGACGTGTTCGAAAACGAGCCGGCTACCGCAGACAACCCCCTGTTCGCGCTCAAGAACATTGTTGTCGCCCCGCATCTGGGAGGGGCCGACAAGCTGTCGCAAGACAGCATGGCCATTGAAGCGGCCGACTGCATCGCGAAGCTCTACCACGGGCAATGGCCGACGGGGGCGGTGGTGAACGAGGAATTGCGCGCCGGGTGGAAGTGGTAACCGGAGTTGTCTGATCGACAAACGTCGGCGCGAGGCCGTTCCGCAGAGCCGCGCACGTCAGGAAGCGGTAGCCGATCGCCGCTTCCTGATCGCTGCGACTTAGTTTGTGGGGGAAACGTTAACCAACTAGATCACGAATCGGCTTGCCGCTCTCGACCAGTGTCACCGGCCGGCCGGCGGGGTTGACAAACTGTGTCGCGGGGGAGATCCCCAGAACATCCAAAACAGTGGCGGCGAGGTCTTGAGGAGTGATTGGCGTCGACTTGGGAGTTTCAGCCTTTGCGCTCGACTCACCAATCACTTGTCCCATCCGCAATCCTCCTCCTGCGAGCGCCAGGGTGCTGAGTGGTGCCCAGTGATCGCGCCCCGCGTTCTTGTTGATCCGCGGCGTCCGCCCAAATTCCCCGGTGATTACCAGTAAGATCTGTTCGCTCAAGCCGCGCTGGGCGACATCTTCCAAGAAGACCGCAACCGCCTTGTCGACCATGGTGGCCCGACGCTGGAACCCCTGTTTGATCTGGCCGTGCATGTCCCAGCCGCCGAAATTGACGGTCACAAATCCGCACCCCGCTTCGCACAGGCGTCGGGCGATCAGGAGCTGCTGCCCCAGATCCTTGCCATAACGATCGACGACCTTCTTGTTCTCCTTGCTCAGATCAAAAGCCGTAGGGGCGCTTCCCAAAACGAGGTTAAACGCCTGCTGTTCGTAGGCATCGAGACCACGCATCAAACCGCTGGCGTCGGCCTGCCTCTGGAATCGGTCGAGCTGAGTCAGCAATTGCCGCCGATCGTCCAGCCGGTCTTCTTTCGTTGTCAGCGCCAGGTTTTTACGGGCTGGCCCCTGAGGATCGAACGGAGCGAAGGCCGACCCCAAAAACGCCGGCCCGTCCGCTCCGATCAAACCTTGCCGAACGTACGTCGGCATTCCCGTTTCCGGATGATTGGCCCCTCGCACGCGCGAAACGATCGATCCCAGGCTGGGACGGGAAGGACGCCCCCCCGCATCCGACATTCGGTTGTCGTAGCCCGTCATCACAAAATGCGTTCCCCCCCCATGCCCGCTGTTTTGATGGGCGAACGACCGGACAATCGCCAGACGGTTCATTTGCTGGGCCAGTTCGGGAAACGTGCCTCCCAAGGAGACTCCCGGCAGCGTCGTTGCGACACTCCCGGTGACACTGCGGTATTCGACCGGCGCGTCAGGCTTGGGATCGAAAGACTCGATGTGTGACGGTCCTCCGTTCAACCACAACCAGACCACCGAAGTCTGCCGGGGAGATTGCCCTGCTTCAGCGGCAGCCGCCCGGGCCGCCAGCAAATCCGGTAACGCAAGTCCCGCAGCGGCCAACGATCCGACCGCCAGAAAATCCCGTCGCGTGGTTTGAGTGCAATCGCCAAAACCGGCAGACGTGAAGTAAGTCAGCATCACACTACCTCGCGGGCGCTGTCGCCAAGGGAACCGTGCGGAGACATCAGCAATTCGCCAAAAGTTGACGTTGCGATGTTTTTACCGTGAATTCCGCGCAGATGCAACACCCATCAAAAGTCGCGAACGCGTACTGCAACCGGGATTCGGTCGACGCAAAATGGACTATTTCACCCGGGGAATGTACTTGTTGTACCGCTCGGCGTAGTCTTCGCGGATCGGGCTGAAGACGTCGAGGACCACCGCCTTGCCCCCGACCGCGACCGCGCGATGGACGACGTTGGGGGGAATGATGAACAGCGAGCCGGCTTCGACCACCCGGGTCTCGTCACCGATCGTCAACTGGACACGTCCCTCCAACAGAATTCCCCCCTGTTCGTGTGGATGCGAATGCAGCGGAACTTCCGCCCCTTCGTCCATCTCAAGATACGACAGCATCAGGTTTTCGCCGTACGGAATGCGCGTGCGGCAGCCGGGCAGGATTTCGAGCGAGGGAAGCTGCTGGGGATCGTAGAACGGCATGCGGGAATGAACGCTGGTGAGTGGTAGAGTCGGACGAAAAAATCTGGCCGGTGGTCCAGGACCAAACCGGCCGTCACAATTATTCCAGAACCCGTTCTCTCCGGGCAAGGGACGGGGGAAGCCACGATCGACATCCCCCGCCGGTACTCACCTCACGGATCAATCGGCAGTCCGGCCGCTTCTGTGAACCGGTCGAACAGGGCCCGCATCGCGGTGTAGTGAACGGTCTGCGTAACGTCGCGCGGACCGGCGAGTCGCACCGCTTCGGCCGCCTGCGCATCAGTCAAAACCGCGGGAGACGCCGCCAGGTTGCGGGCGAAGGTGAGCAGAGCGCGGTCTTTTTCCGAGATCCCCTGTTGGTCTCCATCCAAAGCGGCGATCTGCGCGTCGGTCTGTCCCAGAGCCCTCAGCGCTTTGCGGGCTTCACCCAGCGCGTACCAAGCACGGTCCTGACGTGCGATGACCCAATCGATCTGTGCGCGCAGCAGAGGGGAGAGATCGGAACTTTTCGCGGTGGCGACGAATCCGGTCGCCGTCCGCAGGCCCGCGCCCGGGTAATTGGCGAGCAATCGCATCCAGCCGGGAATAGGGCCACTGGGGGCGATCTCTTTCAAAACGGCGCGGGCGGTCGTTTCGTCGGTGACGGGAAGGCGGGGTTTGCGGTTCGCGGCGGCCGCCAAGGCCTGTTCGAGTTTGGACGGGGATTCCAGAGCGGGGCGGTCGAGTACTGTCGGAACCTCCACCTTGCCTGCCGCGGGAGTCTTGACCGGGGCGACCTTGGAGACTGTCAGGACGAATTTGTCGCTGGTGGGAGTGAGATACGAGTGTTCTTCACCAGCGGCCCCACCACGTCCACCGAAATTACCTCCTCCCGCCGATTGAGGAACGCCAGTCCCTTCCTTCCAGCGGTTGATGGCGTTGTTGCCGCCGACCGAAAGCGCCATTTCGAGAATCTGCAGGTCAGTGTAATGCTTGCGACAGCGGTCAATGTCGGCGTCGGTCAGATTCTGGGGTTCGAGGGTCAGCCGGCGGGCGAACGCGAACGCCGCCTGTTCGGCTTCGGGAAAAACGCTCCAGTCGGTGTCCAACGAGGCGAGGTCATCGTCACTCATGCCAACCGCCAGTAGTTTCGATTCCTGATGACCCAGGCAGTACTGGCAGTTGTTGGCCCGCGACGCGATCCAGAACAGTTTCGTCTTGAAGGCGTAATCCAGCGTGACGGTTGGATCGGGTTCGATTGTGAACCGTGGTGGGGGACTGTCGGGACGGCGGGCCGGGCTGCCGGCGAAGTACAGGTAGCCCCGCAGATCAGAGCCAGGGAGGTAGAGCGAACGGAGCCTCCCTTCGTAACCGCGGGAGAGTTGATCGGGCTCGGCAGCCTTCTTTTCTTCGTCGGTGAGCGGTGGCAGCGGAATCCGCGGGGTGCGCTGCTTCATGTCCTCCAGCAGCTTTTTCATTTCCGGTCGCGTGACCGGAGTCGGACGGGGAGCGGCCGCCGGCTTCTGGTCCGCGCGGGCGTCGGTCCAAATCAGCGCGGCAAGCGACAGCGCAAGCCAGTGTTTTGTGTTCATGAGCTGGGTTTCCAGTGAGGTGGAGAAACGGAATCAGGTCAAACGGAACGTCACGTCTATCACGCAATCGGACGCGATTGTCCCTGTAGACAACGTTAGAGTGACTACTTTTCATCGGGGGCCGATGTCGTGTTCGGCACCGATTGGAAGACGTTTTCGCGCTCCAGCGGGAGCTGAAAACCGTCGGAAATGCGTGTCATGTACAATCCGCGACACAACCACCAGAAAGTCGCCATCGCTTTGTCGCGACCGAGATCCGATTCCAGCAGCCGGTAGTCGGCGGCGGTCAGTTCCCACGGGGTCTTGCTGAGCTTGCGGGCGTAGGCGTAGGCCCGCTGTTCGGCGGGAGGAAAGCTCGACCAGTCGGCGGCCGCCAGCCGGCGGGTACGGTCGGCGACTTCCTGCGGATCGAGCCCCGCCACCCCCAGCAGCATCTCGCAATGCCCCATGCAGTAGTTGCATTCGACACTGCGGGTTTGAATCCAGAACAGGCTCTCCTCGAAAATACGATCGGGTTTCGATTCGGCCCACAAGGTCCGCGTGCTGGTGATCCAGGGAACCGCCAACTCGGGACAATAACCGGCACTGACGAGATTCCAGACGATGCGAGTGGGACGCGCCGCCATGGCGGGGGGAATTCGTGTTTTCACTTCATCCCAGGTGGGAATCGGCAGGCGCGAGGCACGACTTCGTTGGTGTTCCAGACGCGATTGCAATTCGTCGTAAGAGATCGCTCCCCAGTCGGGATCGGCGGAGACCACCGAGCCGGTACCGGTCTGGCCACTGAAGGGGAGCTTTTCGTCTGTCGGCACGTAGGGGGCCATTTGGAACGCCGACTCTTCGAAGCGCACATCGATCGGGGGAAATGGACCGTCGGCTTCAAGTGGTAGATTCAGTCCGAGGATCAGTCGGTCTTGAAAATTCCCATAAGCCGCCAGCATAACCATCGCCGCGACCTGTTGATCGCCGAAACGGGAACGCAATTTCGCAAACAACTCATCCGGGATGGTCGGAGCCGCGATTGTCATCTGGCGAATGAACTCCAACGGTTCACGCTCTTCATCCCGCCAGCTCGACGGATCGCTGGAGAGAGACCGCAAGTCGGACTCGACAGCTCCCGCGCGGACCAGGTCGGCGGCTGCGTACGCCTTCGAATAATCGCAGCGGTTGAGGTCGGCGATGATCCACCGCAGTTTGCCCCGCATGTGAGGCGGGAGTGGACTGTTCACGCGATGAGCAAAATCGAGTGGCAACATCGCGGCGGCGGTTCGTGGCAGGGCATGGCAGACCGCGCGCACCCAACTCGGGAGCGGCGGTTGCCCACCCGAGACAACTTGCGGGAGCCGTCGCCAGCATTCCTCGTGATCCAAAAGCGGGACAGTGGAGACCCGTTCGAGCAACGGCGGTGCCAGATTCAGGACAGAATTCTCGGACACGAATCGACTCCACCGAATCAGGAGGGAACTGGTTTTTTGCAACGAACCAATGCGACGCCGAAAGTCGTCATGGCAGTTTTGGCACGGTGCAGGACTCGGATCGGATTCAACCGATCGCAAGGTCGGCGATCAATCGCCGCCTGTCACTCAAACGCAATCGACAGCGCGAAGATCCGATTCACCAACAAGGCGAAGGGGCTGTCGGTTGATTTGATCCGGTCGCGTGTTTGCGAAAGCCGGTTGTGGTTCCGCTTCGCGGGAACCCAAACCGGAGCGACGCCGCAGAGCGTCGTCGCTAAAAAACCGACAGCACCCCAAGCAGGATGGGGTCACTCAAGGATCGTCTGTCATACTCCGCGCGACCGAAAACGAAACGTTTGCAGGTTGGAAGGGTCAATGACCAGTCCTGCCAAGATCGCGGATTGTGTTCCGGTTCAGAGGCCGCCCTTCCAGACGGGTCGGAGACTCATCTGGAGGCGGCCTGCGTTGGCGTCATTTCGCGGGCTGCGCAGGTTTCGCTTTGTCCCGGGCTTTCGGTTCCGTCGCAGTCTCGATCGGGCGTTCCAGCAGGCACATGATCAATGCCTGTTCCATCTCGCCGGTCTTGAATCCAAACGGCCCCCGGCCACTCTTGAATGCCACTTTGCCTTCCGTGTCGATTACATACAGCCGCGCCGGCATACCGCTGTAGGCGTTCCCCACCGGGTCGTTGATTTCGTCAACCAAGAGAGGCATTGAGCATTTCAGCAGTCCGTAGCACTTGTTCGCGACCGCGACCCGTTCGATGTAGTTTTTCGGCTGAGCGACGGTGACACCCACTTTGGAATTCGACTCCATGTTCCAACCATCGGTCGGATGGGCTTCGCGAACGTAAACCGAAAGAAAGGTCGCCTCTTCGTGGAAACGCCGGTAGACCGCTTCGACACCCGGATACATCGAGCGAAAGGGGCCACAGGTGAAATTGCCGAACGTGAGGACGATCGGTCGCTCGCCGATCACGTCGGCGAGGTGAATCGTCTGTTCGCCATCATGGGTCTTCAAGGTGAAGTCGGGGGCCTGCTGACCCACCTGCGGTCCTTCGTTCAGGGAACCGATCTCACCCGCGAACAGACCTCGAATCAGAACTTCAGGTGAGGGAGCGTCGCCGGGGGAGAAACTGCCACCCACGCCGGCGAGTAACGTGTCGACCAGATCGTCGGAACGCAGGATGTCGTTCCCTTTGGCTGCCTTTTGAAAGAACTTCTCCCATTCGTCTTTGGTGACTCCGCCATCGCCATTGGGATCCATCCGCCGAAACAGGCGGTTGACCATGTAGGCTTGCTGGACCCAGGGATTGTCATCGGACCAGTCGAGATCCTGGGGTGTGATTGCGCCGTCATGGTTGCGGTCCAGACGGGCCAGCCAGTTTGCCGCCCCGCGAAAGTCGGTGGAAGCGATCGATTGCTCTTCGCCTTTGTCGTGGCTGTTGGCGAGCCATTCAAAGGAATAACGTGACGAGGCGGGGCCGAACCAACCTTCACCAGGGCCCATTTGTGAACCCCGCGTGATCGCGATCAGCATCCGCACCGCCTCGGGCTGCGGGCGGCCGTCGTATGCCTTCTCAATTTCGCCGAGCGGGACACCAAATTTCGCGATGACAACCGCGTCGGTGTCGCCAGTCGGTGATGTCTGGGGCAAGTCGGACTTCGCGCCCTCACCTGGCTGATCGTCCGCGCTCGAGAACTGAGGAGTCACCATCCCGAGAAGCACCATGACCAACAGCCAGGCCCAGGGAGAAGTCGCGGAATGCATCACACTGCACATGGGAGTTTCCAGTGGGTTTGAAGAAGGACAATTTCAACAGGAGAGGAGGGTGCGAACCGCAGACGGCCAATGCCGAAAAACGGCGGAACCTGCGCGAACCCGCTCGGATCCGTCACACGGTGCCAATCGCAATCTCTGAGGGGTTTATCGCCACCGGGGTTGTCCCGCGGAATCACCGGCAGCCTCACGTGCCGCGCTCGCAAGTCCGCAGTCAGAATGGCAGAACCAATTGAAGCGCAGCGAAGTCCAACCGACACATCCGCCGCACGTTGACAATTCCTAGGACCATTCACCCAGGGCGCTTCGAGAGCGCCAAGTTGCTACGAACCGGCCCGAGAACGCCCTTGGGGGGGCGAAATTGCCCGGATGCCGTCTGTTGTGGCCCCAGCACAACGACGTCGAAACCCAGAAACTCTGCCGATACAACAACCGTTTTCGGGCCGCCCGTCAGGAGTAACTCGTGTGATCGGGTTTGTACGGAGACCCGTGTCGGTGGCAACTCGTCGACTGGTGTTGCCGGCTGGCAGTTTGCCCCACGGCAATTCCGCGTCGGCGCCACGGGCGGCACAAAAGAGTCCGCCAGAGAACCTTCGGCTTTCGTTGAAACCGGAGCATTCGAGTCCGCGTGAGATTCTCGCTCGCCACGCGGGTTGCCGATACGGACGTAGTCACCGCAACTGGCGTTTGCCTCCCCGGGAGCGGCGAGCCAGCCACCGATCGCCACACAAACGAACAACGACCAGCGCCATTGGCACCGCTTCGTGACCGTTTGGGAAAGGAGTTGATGCATGGACAGGAACCGGGCGAGACGCAGCCGATGGTCACCCATTCGCACACGAACGGCGCGTTCTGGAGTGACTGCGGACTAATGTACGCACTCAGCGTCTTGGACGCAAATAAAAAAAATGTTTGAAATCGCCTCCGGAGGACTTCATCCCCCCCCGCACTGGATCCCGCCCCGCACTGGCGACGCGGATCACTCCTCGAAAATCGAATCGTCTGCGGGATCGTCTTCGCGAAAGCACCGGCAATTGACGCACCGCTTCTGCGACGCGTCGTTGCTGTTGCCACACTCGCCGCACTTCCACGGCTTCGTCATCGCGTCGATATGCCGTTTCGTGAGCTTCAGCACTTTCGTGTCGAACTCACCACTACACTCGTCGCACCGCACGTACTCTCCCAGCGTCGCGACGGGGAACAATGGGATGAAATACAGCGTGAAGTAGCGCGAGACCCGGATCTGGTCGCAGTCGACTTCATCGCGACAGTTGGGACAGAAGAACGTCGTTGAGTCGACGGTCGACTCTTTACTGGTCGATCCCCAAATGATCATGGCTTGCCTCGCGGACCCTGTCACGGATTTTTGAGCGGGTGGATCAGGTGAAACGCCTCGGAGGGGAATGCTACAAAACCCGTGTCGAGAGAATCAAGTGGCTTTTCGCGCCGCGAGGGACATCCGACTGCGATTAACCGCCGCCACCTTCCGACGGAAGTGGCTTGGCCTGAACAACGTTGTTTTCGCCAATCCGGCTACCGCGCTGATTGAGGTCAACACCCCGTTTCTTGCGAAGAGCTAAAACGCGATAGCCCAGCAAAACTGCCAACGTCGCCCCGAACGCGATGGGCAACCGAGTGTCCGATTTCACAAGCAGGAAGTAGTGCGTGACGGCGGCGAGTCCCGCCGGGTAGGCCAGTCGATGCAGGAGTTTCCACCGTTTGCCCCCCACTCGCTTGATCATTCCGTTCGTCGACGTGGCGGCGAGTGGGGCCATCATCAGGAGACTCGCCGCCCCGACCGCGAGGTACGGTCGCAGGCTCATTTCCGACAGCGTGCTGGAGACGCTCGCCGCGCGATCGAATCCGAAGAAAATCCCGAAATGGACGGCGGCGTACAGAAAGGCATACACCCCCAGCATCCGTCGAAAGTGCGTGATCTGGCTCCATCCACTGACGCGCGCCGCCGGCGTCACCGCCAGTGACAACACCAGACAGATCAGCGACAGCATGCCGGTCGTGCGAATCGCGAAATTGACCGGATTCGCCCCCAGATCGCCCCGCACCGCGTCGAGTCCCAGAAGCAGCCCCGGAACTGCGCAGTTCAACAGCGCGACGAACTTGGCGAACTGCAGATTCTGATGTGTCATCCACCCCTCGTCATTTGTGATTCGTTTGTCATTCGGAATTCGGAGTTCATCAGAAGTTCTTTCGCAGATCCATCTCGGCGTACAGATGGGCGACCTGCTCGCCATAGCCGTTGAACATCAGAGTCTTGCGACGCCCCGATTCGCCGATCCGCTGTTCCGTCGCCTGGCTCCAGCGCGGATGCGCGACCTCGGGATTCACGTTCGAGTAGAACCCGTATTCCCCCGGCGCGGTAACGTTCCAGCTCGTGGGAGGTTGAGTTTCGGTCAGCGAAATTTTGACGATCGACTTGATCCCCTTGAAGCCGTACTTCCACGGGACGACCAGCCGCAGCGGTGCGCCGTTCGGGGCGGGGAGTTCGCGACCGTACAAACCGGTCG
>CAMATH010000088.1 GCA_945860955.1 Planctomicrobium piriforme
AAGCGACTGCGACCCCCGCACCCGAGACCGGATAATGGCAGCGGCCTGAGGCAACTTCTCCACCTCCGTAAACTCGCGCACTCAATCGACGCCTGCGACGAGCGCCGCCGGACCGCGCGCCGACCGCGGGGTTATTGAGCAGTTACAAATTGAGTACGAACACAATGCGATCCCGAGGAATGGCGGCGAATAGCTGCTTGAATAACTGTCGACTTTCAGCGTGGCGTTGCGGAGTCGGATCCTCGGAGTCGTGAATCTTGTGCAGTATGCCCGCTCCATAAATGAATGCCTCGAACAGCTTACGTCCGGTGCAGCCTTCCACCGATCCGGGAAATGGATTTTCTTCAAGCGTACGATGGAATCGGTCCAACTGGTACTCGATCCAGTTGCGGTGCGTCGGTGAGTCGATGTGAGCGATGTATCGGTTGGCCACGTCTCGAAGCAGATGGTCAGAAGTGTTTGCAATGAACTGCCGGAAATAGACGGCGGCAAATAGAAAATCTTGGAGCTTAAGAAAAGACGAGCCGTCGCTTTCGGCCCACGAATTCGGCGACAAACTCCAGCGACTATCAAGAATCAGGTGATACACCTGGTAAGCATGCGCTACAATTTCAGAATTGCGGAGTGTCCACTTCGCCGGATTCTTGAGTTCCGGACACGGCAATTTCCAAATCGAATCAATGGTGTCAAAATCCATGGTCTGAACCCGGCCGGGAACGCGTCTTGCGATATCGGGTGAAAGTTTACCAAGTCCGAATAGAACGGTGTCAACAGATCGTAATCACGGCCATCAATACCCCCACTCCTCGTGCCGCACCGGCAGCCGATTCAGCAGGTCCCGGTTTGACTTCCACCTCGGTAGGAACTGGTCCAGGATCGCGACGAACCGGGCGTTGTGCGTTGGTTCCAGCAGGTGGGCCAATTCGTGGACGACGATGTACTCCAGGCACTCGCGGGGCTTCTTGGCAAGGTCGGTGTTGAGACGGATGGCGTGGGCCGTCGGGTTGCAGCTTCCCCATTTTGTTTTCATTCGCCGGACAAAAAACCGCTGGACCTTGACCCCCATCACCCCCTCCCACTTCGTAATCACGGGGACCGCCGCATCCCGAAGCTGCTGCCGGTACCACGACTCCAACAACTCCTGTTTCCTCTCCTGATCCCAGCCTGGACGAGTCCGAAAGATCATGTGGCGGGGGGTGAGCTCGACGGAGGCCGGGAAGTCTCCTTCCAGCACCTTCAGCAGATACCGCTGACCCCAGACGTAGTGACTCTCGCGATTCAAATACTCGCGCGGCGTCTCTCGCTCCTGTTCGACGATTTTTTTCTGCTGCTGTCGGATCCACCCCAGCTTGGCGATGGCGAACACGCGAATCGTGTCGAGGCTCAGTCGCGTCGGGGCGGCGATCGTCACCCGGCCGCTCGGCGGATGCACACTCAGGTGGATGTTCTTGATCTCCTTGCGGACGACGTCCACCGAGAGTTCACCCAGTTGGAGTTGCGCAGGCATCAGTATTCCGCCTGCGCTTTGATGATCACGAAGATCCGCTCCACTTCCGACTGGTCGTTGCCCAGGAGCGGCAGCAGGGCGGCCTTGATCTGATTCTCCTTCGCGATATTCCCCCGAAACGCATTCGGTCTCACCCGCCGGACTGTCGCATCAATTTGCAGAGCCAGGGCTTCATTGCCCCCCAAATTGTTGAACAACGAGAGTTTGCCGGGTGTGTTCAACGCGGCGGGAGTGCCGTCGCTCCGTCCGGCATTGACGGGATCGATCACCGCGGTGGCAATCCATTTCAGGAATTTTTCATAGGTGATTCGGGCGGCCTTGAGGTCGGCGAGAATCTCTGCCAGCAGCGCCGACATCCGATCGTAGAACGCCGGGTCGTTCAGATGCTCCTTCATGATCTTGCTGCGGACGTTGTTTGCGATTGTCTCGGCGACCGCCACCGGATTGTCGGCGATCCCCGGCGGCAGGCTCGCGATCGCCTTGGCCAGTCCGCTTTTCACGATCAGTTCCAGCATGCCGATCTCGCCGAAGTGGGAGATCTTCCGTGGCTCGGCGGCCTCAATATACCTGTCGATCAGATGCCGCATGTCGGCCTCGTACGCCTTAAGGTCGATCGTCTCGCCGCTCGCCTGCCGAATGATCTCCCGCAGCGTGACGTAACGGTGAACATCCCGCTTGATCTGCGCGATGCGGCTCTCGGTATATCCCGCCTGCGGCAGATCGTCGGCAATGTTGGCGTACGCCCGCACGACCGCCGCCGTCGACTTGTAGAGCGCCGTCCGTTGCGGTTCGTGCGCCGCGAGATCATCCGCAATCTCGGTGTTGCCGCAGAAATACCGGATGTACTCCAATTCTCCCCTGGGAGGCGGCACAGGGTCGCAGAGCAGTTCGACCGCCTCCAGCGCCTGATCGAGTCGCTCGCGCCCCTTCTTGAGCCGATCTTCCATCTGCACTTCGGGACTGCTCCCGCCAGCCGAGTGATCCAGCTCGGAAGTGTAAACCTGTAACGCCCCCGTCCCCTTCTCGTTCATCAGCTTTTTGCAGAGATCCTTGTAGTCGACGATGTATCCGTACATTTTGTCGTCGCCATCGAGCCGATTCGTGCGACAGATCGCGTGGAACAGCCCGTGATCCTGCATCGACTTGTCGATGTAGAGATAGGTACACGACGGGGCGTCGAAGCCGGTGAGCAGTTTGTCGACCACAATCAGCAATCGCATGCTGGCGGGCTGGACTTTGAACAGGGCCTTGGCCTGATCTTCGTAGGTCTCGGTCTTGGTCTTCTTCGGTTGGGCCTCGACGTTGGCCAATAGGGCAGTGTAGGTGTTGTACAAAAACTGCTTTTCCGTCTCGGTATTCGCTCCGGTCTCTTCCAGCGTCACATCCCTGGCCTGGGGGTTGTACGACGTGACCACCGCGCATTTTCCTGCCAGCGACGTTCTTTGAAACAGGCCGAAGTACTTGCACGCCTCATAGATGCTGGAGGCAACCAGAATCGCGTTTCCCCGTTGATTGTCCAGACGCTGTTTCACACCAAAATCGTGGACAATATCGCTTACGATCCGGTCCATTCGCGAGCGTGAACTCAGTACCTTCTGCATTGTCCCCCATTGTTCCCGCAGCGCCGCTTTCTTCCACTCGTTCAGCCCGCGGGTCTTGGCTTCGAACCAGGCGTCGATCCGTTCCGGCGAGCCGAGGCTCTGTTCGACATCGCGAGATTCGTAGACCAGGTCGAGCACCACCTCGTCGGCCACCGCCTCGTTGAACTTGTACGTGTGAATGTAGCCGCCGAACACCTCGACCGTCGTCTTGTGGTCCTGCTTCAGCAGCGGAGTGCCGGTGAAGCCGATGAACACCGCCCCGGGCAACATCGCTTTCATCGTCTGGTGCAGCTTGCCCCCCTGCGTTCGATGGCATTCATCGATAAACACGAACAGTTCCCCGACCGCCGGACTGGGGCGGCGCTTCAAGTCGGCGATAAAGGCGTCGAAATCGTCGACCCCCCGTCGACCAAACTTGTGGATCAGCGAGCAGAGCAAGCGTGGCTTCGCCTGCCCGAGCTGCGCCATGAGGTCGGCACCGCTGCTGGTGCGGTGCATCGATTCGCCGCCGTCGGCGAAGACCCGCTCGATCTGCTTGTCGAGTTCGTCGCGGTCGGTGAGGATCAGTACCCGGGCGTGGGGTTTGTTCTCCAGAATCCACTTGCCGAGCAGCACCATCACGATGCTTTTGCCGCTCCCCTGGGTGTGCCAGATGATGCCCCCCTGGCTTCTCCGAACGTGTTCCTGGGCCGCCTTGATTCCAAAGTACTGATGGACGCGCGGCAGCTTCTTTTGCCCGCCGTCGAACAGCACGAAATCGTGCATCAGTTCAATCAGCCGGTCTTTGCGGCACATCTTCAGCAGATATTTGTCGAGCTTGAAACGGCTGTCGTCCGCTTCGTCTTCCTTCCATTTCAGGAAGTACTTTTCCTCCGTCCCGATTGTGCCGTATCGCAGTCCCTCGGAATCATTGCCGGCGAAGACCACCTGCACCGTGGTGAAGAACCACTCGTTGAATTCCCGAAGCTGGTTGGAAAGCAACTGGCGGATTCCGTCGCCAATCGACGTGTGATGGTTCTTGAGTTCGATCACCCCGACCGCGATACCGTTGACGTACAGGACCAGATCGGGGCGGCGTTCCAGATTGCCGCGCAGCGTTACTTCCTCGGCGATGGCGAAATCATTTGCCTCGGGCTGGTCCCAGTCGATCAACCGCACCGACTCGGTCACCTGCCCTGCCTCGGTCTTCACCGGCACGCCGTACCGCAGCAGGCTGTAGACCGCGCGGTTGTTGTCGTAGAGATTGCGGTTGGCGTTGTCGGCTTCGGTCCGCAGCAGGTAGATGGCCCGGCGGATCTTGTCTGACGGGTATCCCGCCCGGGTGAGGTACGCCGCCAGCAGATCTTCGTCGATGTTGCTGTTGTTGTGCCGGTCCGACCGGTCGCCGAGATGGCGATAACCCAATTCGTCGCGGAACAGGGCGACGACGCGGTTTTGAGTCACGCGTTCTGGCTTGCCGATGGTGGTCATATCAAGGCATGATTGTCGGATTCTCGTATGTTGTCGAATCGCCGCTCGAGGTTGCCAGAGTGTGGCTCGAAGCGGCGAAGAGGCAAGCGCCCGCCGAGTCAATTGCGCAGGGCATACGAACACGCGGGCTCACACTTTTCGGGAGCGACCAACGGGAGCGGGCCATCCCACCTTCGTGCGGCAGCACGAGCTGTGTCAAGAGCCGTGCCCTTGTTAGGGCCTGTACTCAGCAATTCCCATGCTGATCGCGGCGGCTTTGAGACGCTCGTCGAGAACTGCCATGGGCAATTTGAGCCGAATCGCCAGTTCGAGATAAGCGGCGTCGTACACCGAGAGCTGGTGCGACCGTGCCAACGACAGCGTATCCGACCAGGCACGGATGTCCGTCAGGTCGTCGACCTGCACCGGAAGTGCATCAAGGAGCGCGAGCCAGGTGGCCGTATCGGCCTGCGTACAGCGCTTGCGACGCTCGCCGACGAGCAGGGCGTTGGCGACCTCCAAACGCCACAGAGATGGCACATAGGCGTTCGTTTGGGCAAGAGAATCAAGGACTGCCTGGGGATACGGCGCACGTTCGTCGGGAAAACACCACGCCAACGTGACCGAACCATCCAGAACGAAGGGGGTGCTCTTGTGCTTCTTTGTATTCATTTAAGAATCCCACCGACGTCGGGGTTTCAGAATCTGCGCCCTTCTTCAATCATCTCACGCGCAGTACTTCCGCCCAGAGTCAGCGCCTGAGCTCTGCTGTAGGCTTTCAGTTCGTCGATGATCTGGCGCACATCCACGGACTTTTCCTTTGAGGGTGGCGCGAGTACTGCCGCCGGCTTGCCACGGCGTGTAATCAGAATCTGTTTGCCCTTCTCGACCTGGTCGAGCAGTTCTGAAAGCCGGGTCCGCGCCTCGTCGAAGCCAATCGATTCCATCGTCGCTCTCCAGAAAGACATGTCGATACGAACAGTCTAACGAACGCCTGCGTGTGTCCACAACGCCTCTTGTCGCGGCAAATACTCCGCGGGGGATCCGAGTTTTCTGCGGCGAAACGATTGGCATGGCGTTCGCACGAATCGTCACTGTATTCGACGTCGACAAACACCTCATCGCGCGGGCCATTCAACACGTGCCCGGCCACATGAAGAAAGGCGAACCCGATCATCTTCTGGAATTCGAGCCAGCCGGCCGACCGAAAATGAAGCGGGCCGGCGCAGCCCCAACGGGGCGGCATTCGATGGCCCAGCGGCTGTGTCGATCTGCGAGTGGCGTCCAAGGAGCTGACCATGCGACCCCCCCTACCCCCCCTTGCTAAGGGGGGGACGGTCGCTTCGCGACCGGGTGGCGTGCGCGCGATACCGGTCGTACGCAGCACGGTCGTACGCAGCACGGTCGCACATCACGCGTCGCCACACAGCACCGCCGCCGCCGCCGCAGGCGGCTCCCCCCCTTAGGAAGGGGGGGCGGGGGGGGCGCGTTGTCGTCGAATTTCGCGTCATCGCGCATCCAGCCCGTTCCATAACGCCAGGGCGCAGCCCCACGACGCGGCGGAGCACTGTGAATGTGATGCCCCAAACACATTCAGTCGCACCGGTGCGCGACCGGGAGGACGGGGGTACGATCAAAACATCGCCCCACATCGCTCCACGGTCCCCAGACCCCATCCGGCTCGCCCGGATGGTGAATCAGATCGGCAGCTAGAAGAATGCCCTCCCCCCCCCAAGTAAGACCCCATCCACCTCGTGTGGATTGGTGAATGAGATCCTCGCTCTGTCAGACAAGATCGGATTCAAAACACGCCTGGATCGCAAAGCGATTAGTCGCCAATCGTAAGAGGGAACGCGGGACACAATCATGCCTCGCAAATAGAGACCACATCGCCATCGGTACCGGTTAACTTGCTTACCGACGTCGTGCGTGGCAGACAGAGCGAAGATCTGATTCACCATCCACACGAGGTGGATGGGGTCTGGACCGCGTACTATGGTTTGGGGCTAGCCATCGATCTTTCTCCCCATCCGCTCAAGGCGGATGGGGCCGTCGTCAACACCAGCCGCCAAACGGCTTTCCAAAAACCCCATCGGGTTCGAGTACTCCGTCGCGTTTTCAACCCCGTGGGGTTTTCGATTCCGCAACGACGACGAAGCACATCTCACCCCTTCACCAACTTGAAGCTGACCGCATAGCGGTAGAAGACGATGCTCGGCACCATCGACAAGGCGCGGCGGATGCGCTGGTCGTCTTCGTGCGCGATGATCACCCCGAGTACGGTCTGGTCGTCCTCGGCCAATTCATCCTTCACGAAGCTCATGTACCGGAGAGTCTGGCCGACCACGGCGTCGCTGGCTCGTCCCTTCTTGAGTTCTACGACCAGCAACCGCTTCGTGTCTTTGCTGATCGCCAGAATGTCGAGTGGGCCGGTGTCGGTCTGGTACTGTTGAGCCTTTTCGCCATCCACTTCGTAGATGTCGTACTCCTTGCCGAGTTCCGTGGTCGCCCAGTTCTTGACCAAGAACTCTTCCAGATGTTCTTCCAGCGCGAAGGCGGACGCGTCTTCAACAGTCGGATCTGTCGAAACCAGGGTGGGAGCGGCGGCACCACCGAGCAACTTCTCCAAATCATCCCGGTGCTGGGTAATGTTGCTGACCGTGCCAATGGACCCGGTGGAATTCCGTAGTGCCTCGCTCATCGCCTTTCGGTCAATGACGACATTGAGCCACGTCACGGGGCGGCGATGAAACAGAGTCTTCCCCGGGGCGTAGTAATAGTCTCCGTTGACCTCACCCACCCGGTACATTCCCGTGCCATCAGGACACAGCACGATATCTCCCTTCAAGATTCCCCGGGAGACCGTCCACAGCGCGCCGCACGCCAGTCCTGCCGCGATCTTGGACTTCTCGGGATGCGTGGCCAGAAAAACAGGAATGAATTCCTTGTTGAATGTCCGCCACTCATTCGGCAATTTCCCAGTGAGATCCTGGTTGATACCAAAGTCGGTGCCGATGAAGCCCCCTTGAAAGCACTCGGCAGCAAAGACACTCTGCTGCCCGAGCATCACGCGGTAGAAGTTTCTCATATCAGCCTGGTCCTTCCCGTGAGGAGTTCCTGCATCATGCCCTGCTTGATGGCGCGGGTCTTCTCCCGCCGCTGTTCGAGCGCCACCAGTTCCGTATCCACATCCGAAAAAACTTCGGCGATGGCGTTTTGTTCCACGACAGGTGGAAGTGTGACAGAAATTCCCTTAAGAATTTGCGTGTTTAGGCAGGCCATCGTTTGCCCAACCGCCACGTTTCGAACGGCGGCAATGAAATCCTCACCATGAAAGTAACAGCTCAGGAAAGGTGAGTTCACCGTCAATCTATTCGGTCGCACGCGAAGTAGTCGCCCTGAGAACAGCCAGCCTACTTCAGCGGCCTGTATCAGCGCATTTCGATCCACAGATCCAACTCGGCTAAATACGATATCGCCTAATTCAAGGGTGTATGCTCTTAACCGTTGGCGGTCAGCGTCGGACACCAAGGGCAAATTTATATACTCAACGCCGAACTCGCCCAAATGTTCAACGGTGATAATGGGGGTGCCGACTGACACATAGTCACTCTCGTGTAACGATGAGCCAAAAGGGCCGGCCCTGACATCCGCTATTTCGCCAAGTCGCTTCACCTCCCACTCGCCCTCGAATCCAGGCAGGCGGGTTTGGCCGGTGAGGAGCTGCTGCATGGCGGCCTGTTTGAGGTCGCGTTTCTTGGCGATGAGCCGGTCCAGCGCCCCCAGCAGCGCATCGACATCGCTCAACGCAGTGGCGATGGCGCGTTGCTCGGGGAAAGTCGGCCACGCAAGACGCAGGCGATCGAATCGTGAGCCTCCGAGTTGCGCAACCGACGTGGTTTGCAGCGCAATCCTGGCAAAGACACCCGTCTGTTGGCAGTGGCGAAATAGATAAGACGCAAACTTTCCAGAAACGCCTGCGCGTGCCCGAAAACGTAGAAGTGCGTTCTGGATCGCGCACGGTTCCCGATATTCGTCCTGGTAAATGGCGCAACGTCCAACAAGCTCCAAACTTTGCCCTTCGTTCAATAGGACGTCGCCATTCTCGATTCTGAATTGTGCGAACTGGTCGTCTGTCATTGGCATCGTAAGCACGTCATTGATGTCAATTCGCCCATCAAACACATTTTTGGTTCGAAGGTAGGGACGCTGAATGCCGGGCGCGCCTGCGGCTAACGCCTTTCCAGTAATGACCTCACCTTTGTCACGAACCGGGCAGACTTCCCACTCCTCTGGGATCACGCCCACCTCGGTCTGCTTGTAACCAGGTTTCATCGGGCGTTGCTTCTTGCAAGAGTCGGCGCATGCGGGGGCATCGTGTTGCAATAGTGGGTATTCACCAGGTTTCGACTATTTCGGTGGGTTCGCGGAGGGTGAAGTCCAATTCCCGGCGAAGTTCCTCTCGGTCGGGGAAGTAGAGTTGGCATTTCTGGACAAATTGGACCATCAATACGCAGTCGCTCGACAGGGTGCGACGAACTCAAAAGGTCAGAAGGCTTCTGACTTTTTGGATGATGCAGGTATTCAAAACCGGAGATCAGCTCGGTGTTCATCGTTTGGCAAGCATCTTTTGAATGTGACCGTCCACGCGGGCTGCAAGCGTTTCCACTTCGGCACTTATCTCCGGCAGCGGCGTGGCGTACCGCTCAGCAAGTTCGCGAATCCGACCGGTCAACGTCTGCGAAACCCGGTCCAGTTCCCCTTGCACGGCACCGGCGAGCGTGGCCAGCCATTTGTCTTCGACGACCAGCGTCTTGATCTCCTCCTCCGTCAATTGCTGGTATTTCGCTGCGACCTTGACGGTGAGCGAATCCTGGGCGGTCTTGAGTTTCATGCCGCTGTCCGCCTCCTGCTCGGTGAGGGCAAGGTACTCCTCCAGCACCTTCCGCTCGTCGGCGGCGTCGCGGTCGGTTTTGATCTCCTTGAGCCGGGCGGCGACCGACGCCTTGGTCAGCTTGTCCTTTTCGTTCCTGGCATCCTCCAATAACCCCCCTTCCCCTCCCTGTTCCTCGGCCAGTTCTTCGATCTGCTGCTGGATTGTCGCGACCTGTGCCTCCAGTGCCTCGATGGCGGCCTGTTCAGAGGCGTAATACCGGGCAATCAGCAGTGCGGGGGGAATCAATTCGGTCTGATACTTCTTCTTGCCCAGCGTGAAGTCGGGGCGGGCTTTCGTCTTCTTGTTCTTTTCCTCCACAATCAACTTCGGTTGCGCCGCCTCGCGCCAGCCATCGCCGGCGATCAGATAGCAGTCGTCCTGCATCGTCTCGGCCCAGTAATCCATCAGGTGTTGATAGATGTCGTACGGGTCGAGCAGTTCCGCCCGCTCAAACGTCGCCAGCAGATCCTCGGCAATCGTCTCGATGAGCGCCTTGGGGTGCCCATTGCGGGCGAACCCTTTCAAGAGCGGCGTAGTCCCCTTTTTCCATTTCGCCAGCAGCCTGGTCGCCGAGGCGTTGAACGCGGTGAACTCGGGGTGCGCGAAGATGGTCGCCTTGATCTCGGCCGCCGGGATGCGGAGCTGGCTGTAGCCGCGATGGGCCGTCTTTTTGAACAGCGCGGCCCGCACGCCGGGAATGACCTTCCAGTAACGCTCCAGCGAGTCGATGTCGCGGTCGGGAATGCCCCCCCGCAGGTGGGCGGTGATGTCGTGCAGATCTTCGGGTTCGCTGCTGTCGATGTAGCGCGGCAGGTTGAGGTTGTAGTCGTTCTTCGGATCGCTGATCTCGGCGACTGGCACCATCCGGGAGTAGCCGGGAATCTCGACCTGCCGGGTGAAGGTGTCGACGATGCGGTGAATGTCCTGCTCGCGCAGCCGATTCTTGTTGCCATCCTTCCGGAATCCCTTTGACGCGTCGATCAGGAAGATTCCCTTCCGCGCCTGGGCGTGTTCCTTGTCGAGCATGATGATGCAGGCGGGGATGCCGGTGCCGTAGAACAGGTTCGCCGGCAACCCGATGATTCCCCGGATGACGCCCCGCTGCACCAGATTCCGCCGGATGACCCCCTCGGCATTCCCCCGAAACAAGACGCCGTGCGGCAGAATGCACGCCCCCTTGCCGGTACTTTTGAGCGACCGCAGAATGTGCAGCAGGTAGGCATAGTCCCCCTGTTTGGCGGGAGGGACGCCGTATCTGGTGAACCGCTGGAACGAGTCGGCGTCGGGGATCAGGCCGGTACTCCAGCGTTTGTCGCTGAAGGGGGGATTGGCGACCACGTAATCAAACGTCTTGAGATTGGTCCCCTCAATGAAGAGCGGGCTGGCGAGCGTGTTCCCCTGCTTGATCTCGGCGGTGCCGTAATCATGCAGAATCATGTTCATCCGGGCGAGGCCGGCGGTGGAGGAGTCCTTTTCCTGCCCGAACAAAGAGACCCGCACGTCCTTGCCGTGGCGGGCCTCGTCCCCCACCTTCAGCAGCAGCGAACCAGAGCCGCAGGTGGGGTCATTGATTGACGTGTTGTTTGTGGTATCGGCGTGGCGGATGCCGAGAATCTGGGCGATCACCCGGCTCACCTCACCCGGCTCACCTCAGCCGGTGTGTAGAACTGCCCCTTGCTCTTGCCACTTTCGGTGGCGAAGTGCCGCATCAGGTATTCGTAGGCGTCACCCAGCAGGTCGTCGCCATCGGCCCGGTTCTTCGAGAAGTCGAGGGCGGGGTTTTCGAAGATGCTGATGAGATTGGTGATGCGATCGACCATCTCTTTGCCGCTGCCGAGCTTGTTCGGATCGTTGAAATCCGCCATTTCGGAGAGGTCGTTCGCCCGGGCGAGCGGTCCCAGGATCTTTTTGTTGATCTGGTCGCCGATATCGGGCTTCCCCTTGAGCGCCACCATGTCGGCGAAGCTGGCCCCTTTGGGGACGGTGATCGCCGCGTAGGGCTGGCCGGCGAACTTGTCGCTGACGTACTTCACGAACAGCAGCACCAGGACGTAGTCCTTGTACTGACTGGCATCCATCCCGCCGCGCAGCTCGTCGCAGCTTGACCAGAGGGAGGAGTAGAGTTCGGATTTTTTCAGAGCCATACGGTGTTCAAGACCCTCGGTGAGTTTCCGGGAATTGCCCGTCGAACGTTGGTTTACCGGTCAACGGCACGAATTCCAATCCGACCCCGCATACGCTGTCCAAAATCCGGGTTTCAATGGAACGGTGTTGTGCCGCACTCGGCATGTCTGACGTGCGTCGAGGGACGCAGAGCGCATAGCAGGCCACTCACTCGGAGAGTGCGGGCTCCATTCACTCAATCCCCGGAACCGGAAAACTCTGGCAGAATTCCGCGATCTCGCCGCGCACACGCTCGGCCACCACGGCATCGTCGGCGGCGCGCAGAACTTGCAGAATCCAGCTTCCGACCCGTTTCATCTCGGACTCTTTCATCCCGCGGGTCGTCAGCGCCGGAGTTCCCAGGCGGATCCCGCTGGGGTCGAGCGCTTTCCGCTTGTCGAACGGAATCATGTTCTTGTTGACCGTGATCCCCGCATGGTCGAGCGCCTTCTCGGCGATCGAACCGGTCAGCCCCAGCGGAGTGACGTCGGCCAGCATCAGGTGATTGTCGGTACCGCCCGACGCGAGCGCGACTCCCCCCGCGATCAACGTTTCCGCCAGAGTTCGCGCGTTGGCGACGATCTGCCGGGCGTAGACTTTGAACGCCGGCTGTTGCGCTTCCAGAAAACAAACCGCCTTGGCCGCGATCACATGTTCCAACGGCCCTCCCTGCATTCCGGGGAACACCGCTTTATCCAGCGCCTTCGCGTTCGCCTCTTTCGTCAACACGAAACCGGCCCGGGGACCACGCAACGTCTTGTGCGACGTGCTGGTGACATAGTCGGCGACCGGGACCGGGCTGTTGTGAACCCCAGCGGCCACCAGTCCCGCGTAGTGTGCCATGTCGACCATGAATAACGCCCCGACCTCCCGGGCGATCTCGGCGAATTTGGCGTGGTCGATTTCGCGCGGATAGGCGCTCGCGCCGGCGACAATCAGCTTCGGCTTATGCTCGCGCGCCAGTGCCGCCACCTGATCGAAGTCGATGCGGTGATCGGACTCTCGAACCCCGTAGTGGACCGCGTGGTACAACTGCCCCGAGAAATTCAGGTTCATCCCGTGCGTCAGGTGACCGCCGTGCGCCAGATTCTGCGCCAGAAACGTGTCACCCGGCTTGAGTACCGTCAGATAGACCGACATGTTGGCCTGCGAGCCCGAGTGCGGCTGGACATTCGCATGCTCGGCACCGAAGAGCTGGCAGACGCGGTCGCGGGCCAGCGACTCAATGACGTCGACGAATTCGCAACCACCGTAATAACGACGCCCCGGATAGCCCTCGGCGTATTTGTTCGTAAGAATCGTGCCGGCGGCGGCCAGAACGGCGGCGCTGGTGTAATTCTCCGAAGCGATCAGTTCGAGACCGTTGCGTTGACGGTCGGATTCGTTTTGAATGGCCCCCCACAGGGTGGGGTCGGCGGTTGCGAGCAGAGACATGATGTTCCGATGGGGTCAGACGAGTCAAAAAAAGTTATAGTCGACCACCCCCAATCTCGCTACTCTGTCAGGATTGCGAGTGGTATTCTTGGATGCGTGAACCTCCAGGCATCCGATCCCCCCGCTGGCCCCCAATCAACGACCGCACGCGCCTCGCTGGCGGGTCAACGGGTCGCATTCACCGGCACTCTCGCGTCGATGACCCATCGCGAGGCGCAGCACTGGGTCGAAGCGTGTGGCGGTGTCGCGACCGAGAACATCAGCCGGCACACCACGCTGCTCGTCGTGGGCGAAGAGGGTTGGCCGCTAGAGCCTGATGGACATCCTTCCGTCAAACTGCAACAGGCGCAGCGACTGATCGGTGACGGGGTGGACCTGCGGATCGCCAGCGAGCCCGAATGGCTTGGTTTCGTGGGACTCGATGACCGTCTGGCGGCCCGGGCCCAGGTTTATACCCCGGCGATGGTGAGCCAGTTGCTTGCGGTCAGTGTCCATGATGTTCGCCGATGGGAGCGACAAGGTTTGATCCGAGCGGTTCGTCGGGTTCATCGGCTCCCGTATTTTGACCTGAAGCAAGTCGCGTCGGCCCAGCGGCTGGCTAAGTTGCTGGCGGAAGGGGTGGCCGTCGACAAAGTTCGACAGAGCTTGCGGCGGCTGGAACAATGGATGGGAGATTCCGCCGAGCCGCTGGCGCAATTGGAGTTGCTTGCGCAAAATCGCGAACTGGCGTTTCGCGATGATCGCGGGCGACTGCGCACAGTGACCGGTCAACGGCTGTTCGATTTCGACCCACCCGTGCCGGAAGCCGCGGATCCGGCCGTTGAGTCGGCCGAGGCCCCGGTCACGGATGAGAAACACGCCACCTGGGGGCGACTGGAATGGTTCGAAGAGGGGCAGAGGCTTTCGGGGGAGGGGGAACTCGATGCGGCGGTCGAGGCGCTGCGAATGAGTCTGATGCTGGACTACGACTTTCCGGAGGTTCATTTTCACCTCGCGGATGTTCTCTATCGGCAGGGGAACGAGCGAGCCGCTCTGGAGCGGTTCTATATGGCGGCGGAACTCGATCGCGAATATCTGGAAGCGTGGACGCAGATTGGCTGCGTCCACGCGGGATTGGGGGAATTCGCCCGCGCGGTGGACGCGTTCAGCATCGCGCTTGACGTGCATCCCGACTATCCCGATGCGCACTACCATAAGGCGGAAGCGTTATGGCGGTTACAGCGCAAAGCGGAGGCCCGACCGCATTTTGAAGCGTACCTGAAACACGATCAGCGTGGCCCGTGGGCCGAGATGGCGCGGGCCCGACTGGGACTGGATCCGCTCCGCGAATTCGCGTAGGACAACTGCTTGTCCCAACATCCGACTAATTCCGAGCGCGGTTCCGATTGATACATTTTGCACTTAAGACCCCTGTCCCCTTGCGGGGCAGGTGAATGAGATCGAAGGCTAAAATCGGGTGCCCGCACGGGGCGCAGGCCCTTTGCCGGCTCGCCCGGCAGGTGAATCAGACCTGCGCTCAGGTGCGTCTCGATCGCGTTGGTTCGCATAACTGACTATCGAGTTCTGAATCTGTTTAGTGCCTTCAGCCGGCTGCACCATCCGCGTCAAATGCGGTAGCTGAGCGCCGATCTGATTCACCTGCCACAGGACGTTGCAGGGGTCTGAGCCGCGATCAAAGCGTGTCATGTTAGCCACCGATCTCCTTCACCTGCCGGGCGAGCCGGCAAGGGGTCACTCAACGAGTGTCAAATTTGACTCCGCTCGCGGTATATGCCGTCGCATTCGCGGGGAATCGCTCAAACGTCGCCATTTGCGTGGGGGCACCCAGGGATTCATGTTCCGGACCGACTGGCGCGAACCGCACCGTGTATTGGTGCTGCGTCGCTACGCGGTTGCCCCACGCCTCAAATTCCGCGCGGGTCCATTCGAACCGATGGTCCGAGTGTCGGAACGCGCCTGCGGGAAGTGTTTCCCACAGGGAGTTGTATTCCTGGTTGGGGGTGGTGAGAACGACCGTTTGCGGTCGGGCGAATTCAAACACCACCCGTTCAAAGGCCGCCAGTCGCGGTGGATCGAGGTGTTCAATCACTTCGACCACCGCCGCCGCGTCGAAGCCGGCGAACCTTTCGTCGCGATACATCAGCGAGCCGTGCAGCAGTTTCAGGCGTTCGACCTGTGATTCGGGGAGTCGTTCGAGCTTCAGTCGCTGTTGGGCTTTTTCCAGCGAGCGAATCGAAACGTCGACGCCTACGATCCGCTCGAAGCGGCGGTCCGCGAGCAACTCCCGCAACAGTTTTCCTTCACCACATCCCAGATCGAGAACACTTTTCGCACCGCTGGCGCGCAACTCTGCCAAGACAGTGCCATGCCGCCGCTGATTGAGACTGAGCGTCGTTTCCAGCGTTTCTTCCGCAGCGACCGCCACGTCGGTGTCATCCGGGGAATCGTCACCCTCTTCGTCCACGAGCCTCGACAGCGCCTGGCGAAACAAACTGGTGCGATGTCCCAGATAGCGACGCGTGATGAAATCTTTCTCCGGATGGGCGGCGAGCCAGCCCGCCCCTTTGGAGAGCAGCTTTTCGATTTCGTCCTGCCCGATGAAATAGTGCTTCTGATTGTCGAAGACGGGAATCAGCACGTAAAGCTGTGTCAGCAACTCCGAAAGCGTCTTGGTTCCACGAATGGTCAGGGAGTGGTACGGGCTTTCGCCCCAGTCGGCGAACTGTTCGTCCAGAGGGTGCCGAACCGTTTCGACGGTATACCCCAATGGCTCGAACACTCGCTGGGCAAAGCCCTCGACCGCCCGCACCGGAAGCACGTCGATTCGGGCGGAAAGGGGAATCGGTCTGTCGACTAATTCGGGCCGGTCTTTGCAGCGTCCCGCCATCGCGGAGCTGAACACCTCGGCGATCGCCACGCTCAGAAACGACGAGGCGACATACGGCCGGTCGTTGACATACTGCGCCAGCGCAAACCCCTGATCTCGATTCTTGCCCCGAACCATCGCCACGGGATCGACATCCAGCAAAAGTGCCGCGGTCGCGCGGTCGGCGGAGACCTCGGGGTAGAGGACATGCGCCTGGCCAAACGTCAGGGCGAAGCTCTGGCAACGGTCGGGATGTTTGTGCAGCAGATATCCCAGGTCGGTCGCCGGCTGATGGGTGGTGGAAATGGTGAGCAGCATGCGACGTCGATCGGAATTCCATGAGGGAGGCTGGAAAGTCAGACGCCACTGGGGCGCGGTGAGGTTCGCGGATTGTACAACGGAATGCGGGGATTTCTCACTTGCTCTTCGACAAGATCGAGAAGTCGAAGTATCGGCCGAAAATCGGCTGGAATCCATTGGTCACCTCCGATACGATGGCGTTTCGACAACGATTTCGGAGTCCAGTTTCCCGCGTCATTCTCCGTTCGTGACCCCGCCCTGGGAGGCACTTCATGCCCCACGCTTCCAATTCGACCGCATTTCCGCACCCTCGATTCGCGAGGCGAACCGTCGTTCAGGCGGGGGCGATCGGACTGTTGGGGTTGTCGCAGAGCCAGAGAAACGCGCTGTGTGCGGCCGATGGTGACAATCACCCGGCGACCGCCAAGTCGTGTATCTACATTTTTCTGTCCGGCGGGCTGGCCCAGCACGAGAGTTTTGACCTCAAGCCACAGGCGCCGGCCGAGGTTCGTGGCGAGTTTCAGCCCATTGCCACCGCGACGCCGGGGATTGAGATCAGTGAGCATCTGCCGCGCCTGGCGCAGCGGAGCGACGACTGGGCGCTGTTGCGATCCCTGACGCATCCCACGAACGACCACACGCTGGGTCACTATTTGATGCTGACCGGGCGCAGTGTCGCGGCCCCGGGATACAGTGGCGAACGAAAGACGGCGTCGTCAGACTGGCCGTCGATCGCCTCGGTGGTGGGAGATGCGCTCCCCGCCCGATGTCAGAATCTGCCCCGGTCGATCGTGCTGCCAGAACGGTTGGTTCATTGGTCGGGAGGCGTGATTCCGGGGGCTTATGGCGGCCAGATGGGACGCAAGCGGGATCCGTTTTTTGTCGAAGCCTCCCCCTATGGGAATCCGTTTTGGCGCGGGGCCTATCCGGAATACACCTTCCCGAACGAATCGAAGAAACCCCCCAGCAGTCCCGACGCCCGCGTGTATCAGGCTCCCGAGATCTCGCTCGCTCCTGGTTTGACCGCAGGTCGACTGGTTGACCGTGTCGCGCTGCTTCGGGAGATCGATCGGCAGCGAATTGCGCTGGAGCAGTCGGCGAGTCTTTTGCGGTACGACGAACACCGCGACTCGGTGGTGTCGCTGTTGGCCGACCCGTCCGTCAGGCAGGCGTTTGACGTGACCCGGGCGGATGATGCGACTCAGGAACGATACGGTCGCAACAGTTTCGGCTGGTCGCTGTTGATGGCCTTCCGACTGGTGTCGGCGGGCGTCAATATGGTTCAGGTGAACTTGGGGAGTAATGAGACCTGGGACACGCACGGCGACGCGTTTCCCCGACTCAAAGACAAGTTGCTTCCGCCGACCGACCGGGCGTTGTGCGCTCTGCTCGACGATTTGAAGGCGCATGGGCTGCTGGACGGCACGCTGATTGTGATGGCTGGTGAGTTCGGGCGCACCCCCAAGATTTCGACCTTGGCCGACTCGTACTTCGGTGCTGGCCGGGACCATTGGGGGGCGGTCCAATCGGTCTTTTTCGCCGGCGGGGGAATTCGCGGAGGGAACGTCGTCGGCGCGTCGGATGCGATCGGTGGTTACCCGTCCCGCGATGCGCAACGTCCGGAAAACATGGCTGCCACGATCTACCACGCGCTGGGGATACCGCACACTGCGGTCTGGCATGACGATGTCGATCGCCCGAACTCGATCTACCACGGCGAACCGATCCACGAGTTGCTGGCGTAAAGAAGTCAACGGCCAGCGAACGCAGCGAGTTCGCCGAGAAGCCGAATTGCGTAAGGTGGTTGTGCAGCGATGAGAGTGCGTACGACTGACGGAAAGAATTTGACAGGATGAAGAGGATGAAAGGGATGAACAGGATGGAGATGCTCGCCATTCCTGCTCTCTGGATAGTTTCCAGACGACGACAGGCAAAATATCCACGGTGGTGCCTCGGACTCAGCCCATGGAATCCAACTCGCCGGCCACGTCGATCAGGATTTTGAGCGTGGGAGAGTTCGCCGCCCGGGTGATCGCGGCGGGGGTCTCCTCCAATGAAACGGTCGCTTCGACGAGAGGGGCGAGTTCAATTGCGCCTTGAGCGAGAGCGGCGAGCGCGGGGGCAAAGGGGCCACAACGCGAGCCAACGATCCGCACTTCATCGATCACCACGGGTGCCAACGGCAGTTTGTGTTCGGCGGCGATGGTGGTCTTGAGAACGACGGTCCCCCCCGGTTGGACGAGGGTCAGGGCGGTGGCCAGGCCACTGGCGGAACCAGTGCAGTCGACCACCAGCGCGGCGTTGGCGCGTGGGGGTGGATTCGAAACGGCGCAGGTGGATATTCCCAACCGTTCAAGCAACGACATCTTGCGGTGGTGTTTGCCCACGACCGTGACCTGGCAACCTTGTGACTTTAAAACCTGGGCGCACAGATTTCCCAATCGACCGTCCCCCAGAATGACGGTCGGCAATCCGGGGGCCAGGGAAACCTGTTCACCAATCCGAAAAGCGGCCGCGAGCGGTTCGGTGAAGACCGCAGCCCAAGTAGGGACCGAATCGGGAACTGGGTGGAGATTGCGTTCGGGCAGAATGAGCTGGTCGGCGAAGGCACCGTTTCGCCCCAGGATCCCCAGGACGGTGCGATGGGGACAGTGATTCGCCAAACCACGCAGACAGATCGGGCAGGTGTGGCAACTGCAGTTGATTTCCCCGACCACCCGTTGGCCAGCGTATTGACCCGTCTCGGCGATTCCCACGAATTCATGACCGAGAACGCCGCAAAACCCCATGTAACCTTTGGCGAGTTGCAGGTCGGTTTCGCAAATACCGGCGGCAAGGACACGGACGACGACTTCGCCGACCGCCGGAAGCGGGTCGGTGTAGGCGGGGACGAACGTGACCTGACGACCGAGAAGTTGGACAACGCGCATGGATTGCGGGGTGAAGGAGGGGGTTGTGAAGGAGGGAGGAGATCGTCCAGTTTGGACGATCTGAGTTTTTTTTGCTTCTGGAGGAGTGTAACTATTGCAGATTCGACTCCCAATTGGGACAATGCTCGACTTTCCCCCAGTTCCGGTCGAACCGGTCGACCGATGCGTTTGTCAGTTCGAGAGGATGCCACGGTTACGATGGGCACCAGTCGCAAGATCACCGAATCACAGTTGGACAAGGCCAAGGCGGCGCTCAAGTCGCGTGCCGAGGCGTTGAAGTCGAAGGGAGTCGAGGCCAAGAAGTTGAAGCTCGATCCTAAATGGCGCGAGCTCGACGGGAAGGTCCGTCAGGTGAGCGCGCGCCTGAGAAAGGTCGCCGAGCTGGAAACAACGGCGACCGACCTGGCGCAACACAAGATTGAGCGTCAGGCACTCTTGGCTCAAAAGCAGATTGAGCGGAAGGCCGGACTCAAAAAGAAGCGGCCTGATAAGAAGGTCAAAGTGAAGGCGAAGGCGACCGCGACCACGAAAGGTCCTGGCCAGCCGAAGCAAGACAAGGGTGGCAAGTCCGACAAGGGCTCGAAGAAGTAACGATTCCACGGATTGGAATCTTGAACGGTCGGTTCATTGAGCCGGCCTGCCCAAGCGGCCCGGTCGCATACCGGGCCGGTTGGGGTGCATTGGGAGAGGTGACAGAGTGGTCGATTGTGCAGCACTGGAAATGCTGTGTGCGGGAAACCGTACCGGGGGTTCGAATCCCTTCCTCTCCGCTTGCGTTTGACGAAGGTTTGTACGGCTGTTTTTCTAAGTCGTTTCGCCAACCAGATTTCTGGAGGCCCGGGTTTCGTGTGCCGCGTGCGGCATGTCGTGTGTGATTCCAACTTCCGGAATCCCCGCCTGATCTCAACGGGACGGATTCTCTGATTGACTCCGCAGGGACTTCCCACGATGCCGGCAATTTCTCAACCGCCTGGTGACACTGACCGGCTTTGGGAAGAACTGAGAATCGAGGCTCAGATTTCCTGCGAAATCGAACCCTCGGCAGAGCGGCTGATCAGCCGGCTTGTCCTCGACGCCCCCGGTTTCAATGTGGCGCTGTCGAGTATCCTGTCCGACAAGCTCGCCTCGAAATGGATCGCCGAGTCTGAGTTAAGTTCGCTGTTTGAGGCGATGTTTCAGACCGACCATGGCGCTGCTACCGGTGCCCGGAACGATCTCCGGGCGGTCCGCGACCGCGACCCGGTCGCCCGTGGGGTACTCGTTCCGTTCCTGTTTTTCAAGGGCTTTCAGGCGATTCAATCGTATCGCCTGAGTCATTGGCTCTGGTCGCGCGAACGGCGTGTCGTCGCCTGTCTGCTGCAGAGCCGAATCTCGGAAGTCTTTGCAGTCGACATTCATCCGGCGGCCCGACTGGGATCGGGGATTCTGATTGACCACGCGACCAGCGTCATCGTGGGGGAAACTGCGGTGATCGAGAACGACGTCTCGATTCTGCACGAAGTGACGCTGGGTGGTACGGGGAAACAGACCGGGGATCGGCACCCCAAAGTCCGCCGCGGCGTGTTGATTGGTGCCGGTGCGAAGGTTCTGGGGAATGTCGAGATTGGCGAGGGGGCAAAAATCGGCGCTGGCAGCGTCGTTCTCGATCCGGTTCCTCCGCATTGCACCGTCGCGGGAGTGCCGGCGAAAATCGTGTCGCGCTCGGGAGCGCGGATGCCCGCCTTCGAAATGGATCAGCGGTTTCCGCACGAATATGTCGATGGCAGTGGGATTTGATACCATCGCGGCGGGGCCATGACCCATTCGCCGCCATTTCGCATGGTGACTCCGACCAGCGGTCGCGACTCGCAGTGAGCTGATTTTCCGATCTACCGAAGGCGAATTGCGAATTGCATGGACCACGAAACGTCTCTGATTTCCACAATTGCGGTGGGGCTAGCGTTCGCCTTCGTTGGGGGATGTGTGGCGTTTCGCCTGCGACTTCCCCCGCTGGTCGGTTATTTGCTGGCGGGGATCGCTGTAGGGCCTTTCACCCCGGGCTATGTCGCCGATGTGCATCTCGCTCCACAACTCGCCGAGATCGGGGTGATCCTGCTGATGTTCGGGGTGGGGATGCACTTTTCCGTTCGCGATCTGCTGGCGGTTCGGAGTGTCGCCATTCCGGGTTCAATCGCTCAAATTGTGATCGCGACAATTCTTGGAGCGATGGTGGCTCATCTCTGGGGATGGTCGCTCGGCGCGGGTCTGGTTTTCGGATTGGCGTTGTCCGTCGCGAGTACAGTCGTACTGCTCCGCGCCCTGGAATCCAATGGCTTGTTGAACTCCAGCGACGGTCGGATTGCGATCGGCTGGCTGATTGTCGAAGATCTGGTGATGGTATTGGCGCTGGTTCTGTTGCCTGCGCTCGTGGGATTGCTGGAACCCGGGGACGCCGGTGTCGCGCCCCCCGCGGGAAAACTGTGGATCACAATTCTGGTGACACTGGGAAAGGTGGTCGCGTTTGTTCTTCTGATGCTCGTCCTGGGAGCGCGGCTCCTCCCCTGGGTTCTGCGGAGGATCAATTTGACCGGTTCCCAGGAACTGTTCACGTTGGCGGTGATCACTCTGTCTTTGGGAGTCGCATTCGCCTCTGCCGAAATATTTGGTGTGTCATTCGCTCTCGGGGCATTTTTTGCCGGGATCGTGGTCCATGAGTCCGACCTCCATCATCGGGCGGCGGATGAATTGCGCCCGTTTCAAAACACATTTGCCGCTTTGTTTTTCGTCTCGGTGGGAATGTTGTTTGATCCGGCTGTGTTGTTGCGGCAGCCGATTCAGGTACTCACCGTCGTTGGGATCATCGTCGTGGGGAAATCGCTGGCGGCACTGCTCGTGGTGCTGGTACTTCGTCGGCCGCTCAGTACGGCGCTGACGGTTTCCGCCGCCCTGGCCCAGATTGGCGAGTTCTCCTTCATCCTGGTCGGGATGGGAGTGAAGCTGGGAGTCCTGACAATCGAGGCTCAGAGCCTGGTGGTCGCGGGGGCGCTCTTGTCGATCACGTTGAATCCGCTGGCGTTCCGCTTGTGCCGACTGCGAAAGGCTGCTTAAGCAACAATATTCAACCCTCAATGCCTCTTCGGTTTGACTCCCCGCCATGTCCACAAACGAATTCGGATCAGACCCCACGCCATCAGACCCCACGCCATCGGATGGCGTGGCACCTGATCCGTTCTTCCTGGATTACGCCAGCCAAGGATACCTGGCTGGTGACGACCGGGGAATTCGTCACCGGTTGGCTCCTGATCAATTGCCACTCCAGGTGTTTTCCGGGATAGTGCTGGCGATTCTGGGCATAACAGTTGCCCAGCAGGGGATTGCATTCTCCCGAACAGAAGGTCCGCAGCCCACAATCGAAGGGTTCCTGGGCACTCTTGCCGCTCTGATCGGCGGCGTCGTTTTGTACTGCAAAAAGTTCAACGCCGATTCAGCGAAAGAGAGGCTGATCCGTGAGGGACAGATTCTGAAAGGAACGGTTCTTCACTCCGAGGGGAATTTGTGTTCCTACGGCAGTGAAGGGGTCGTGGGATACCAGGTTACGATCACCTATCAATTCGTCTCGCCAGCCCAGAATGTCGTCACAAACCAATGGGGGCGCGATCGCGACGAATTGCAGAACGGCCCACTTCCGGCCCCAGGGACTGAGATTCGGGTGCTTTACTTGGACGACAGTTGCTACGTGTTGCTGTAGCGAACAGACGGTCGTGCAAGCTCCCGAGTCAACGAAACACGACGGGATTCCGCGGTGCTGGATTGAGAACCTGATACCCAGCATCGCGGAAAGTTTGCCGTCGAACGATGGGTGGCCCACCATTGCGCTCGGTCGATACTACTTGACTTCGTCGGCCGCGCAGACCCAGTCTTTCAGGCTCGATTCGTAGCTCACCAGCTCGTTTGGCTGGAAGTAGACGGCGATTTCCTTTTGGGCGGCTTCGGGGCTGTCGCTGCCGTGCATCAGGTTCATCTGCCGACTGACGCCGAAGTCACCGCGAATCGTTCCCGGAGCAGCCTGCTGGCCATTGGTCGGCCCCATCATGGTGCGGACGACGGCGACAGCATTCGGACCTTCCGCGACCAGCGCGACAACCGGGCCCGAGGTGATGAACGCTTCGAGCAATGGGTAGAACGACTTCGTCACATGCTCGGCATAGTGCTTCGCCGACAGTTCCTTTGTGACCCGCAGCATCTTGAGACCGACGATCTTCAGCCCCTTCGTTTCCAGTCGCGCGAGCAGCGTGCCGCACAGACGGCGTTGGACGGCGTCGGGCTTAAAGAGAATGAGTGTGCGTTCCATCATGTGTTCCTGTGTGATCAATGAAAAAGAGGAAAGTGACTGAAATGCCAATAGGAATTCGGAGAGGTCGGCAACCGGACCAATCGCCGGGTTAGGTCGCAAACAACCGACACCGCGAATGGGATCGAAGGAAACCAGGCAAGTCGCAGCCGGCTCATTGACAAACCGCGTCGTGTCGACAAAGGTCGTTGAGCCAACATTGCGCGGACTCCATAGAGCCCGGACAACGCTCCACGACATTTGCCAGAGACCGCATCGTGTTGGGTGTTGCGGGCATTCCGGAGTGTTTATGGAGCGGAACTGGGTGCTGGGTTAGCCCTTAAACGCTCCCTGCCGACGAGCCAGTTCGATCTTTGACAACGGCCGGCCATCGGGACCGGTGGTCGAAGCGGGGTCGGCCGGGGCTGGTGTCTGGGGGGCTGGGGCAGGCGTGACGGTCACTGGCTGAGCAGCGGCCGCCGCTGCGGGTGCCGCTTTCGCTGCCGGACCGCCACTGCCAACGGCTCCCTGCATTCGTGCCAATTCGATTTTGGAGAGTGGCTTTCCTGACGAGGAGGCGGCCTGAGCAGCCGGAGCCGGAGCAGCCTGTGTCGGGGCAGCGGAAGCAACCGGTGCGACAGGTGACGCTGGGGCGGCCACAGGTGCCGCCTTTCCGGAACCAGCAGCTCCTTGAAGGCGGGCGAGTTCGAGTTTCGAGAGGGGCCGGCCTCCCGGGCCAGTCGGTACCGCAGGAGCGGCGACCGGCGCCGTCGGTGCGGCTGCCTCAGGTGCCGCCGCTTTCCCTGCCGCTCCCTGAAGTCGCGCCTGTTCCAACTTCGACAGCGGCTTGCCACCTGCTGCCGGGCTTGCGGGGGCTGCGCCAGCCGCCCCTTGCATGCGCGCCTGCTCGAGCTTTGACAACGGCTTGGCACCGGCCACCGGTGGGGAGGCGGCCGGGGCTTTGGCGGGAGCGGCGGCTGGTTTCGCTGCCTCAGGTGCGGCCTTGGCAGGGGCGGCCTTTTTGGGCTTCGCCTCCACAATCCGCAGGTAGGACGGTTCGATGTCGTACCAACTAATATCCACCGGATGGTCGAACTGCACCAGCAGTCGCCCATTCATGTTCACGGTCTTGACCGTGCCGGTCAGACCTTTGAACCGACGCAATTCGGGGACGGAGGGGTCCACCTCGACATTTTTGTCGGTGTACTGCGACTTCAACGCGTCAACTGCTGCGAACGACATGCCGGATCCTTAGAAAACGCCGGTCCATCTGAACTCGCTCGCATTCTCTTGCAACCCGGGATCGAAATCAAGCCTGCGGCCGGGCCAGAATCTGGTACCGCCACCGGATTTGCTTCAGACTGTCACCGGGAGCGCAACCTGTTTGTTCACAATAACCTGCGACAATCCGGCCATCCTCGGCTGTGATCACCGGGGGGGTGGCGGGGGCCTCATTTCCCGGAACTGGCAGTGACTCGATCTGCCACACGTCACGCCCCGCATTCGGGCCGCCCGACGTGGTTTGCGTTTCCGGCACAATCCGGTAGGTCGAAGTCATGCCCACACGGGCGGCGGGCTTCTTGCGTCGGGCACAGATCTCGAAATCGACCTTCCCCGACTGGGCATCCATCCGGATCGCCCCGGAAAAAATCGCCTGTCCCGCCTGACCCATCATCTGAAACTCACACGTGTCCGCGCCCAACGGCTCAAACCATAGATCTTGAAAAGCAGGACTGCACGGCTCGGATTCGTCGGCCCCTCCCTCCAGTGAACAGAGTCGGCCCGAACCTCCGTTTTTTTGTTCGAGATAGTGGCTCCAGCGGTCACCCGTCAGTTCAAACACCACCACGAGGTTCGAGAATCCAACCTGAACCCGGTCCGCACTCCGTTCGATTTGAAACATCCGCGTTGTGTCTTTGAGTTTCTCGGGCAAAGTCTTGTTCGTTACGCCGGCTCGAGTATAGCGGAGGACCACACCGGTATCATTCGCAGCCGAGCATCGACTGTTGTTGATTGATCGCCCTATCGCCGATACTCTTTACGGGAAGCCGAGTGCGCGGTCACGCGTCACACCGTGGATCCAGGTCCAAAATCCGGAGTCGCCATGAGTTCCAGCCCAATCCAGCCACGAAACGATCGCGAATCCACGTACCCACAGTGGTGTGGTGGACCAATCGATCGGCGGTCGTTTTTGCGGTTGGGAACTTTGGGCCTGGGAGGACTGTCGCTGGCCGACGCGCTGCGGCTGCGGGCTGCGGCCGGCACCGACGACCGCGCGGCTCACGACGACACGGCGGTGATTTTCGTCTGGCTCCCGGGGGGGCCGCCGCATCTGGATATGTACGATATGAAGCCGGATGCGCCGGCGGAATACCGGGGGGCGTTCACACCCATCCCAACACGGGTACCCGGGATCGAGGTCTGTGAACTGATGCCGCTGCACGCCGCTTGCGCCGACAAATACACGGTGATCCGGTCGATCGCCCATAACTTCGCCGACCATGGCGGGGGGCACAAGCGGTTCATGACGGCCCGCGATCCGCTGGAACCGACCGGATTCGTCAACGACTTTCCCGCCGCCCCCTCCATTGTCGCCAAGTGCCGGGAGGGGCAACGCCGGGGACTTCCGAATTACATTTCGTTCACCGATGGTGGTCGGGAGGGGGTCGATGTCTTCTCATTTGGAGCCGCCTACCTCGGCCCGTCGTATGTCCCGTTCGCGATCCCGGGAGATCCGGTTCAGCCGAATTTCTCGGTTCCGAACATCGCGCTCGACCAGGCGCTGTCAGATCGGCTCGACGATCGACTGACACTGCTGAAGGGGTTCGACCAGATCCGCCGGTCGATTGATCGATCGGGGACGATGGAGGCGGTGGACGAATTTCAGCGGCGGGCGACCGAGATGCTCACCAGCACCGCGACGCGCGACGCGTTCGACCTGTCGCGGGAGACCGACGCGACGAAGGCCCGTTACGGCCGGCATGCCTGGGGGTATCGCCTGATGCTCGCCCGCCGGCTCGTCGAAGCGGGGTGCAGCTTTGTCACCGTGGTTGTCGAGAATCCGTATCAGTCGGGGGTTGAGTGGCTAAAGCAGGGGACGTACAATTGGGATTCGCACGCGGTGAACTGCCACATTTTCGACGACGCGAAAGTCCGGTTTCCGATTTACGATCAGGCCGTGACGGCGCTGATCGAAGATCTCTACGCGCGGGGCCTCGACCGCCGCGTGCTGCTGGTGGTGACTGGGGAATTCGGCCGGACTCCGCGAGTCGAAAACGTGAAGGGCTCACAGACCGGCGTCGTTCAGCCTGGCCGGGACCATTGGCCTAATTCGATGAGCCTGATTGTTTCCGGGGGAGGCCTGAAAATGGGTCAGGCGGTCGGTTCCACGACTGCGAAGGGAGAAGTTCCGAAGGACCGCCCGCTGACTCCGAATGACCTGTGGGCGACGATTTACCGGCATTTGGGAATCGACGCCGAGCGGGCGTTCCCGGATCACCGTGGTCGACCGATGCCGATTCTGCCGTACGGCAAGCCGATCGCAGAACTGATGTAGTTCACCGGGCCGGCTCAATCACCGGGAGCTTTGGATCCGCAGGAGGGGGCGCGGGCGGTTCTGCGCCAGACACCAGACTGTTTCAGAAACAGCCCCTGGATCACCCCGCGCAGCATGGCGACCTGGCTGAGAACGAAATAGAAGCTGACCCGCAACGGCCGCACCGTGCGGGTGGCGGGAATCAACCACGCAACGACAGAGGATGCGTAGAAGGCAAGCTGCCCGAACAACACGACGCGAAACATCCAGTCCTCGTTCCACAGAAACAGGTTCGAGACGAGCAGCAGCACCAGCCAGCAGGGGCTCACCCACCGGACGAACTTGTGGGAAACCCAGGAAAAAAAAGGAAAAACGCGAGTTGGGGAGGGAAAGTCCCGGCGCAAGACACTCTGCGCCGCGCCTGCAGCGAGCCGCACGCGCCGGCGAAATTCCTCTTCGGCACTGGGCGTCCCCGATTCGGTCGCGATCGCGGTCTGATCGTAGAGCAGTCGCTGGCTGGCGTTGATGACGTTCATTGACGTCTTGAAGTCGTCCAGCAGTGTGTCTGCCGGCAGAGGAAGAAACAAATCCCGACGAACCACGTACATTCCGCCATCGACACAGATCGTCGAACCGAGCGCAGACTCCAAGATCTGAATCTGGCGCTCAATTCGGTAGTACAGCGATTCTCCGGCGTTGAAATCCGAGATTTCGTTCTGAAGACGGACGTCGCCCGTCACCGCTCCGATCGTGGGGTCATTCAGATGCGAAACGAGAATTTTCAGCGCGTCACATTGGAACATGACGTTGGCGTCACAGAGGCAAAGAATTTCTCCTGTGGATTTTGCCACCGCATCGTTCAGGGTGGAGGACTTTCCGCGATTGATGGGGAAATCCAGCAGCCGGATCCCTCGGTCTGTGAACCTGCGGGCGATTTCGTTGGTTTGATCCGTACTGCCGTCGCTTGCGACAAGGATTTCAAGGCACCCGGCCGGATAGTCGATCTCCAACGAATTTCGCAGCTTCTCGTCAAGAACCGCGCTCTCATTGTACGCAGGAATGATCAAAGTGACTGTCGGCAGGGTGTCTCCGGCAACTGCCATCTTCGCGATCGATTTTTGAATGCGCACCGCGACGAGGATACGCAGAATCATCAAGTACCCAGCGACGGAATACAGGGAAAAAAATGCGGAACAGAAAAACAGAATCAGCCAGATCACTGGATGGAATTTGGGAAGGAATCGTTGAGGAGAGGAAAAACTGCCGACCGCAGGAAGATGGGGGACATGTTACTCGGGACTTGAGAATAGCGAAATCTGGATGCGGACGTCAACGGTGACAGGGATTTCTCTGGTGAGAATTGATGGGATTGAAAAAAGTACTCCTCCAGAGTCAGGCAAAACGGGAGGTCTCGAGTCAAACCGTTCGACCTCCCATCAAAGATCTCCCCTGATTTGAACGATCCCGTCGCGACCGTTAGACTTCCCACAGTGACAGCACCATTCTCGGATCAGACACTCGTGACAACCAATTCGGGTCCTACCAATCCCGCACCGCGTCAATCGCGAAGATGGATTCTGTACCGTCGCATTGTTTTGGCAACCCTGGTGGTTCTGTTCGCGTTGAACACTTGGGGCATGTTCGTCTACTTGCGGGAAACTCGCGAATTGGTCCAGATCGCTGAGCGGGCGACTCTGGGAGCGGAATCGAAAACTGAGGAGATGCGGCGGCTGGCGGCCTATTGCGCGGACGAGATTCCACGTGGGCATCCGGACGACAGTTTTCTGTTGCCGATCTTCTCCCCGTTGCGACCGACCGCGTGGCAGGTCGTGCAGCACGGTGGGGATTGCAGTTTCAAGGCGCGAACGTTCATCGTCCTGGCAAATCATCGGGGCATACCAGCGACTCGCTGGGCGCTGTATCAGCCGAATGGCGTTTCGACCCATGCGGTCGCGGTCGCGAAAACAGAGCGGGGAGAGTTTGTTTGTGACCTGCTGTTTGGGATTGTCTACGAGCGTGACGACGGCACTCCGATCAGCTTGAAGGAACTCCAGGCGGATCCAAAGGAACTGGCGGCGGCGATCGAACGCGAGATTCAACGCGGCAATCGCTTTGCGCCCAAGTACCCGCTCGAGAAATACAGCTACCACGCGCCACGGTCGGTCCACTGGGAACACAACCCCCTGCTGCACGGACTCTACAAAGTGCTGGCGGCCGTTTTTGGCCGCGAATGGACAGACAACCTGAGCGTGCCACATTTCATGAATGAGCCGGCGCAGGTCGTGGCGGTGGGGAGTCTGCTGGCGATGATTACGCTTTGGCTTCCGCTGGGAATCCGGAGACTGCGAAATCGCCCGACGGGGGGGGACATCGCGTCAACCCCAGCGGCTCCGACCGGCAATACTTCAACACCAGCGGCATGAAGGCGACAGTATGTGCGGAATTGTCGGTCTGTTGCGGCGTGATGCCGAATCAACCGTTGAGGAAACGGTGGTCGATGCGATGTGTCGTCGCATTGTTCATCGTGGACCGGATGACCAGGGGATTTTCGTCGACCGCAACATGGGCATGGGGATGCGCCGCCTGTCGATCATCGACCTGGGGGGGGGGCACCAGCCGATCGGGAATGAAGACGGTTCGATCCAGGTCGTCTTCAATGGCGAAATCTACAACTATCCCGAGTTGCGCGAGGAACTTGCGGGGGCCGGGCATGTATTCAAGACGCACAGCGATACCGAAACGCTGGTGCATGGCTACGAGCAGTGGGGAGACGAACTTCCCAAGAAACTGAACGGAATGTTCGCGTTCAGCATTTGGGACAGTCGCCGCCAGAGGTTACTGCTGGGTCGCGATCATCTGGGGATCAAGCCTCTCTACCTGTATGAGGACGCCGGTCAGATCGCCTGGACATCGGAAATCAAGGCGTTGCTGTCACTGCCGGGATTTCAGCCCCGGCTCGATCCGCAAGCGGTTGTCGAATTCCTGACGTTTGGCTACGTCCCCGCCCCCCGGACCATGTTTCTGGGAGTCCGAAAAGTCCCTCCTGCGAGCCGGGTGATCATTGAAAACGGGGTGACGCGGACTGAGACGTTCTGGGATCTGACATTCCCGAAAATCGAGAAGTCAGCCGCGGAGTGGTGTTCCGAAATCCAGGCGATGGTGGATGATGCGGTGCGACGCCAGTTGATGAGCGACGTGCCGTTGGGGGCGTTTCTCTCCGGTGGAGTCGACTCGACGGCGATTGTCGCCACGATGAAACGGCTCGGGATGGAGCGAATCTCCACATATTCGATTGGATTTGGGGGACAGGACGCGTTTCACAGCGAGTTGTCCGACGCGGCTCAGACAGCCGCCACACTGGGTACCGATCACCACGAAATTGTGGTCGAACCCGATGTTGCAAAGCTCTTCTACCCGCTGATTGAACAGCTCGATGAACCAATCACCGACACCTCGTTCGTGGTGACGTACCTGGTCAGCAAGTTGGCGAGGGAGTCGGTGAAGGTCATTCTTTCAGGGGTTGGCGGCGACGAAATTTTCGCGGGATATCGGCGCTATCTCGGCCCGCGTTTGCGCAATCTCTACAATCTGATTCCCCGTGCTTTGCACAGAAACGTTCTCCTCCCCCTGGCGCGTCGACTTCCCGTCGATCGGGGGTCCGCCTGGAAGTCGCGATTCCGCTATCTACGCGGTTTTCTCGAGGCGATGGAACACGAAGAATCCGAGAGTTACCAGTCGTACGTGGGAATCTTCGGTTCCGGGGAATTGGCGGGATTGCTCACGCCTGAGTTCGCGCAGAGCGCTGCTGAAGCTCGGCCGACCGAAGTGGCGGATTACTACCGCCAGGCCCCCACCGACGATCCCATCAATCAAATGATGTACGCGGACGTGAAAACGGCCTTGGTCGACAGCCTGCTGGCATTCACCGACAAAATGACGATGGCGGTCTCACTCGAGGCGCGCGTGCCATTGCTCGATTACCGCTTGGTGGAATTGGCCGCCCGAATTCCCGGCAAACTGAAATTGAAGGGGATGGGGGGGCTCAAGGACATCTTCAAGACCGCGATGGCCGACCGGCTTCCAGAAGGGGTCGCGAACCGTAAAAAACGGGGCTTCGGGACACCGATCAGCCGTTGGTTCCGCGGCGACCTGAAACCGTTGCTGCGTGACCTGCTCTCACCCGAACGGATTCGCGCGCGCGGATATTTCCAGCCGGCGGCTGTCGAACGACTCATCGACGACCACCTGAGCGAGCGGGCCGACCGCTCGGAGCATCTGCTGTCGCTGCTGACGTTTGAAATCTGGCACCAGCTTTACCTGGACGGGAAGTAGTATGTCGTTGCTGGGAGCCATTTTGTTCTGGGGGGGACTGGCGGCGATCGCGTCCACCTACGTGATCTACCCGCTGTGCGTGGTTCTCGTCAGCCGAATCCTCGGTCCGGAACCAGAGCCGGCGGAAATCACTCCCGACGTAACGCTGATTGTCAGCGCTTTTAACGAAGCCGAGGTGATTCGCGGAAAGCTCGAAAACGCGTTGGCGCTAGACTACCCGGCAGATCGTTTGCAGATTCTGGTGATCTCCGACGCGTCGGACGACGGCACAGACGAAATCGTTCAGGAATTCCGCGATCCCAGGGTCGTCCTCTGTCGGCAAGAACCGCGCGGTGGCAAGTCGCGGGGGATCACTCGGTTCATGGAGTCGGCGCGGGGCGAGGCGGTGGTCTTCAGCGACGCCAACTCGATGTACGAGCCGCAGGCGCTCCGCTGGTTGGTCAAACACCTTTCCGATCCGCGAGTCGGATATGTCGTCGGATATCAGGGTTACGATGCCGCCGCCGAAACGAACGTGGCGGATTCTGAGAACACCTATTGGCAGTACGAAGTCGCAATCAAACAGGCCGAAAGCCGAATTTGTTCTGTTGTCGGAGGGGATGGCGCGATCTATGCGATTCGCAAATCGCTGTGGGTTCCGCTGGCCGACGACGACATCAGCGACTTTGTTCTGCCACTGCGGATCATCGCCCAGGGATACCGGGGAGTGTTCGAGCGACGAGCGAAATGTACCGAGGAAACCGCTTCGAGTTTTGCCGGTGAATTCCGTCGCAAAGTTCGCATCGTCAACCGCAGTTTCACCGGATTGATGCGGGTTCCCCAGACGCTGAATCCGTTCCGGGTCGGGACGTTTTCGTTTTTGCTGTTCTTTCACAAAGTCGTTCGCTGGTTTGTGCCGTTTTTGCTCGTGGCGGTCGTCGTGGGGAATGTGCTGCTCCTAGTCACCAGTGGATCGCCGATTTACTGGATCGCGCTCGGCGGCCAGATGGCCTGTTACGCATTGGCCGGCTTGGGGACGATTCCCGCGTTGGAACGATTCAAACCGTTCTACATTCCGTACTTTTTCTGCCTCGTCAACATCGCCTGTGCGCGAGGGATCCTGCAGTCGATTCGCGGGCAACGGACCGTATTGTGGAAGCCGGAACGCGGGCCTGAAGTGGCTGCGGATTCGCCTCCGGGTTCGTGAACCCGCGGCATCGCGATCAGGTGCGAGATAGAATACGGCTTCAGCTTGACTCTGCCGAAGATGCGCAGCGACTTGGCGTCGGAGGTACGCCGTTCGCTACGACGCTCCTGTGGCGTCGCGCGACGGTTGATCCGGAACAGGCCCTTAATACAACGCCGTTGCCAGTTTGCGGCGGTACGTCCGGGCGAGTTCGGCTTCCGGTCCCAGCAGATGGAACAGCTTCACCATCGTCGATCGGGCATGTTCCCGGGGATCTCCGGTCGCCTGCTGGACGACTTTGAGGCAGACTTCCAGGGCCTCTTCATACTGCTGTGCGGCCCCCAGGGCGTCGGCGAGATGCACCTGCAAGGTCGGGTCCTCCGGATTCGCCGCCACGGCGGCGCGGCATTCCCCCACTCCCCCCGCTTCGGCCGCCAACGCCCGCAGGTCGAGTTCGTCTTTGACGAGTTGAGCTTCTGGTTCCAGGAAACCCCGTTTCTCGAGTTGATCGATAATCGCCCGGCTGTCCTGATTGCGGTGCTGCTTCGAAAGGAGTCGCGCCAGCGCGATCCGCAGTCCATCCTCTTGGGGCATCAACTCCAGCGCTTCATGATACTTTGCCTCGGCCGCGGTCGGGTCCGAGACTTCCAGCGACCGGGCTTCGGCGACAAGCTGCTCGGCGGGCGAGGGCAGGAACTGACCCAGCCACGCACGCAGGGCCGACTCGGGTTGAACCCCGGTGAAATTGTCGACGATCTGGCCGTTTCGCAACACGAACACGGCCGGAATCGACTGCACCTGAAAATAACTTGCCAGCCGGGGCTGCTCTTCGACGTTGACTTTGACGAGAGCGATATTCCCCGCCGACTCGCTCACGATCTTTTCGAGAATCGGGGCGATCTGCCGGCACGGCTCACACCACTCGGCCCAAAAGTCGATCACGACCGCGACATCATTCGAACGGGCGAGCGCGACCTGTTCGAAGTTCTCCTCGGTGCCGGCGACGACGGAATCGCTGACGGGTTTCAGTTCAAGGTCGGCCATAACGGGAATGTGTCGTGCGGTTGTGAAGAGCGAAGGTTGGAGCCGTGAGTGTAGGACTCGGCGGATCGATGATCAAACCTGTCAGGGCGCGGTGGTTTGCACCGACTACCGAAGATTCCGATCCAGAAATTCCCACATCCCGCGCATCGAGTCCTCGCGCTGTTTTCCACCCCAGCCGTGACCGCCACCCAGAATCAGTTCCACCCGGCCGGGAACCTTGGCTTTGGTCAGCGCGGTCGCCATGAAAAACGCCTGCTCGTACGGCACGAGGGGATCTTCGGTCCCCTGGAGCAACAACGTCGGGGCATCCCCTTCGTTCACGTAGGTGATTGGCGACGCCTTGCGATACTCTTCGCGTTTCTCTTCTTTGGTCCCGCCGATGAAGTTCTTCACGATTCCCTGCGAGACCTCCGGGTACTCGGCGAGCAGGTCGACCGGTCCGAAAAACTCGACCACCGCCTGCACTTTGCTCGACTGGTCGGCCCAGCCTCCGTTCCCTTCCAGACCATCTCCTTTGTCCATCGTTCCGAGCATCATGGCGAGGTGCGCGCCGGCGGAAAACCCGACCGCGCCGATCTTGTCGGCCCGGATGTTGAGTTCTTTCGCATGCGCCCGCAGCCAACGGACCGCGCACTTCACGTCTTCGACCTGCGCGGGAAACCGGTGTTTGGGAGCCAGGCGATAGCCAACGGAAATCGCGACGTATCCCCGTTTCGCCGCCTCGACGATCTCGTTCTTGTGGCCATCCTTGTTTCCCCCCGCCCAGCCTCCACCGTGAATGAAGGCGACCACGGGAAACGGCCCCGCACCGGCAGTCGGTCGGGCGAGATGGAGTGTCAGCTTTTCATCACCGGCTGTTCCGTATTCCACCGCCTCCTGCAGCTCATAAGAGGGCTTGGGAGGGGCGGTCGCGGCAGCCACGGCCCGATCCTTATTCTTCCGGGTGAACTGTCCGCCCCGCACTGTCATTTTCAAGCTGTAGACCTGCTTGGCGCAGGTCATGAACAATGTCTTGCCATCGTCTCCGCCGAACGCGACGTTGGAACAGAACTCGGGAATCGGAATCAAACCGAGAGATCGTCCCAATTTGTCGACCACCCAGACACCGCCGCTCCCCGACAGATACAGTGTCCCGTTCTGGTCGATCGTGAATCCATCCGGTGCGGTCCGCTTGTCAGCAGCGACCGGAGGATCGAAGAAAAGTGTCCCCGGCCCCACCGTCCCGTCCGCGAGAATCGGATACGCTCGCCAGTTCATCGGCCCGTCGTCAGCCACATACAGCCAGCGTCCATCATTCGACACCTTGAGGCCATTGGTGACCTGCATGTCTTCGATGATCTTCTTGACCTTTCCATCGGCCAGCAGCAGGTACACGGCGCTCGTTTTTTGTTTGTCGAAGTCGGGATCGGTGAAATAGATGTCTCCATTGGGA
>CAMATH010000089.1 GCA_945860955.1 Planctomicrobium piriforme
GACGCCGTTCAACTACGCCACCGTTCGCAGAGTGACTTCGACCAAACCCTTCGCTCACGCCCCGTATTTCTCCAGCCGGCCAGCGTGCGCCATCGCCAGGGTCATCAGGTACTTCGCGGGGAATTGACCCAACCCCCCTTGCAGGCACTGCGCTTCGCCAAACGACGTGCAGGCATCCGGTCGGCACAGATTGCCATGCATCAGGACGGGAACTGGGTGCCAGCTATGCGACTTCATCTTGCTGGGGGTGCTGTGGTCGCCGGTGACGACCAGCACGTCGGGACGCAGCGCCATGATCCGGGGCAAGACCGCGTCCAATTGTTCGATCCGCTCGACCTTGGCGGCGAAGTTCCCGTCTTCGCCGGTGGAGTCGGTGTACTTGTAGTGCATGAAGAAAAAGTCGAAGTCGTTCCACGACTGTTCGAGTCGGGCGCACTGGTCGTCCAGCGTCAGCCCCGCGTCGAGGACGTTCATGCTCACCAGCCGGGCGAGGCCGCGGTACATCGGATAGACGGCGATCGCTCCCGCTTTCAATCCGTAGATTTCTTCGAATGTGGGAATCGACGGACGCTTGTCAATTCCGCGCATGGTGAAGAAGTTGGCGGGAGCATCGTTCTTCAGGACTTCGCGGGCCTGCGCGAGAAACGCCCGGGCGATCTCGGCGGTTTTCTGCGAGGCGGCGTCGCGTCCCTGGGGATCGAGCGGAGGGACACCCGTCTTCTGCGGGTCGGTGTCATGTACCGCTCCCCCGAGGCCGGGAGCGCGAAAAACCACCACGAGCCGATATTCTTTCACGGGGCGCACAAACACTTCGACCCCGGGGATCTTGATCTTGTCGAGTTTTTCGCACAAGGTCTTGCCGATCTCGCTGGCGATGCGGCCGGCGCGGCGGTCGGTGATCCGCCCCTCGGCGTCGAGCGTGCAGAAATTGCCCCGAATCGCCACATCATCCGGACCGAGATCGAAATCGATCCCCAGCGCTTCGAGGACCCCGCGACCAATGCGAAACTCCAGCGGATCGTAGCCAAACAGACCCAGATGTCCGGGACCGCTTCCGGGGGTGATGCCGGGCAAAACCGGCGTGCTGAGGCCCAGTGTTCCCTGTGCGGCCAGTGAGTCGAGATTGGGGGTGCGGGCTATTTCGAGTTCGGTCTTTCCCCCCGGAGCGAGGGGAAGCCCTCCCAAACCGTCCGCCACCAAAAGGATGATCTTCGACGAGTTCTTGAGTTGCAGTTCGCGGAGCAAAGCGTGGTGAGACATTGCGGTTCACTCTGGCGTGACCAGAGAATCGTGGGCCTGTGTATTCGGTGAACCGCGATTCTTGATCTTTCGCGCCCGGTCTGCAAGTGTGGAGGTCAGATCCATGACGAACTACGGCTTGACTCACACCTCGGTACACCTTTCGGCGCTCTTGTATTGTGTCGCGATGTCGCTGCGGCTCTGGGGGGCGTCACCGCAGCCCTGGCGACAGTACGTCACCCGAGGGTGCTGGATCGCCGGGTGTGTGCTGCTGTGGATTCACGTAGTGGCAGTCTGGTGCGTCCTCCACGACATGAGCTGGTCGGAAGCATGGGACCACACGGCACAGGAGACCGCCACTGCAACCGGCGTGACGACGGGAATCGGAATCGTGTTCAATTTCCTGACACTGGGGATCTGGACGGCGGACTGTTTGGGGAAACTGAACCGTTGGCGACGGTGGGTCGACGGGTACCTGGCATTCATGTGGTTTCAGGCGGCCGTTGTCTTTCCGCATTCCTGGATGCGGTTTGTGGGTTGGGGGGCGACGGTCTGGTTGCTGGGACTGGCGGTGGTTCGGCACAAGGGAGTCTCACAAACGAGATAATCCGCTATACTTGACCGGTACCCAGACTCTAAAATAGACTCGTCTGTTTCCCTCCCCTGGTAGCCCCGGGCCGGCGTCCGGTCTGCTTGTTGTGAAGGCTTGGCGTCCTTGAAAGCGATCATCAGCGACATTCACGGCAATCTCGAAGCCCTAGAATCCGTACTGGCCGACATTCGGCAGAAGGGAATCTCCGAGATTTATTGCCTGGGCGACATCGTGGGGTACGGTCCGAATCCCCGCGAGTGCATCGACCTAGTGATGCAGAACTGCAAACTCGCCCTGTTGGGAAACCACGATCAGGGGGCGCTGTTTGATCCCGAGGGATTCAACCAGGGAGCCGAGCGGGCGATTTTCTGGACCCGCGATCAACTCGAAAAGGGCGATCCCCGGGGGAACGAACGGCGGTGGGAATACCTGGGTGAACTTCCCCGCGTGGAACGTGATGGGGAATTCCTGTTCGTCCACGGTTCGGCCCGCAATCCACTCAACGAATACGTCTTTCCGGAAGACATCTACAATCAGCGGAAGATGGAACGAATCTTCGGCCTGGTGGCGAAGTATTGTTTCCAGGGCCACACTCACGTTCCCGGCGTGTTTACCGAGACTTTGAAGTTCTTCCGTCCGGAAGACATTGACTTTCGGTACCAATTGGGGCCTGAGAAGCTGCTGATCAACGTCGGCTCCGTGGGGCAACCGCGGAATGGTGATTCGCGTTCTTCGTACGTTGTGGTGGGGGATGGAAACGTGCATTTTCAGCGCGTTCCCTACGACATCGAGACGACTCGCGCGAAGATTTACGCCGTTCCAGAACTCGACAATTTTCTCGGGGATCGACTGCTGGATGGGCGCTAGCCCGATTCCGCCGACCCCGCCTCTCCCAAAGATCCTCGTGGTGTAATGGAACAGAAGCGCCTGTTGTTGGCGACGTCGCTGTCGATTTTGGTTTGTGGGGTGTGGTACCTCTTCGTGGTTCCGCGGTTCTTCCCCGAGAAGGCCCGCCCCGCGAAGAATGCCGAGGCGCGCCAGGACCAAAAGCCGGTCAAAAAGCTCGACCCCGTCGCCTCGGATGATGACGAAGACGCAGAGGATGCTGCCGAACGTGAGCCGGCCCAGGTGGTCGCCGCCCCTGCGGAAGACGGGAACGGCGAAGCGGCTGCCGATCAACCGAAGGAGAATGGCGACGCGGCTCCACCCGCGAAAAAGAAGCCCGCGCTTCCCAAAAACCCCAATCGGATCGTGGAGCTGGGTTCGCCCGATCCTGCGGTCGGTTTTCGGCAGGTGGTGCATCTCAACTCTCAGGGAGCCGCGGTCAACGGCATTGAAATGGTCGACCCCCGGTTGATCAGCACCGTCCCTCCCCACGAAAAACTGATGGTTTTGGGGGCGAATGAAGTCCGTCCCCGGTCGCTGGAGTTGGCCGTTCCGCAACTTCGCGCCAAGCTCCGCAAACTCGACTGGGAAGTTGTCGAACTCGAACCGGCGCAAGCGCCGCACTCATCCGTCACGTTCCAACTGGAAGCGGACGGTCTGCGGGTCCGCAAGAAATACACGCTGGAAAAAGTCGACCCCAAGGCGGAGCGTCCCGAAGCGGCCGCCTACGGGCTCAACGTCGAACTGGAATTCCGCAATCTGGGGAGCGAGGAACGCGTCGTCAATTACGTGTTGCAAGGACCGACGGGACTGGTCCTCGAAAACGAAGACAATACGTCCAAGTTTCGAGACGTGGTCGCGGGCTTTCTCACCGGCCCCGACATTGTCAATCACCAGTTGCTGAGTGGCGCGAAGATCGCCGAGGGCAAAACCGAAGAGTGGAAGAAACCGGTCAAGTACATCGGCCTTGATGCGCAATATTTTGCCGCGCTGGTCTGTCCGCAGGGGAATCAGATCGACCACCCCTATCTCGAGTCGATGCGGCAGACACTCATCGGCCAGAAGAACGCGACCAATGCGTCGGCCAGTGAGATCAGCGTGGAATTGACGTCGGTCCCGCTGGCGCTCGCGGAAGCGGGTGACAAAGACGGAGCCGACCGGATCACTCACGAGTACGTTCTGTTCGCCGGCCCGAAACGAGATGAAGTCCTGCCGCCGCTGGCCGGGGGCATCATCGACTTCGGCAACTTCATGTGGATGGGAGGACTGACAAGCTGGGTCGCCCGCCGCCTGATGCAGTTGCTGGTCCTGTTTCAATCGCTGACGGGGAATTGGGGCGTCGCGATCGTGATGCTGACCGTTGTCGTCCGCGGCGTGATGGTGCCGATCTCGATCAAGCAGGCGCAGAACGCGGCGAAGATGCAGGAGATCGGCCCCAAAACGGCCGCGCTGAAAGAGCGGTACAAAGATGATCCCACGAAGCAGATGCAGGAGATGCACAAACTGTATCGGCAACACAACGTGAAGCCGTTTCAGATGGGCTGTCTGCCGGCGCTGTTGCAGTTGCCGATCTTCATGGGACTGTACCAGTCGTTGACGCACGCGGTCGACTTGCGGATGGCTCCGTTTTTGTATTTCGACAATCTGGCGGCTCCCGACGCGCTGTTCGCGCTGCCGTTCACAATTCCGCTTTTGGGTTGGAAGACGGTCAACTTGCTGCCCGTGGTGTCGCTGTCTCTGCAACTGCTGCAGCAGAAATTGTTCGCTCCACCGCCGGCGAATGAAGAGCAGGCGATGCAGATGAAGATGATGAACTTCATGATGGTCGCGATGCTGTGGGTGTTTTACAAACTCCCCGCCGGGCTGTGTGTGTACTTCATCGTGTCGAGCGCCTGGGGGATCACCGAGAAGCTGCTGCTGCCCAAGAAGAAGCCGGTCGGTGCGGGATCTGCCGCCGACCCGATTGTGATTCCCGCCGACCCGCCAGTGCGACGCCCGAGTGGCAAAGAGGAGCCGGCTGAGGAAGTGGCGGGAGGGTTGTGGGCGACGTTGCTGAAGGCGGCCCAAAAACCCGACCCGGCGACTCGCAACCCCAATCAGAAGAAGCGTCGCTAGGGGTTGGAGGAAGCCACACGATATCCCCAGACGGGGGGGTGGGCGAAGTGAGCGCGAGTGGGGAAAACCGGCCGATTTTGTAGGGAAATCGGCCGGTGGATGGGGGTCTCGAAGATGTCTTGCGGCAGAATCGTTTTTAGGTTTGACATCCCCGTTGGCGCGGGTATCCTCTCGACTTACCGAGTGAGTTGGAACCGACCAGCGGCAAGACGGTGAAGCTTCGGGTGCGAAGCTTCTGGTGCCCGTTGAAACGATGGCCGGTAGGATTTCTCTTCTGACATACCGCACGCGACGACCTGCGTTCAGGCGACACGTCGCGACACGGGTGGTCTTGCGCCTCCATTGGATGGTTTCGTCTGCCGACGATTAGGCAGGGGGCTTCCCAATTGGGCTAGGGACGGCCATGTTGTCGTTTTCACGTCGAACCGGGCCTACGGTCTGCGCGTTAGGGGGTGCACGATGCAACCCGGTTTTCCGAACTGCGACAAGCAGCCCGCGGCGAGCCTGGACGCGACTCATGACGAGTCCTTTGAACGGACTCTGATTGATCGCTTCGGAACGCGAAACTATGATGCCTTCGTACGGAACCACGCGCGGTTCTGCCACGAGCATGATGTTCTTCACGTCCTCGTCGATCATTCGTTCTTGATGGAACTGTTGCAGTCCCGATACCGTGAGCCGCTGCTCGATGCGGCACGCTCGGTCTACGGACCTGCCGTCGTTCTGCAATTTGAACTGATGGTCGCCTCGACGGCTAAGCCCCCCCACAAGGGCGATCCAGGGGCGGGCGCATCGGGCGATCTTCGCGGCGAAACAACGCCCCGTCTTGGCCCGGGGACTCTCCCTTTGCCCACGGCACGAACACCGGGGGGGACTCCCCTTCCGGCAAACGCGTCCAACGTGGGCCGACACGAACCCGAGAACGCCGCGCGCACTCAACGCCGGCTGGCGCGACTTGACGAGTTCGTCGACGGTCCCGGGGCGCGAACTGCGCTCGCCGCCGCCCTCGATTTCGTCGGGCGCGATCCGGGCGATCGCGGTACGTTGTACGTCTTCGGTCCGACCGGCACGGGGAAGACGCATCTCCTGGAAGGGATCGTTCACGCGCTCCGGCGACAGTCCAATGGCGAACAGCCCTTGCTGCTGACAGCCGAGCAGTTCACGAATCTCTTTACGAGCGCCCTGCGTTCTCATGGTCTCCCCGCGTTCCGCCAGAAGCTGCGTGGGGCCGACGTGCTGCTGATCGACGACGTCGATTTTCTCGACGGCAAGCCGCGCGTGCAGGAAGAGTTTCTGCATACGCTGCAACAGCTCGAGTCTTCGGGAAGGCGGTGCGTTCTGGCCGCCGACCGGCACCCGCGTCTTTTGTCGCGAACACGCCCGGAACTGCAAACCCGTTACCTCGCCGGGACGACCTGTCGCATTGAGCCTCCCGATCAGGCGACGCGCGAGCAGATCGTCGCCCGCAAGGCGCTGACGCTGGGGATGATGCTTCCGCCGGAAGCGGCCCGGGTGATCGCGCAAAAGGTGCGAACCAGTGTCCGCGAACTCGAAGGGGCGTTGTACAACCTCCGCAATCTGCACCGTGTCTCGGGGCAGCCGGTCAATGTCAGCCTTGCCCGTCAGGTCGTTTCGGAAATCGAACGGGACTGCGTTCGCGTCGTTCGGCTGCCGGATATCGAGCGGGTTGTCTGCGAGACGTTCGGTGTGACGGTCGAAGATCTGCGATCGGCCCGTCGGACGCGAACGATTTCCGAGCCGCGCATGCTGGCGATGTTTCTCGCCCGCAGGCACACGCGAGCCGCGTATGCGGAGATCGGAGCCTATTTCGGCGGCCGCAATCACGCGACAGTGATGTCGGCCGAGAAGAAGGTGCAGTCGTCGCTCGACAAGAACGACGAAATGGTGGTCTCGATTCAGCCCTGGCGAATGTCTGACCTGGTGCAGGCGCTGGAGCAGCAGTTGCTGGCGAGTTGAGCGGCTCTGCCGATGCCTGAACTCCCCGAAGTCGAAACAATGGTGCGCGGCGTTCGGCCGCATGTGATCGGTCGCGTGATTTCGGCGTTCGAGGCCTGCCCGAATCATTGTCGACCCATCATGATGCAACCGGCATTGCGAGTGCAGGCTCGGACCGCAATTGGGAAACGCATCGTCGACGTGCGGCGTCGCGCCAAGCGGGTCGTGATCGACATCGAAGGAGGAGCGGCGTTCGTCATCGAACCGCGGATGACTGGGCTGGTGCTGTTGTCCGATCCGCCCGATCCAGGGCATTTGCGGGTTGTCTGGCGATTTGACGATGGCGGCGATTACGACGCGCTCTGGTTCTGGGACCGCCGGGGATTGGGAACCGTGTCTCTCCTGGAGGGAGATGAATTGGCGCGTATTCTGGGGAACGAATTCCTCGGCGTCGACGCGCTCGACATGACGGAGGCCGACTGGATCGCGCTCTGCCGGGACACTTCGCGCGAAATCAAAGTCGCGCTGCTCGATCAAAAACGGGTCGCGGGGATTGGCAATCTGTACGCCAGCGAGATTCTGCACAAGGCGGGGATCTCTCCCCGCCGTAAGGCGCATCGACTGACTCGGCGGGAGATCCAGGCGATCGCGACCTGTTCCCGGGAGATCCTGGAGTCGGCGATCCTGCATGAGGGGTCGACTCTGTCGGACGGAACCTATCGCAACGCGCTGAATAAGTCGGGCGGGTACCAGAACGCGCATCAGGTCTACGCCCGCGAGGGGGAGCTCTGTTTCCGCTGTGCCGCTCCGATTCGCAGGATCGTGCAGGCACAACGCGCGACGTTTTATTGCCCCGGGTGCCAGCGCGGTCGCGGGGCGTGACAGATGGTGTGGCGGAACCGCGTCACGGGAGGGCGAGGCTCCTGCCGAGCCGCCGTTGTGCTTTCGAGCGCAAAATGGCGTTCTCCGGGCAGCCATCGACCTGCATTCCTGAAAAGCCGCCGCTGCGCATGCGACGGCACAAACGTGTGCCTCGGTGACTGACAACGTCGATTTCAGTTCGGCCGTCCCAATTCGATTGGCAGCCGAGCGCTGCCCCGCGAACGGTGTCCGGCAGGCGATCGCACACTGGCGGCTTCCGAGGAACTCGTTGTTGGCGAGACGCTCCGCGGCTCGCCTAAACGCACCGCAGGTGCCGGTCGGAAGCGTCGACGTACGGCCAGTTCCTTTTCATCACCTGTCGCGTGCCGCGTGCCGCGACTACGATTGCTCACGAGGCCGTTCGCCCTCTCGCGACGTCGAATGCGCCCCATCCACGTGGTTTGTCCGGCGGTTGTCCATTGGGATTCTGAAGCCGTATCAGAAACGGAGTGGCCGCCCGGCGACGGCATCGAGGCTGCCAATACCTTCTAGAGATCTTCCGCGCGGCCAAATCGTTGCTGGAGACGCGCCCCATCTATCATAAGAGCGACGAGACAATCCGCGGTCACGTGTTTTGCAGCTTCTTAGCGCTGCTGCTTCGAACGGAACTCCAACGCCGTCTGGAAGTGCAGGGATCGACGATCGAGTGGTCGCGAATGCTGCGTGATCTGGAAGCGTTGCAATGCACTGAAGTCGAGTGCGAGCAGCAGCGATTTCTCCTGCGCAGTGACCTCCGAGGCGACTGTGCCGCCGCCTTCCGCGCCGTTGGCGTTGCCATTCCCCCCAGTGTCCAGAAGGTGACCCCGTAGCCGACCCGCTGACCGTCGTTCCGCTGACCGCGACTCCCGCGCATGGTGCCACGCCGCCAGCGCGTCGCCATAAGTCGCTTGTGGGAAAGACTTTTCTGGGGAATGGTGTAGAAGACGGGTCAGAGAGTGCCGCCTACGTTGATTCGGTCGCTGCTCGACGGACGATTCCCGCAAACAAGTCCCGTCTCACAACGTCGCACCGGCCAGCATCCCGCACGCTCCGTGAATATCCTGCCCACCGCTGTATCGCCGCTGCACCGGCATCGCAAGTTCTTCACGTAACGCGTCACGGAACGCGTTCGCCTCCTCCGTAGACGGGCGGCGGAACTCCCCGGTGGGATCGTTGACGTCAATCAGATCGAGTAGGATCGGCAGTCCCCGGGTCAATTCCGCCAGCTCGCGAGCGTCTTCGCGTCGGGTGTTGATTCCCGACAAGACCGTCCAGGCGAACGTGACTCGCTTGTTCGTCGCCGCGTGGTATTCACGCACCGCGTCGAGCAGGACCGGCAACGGATACGATTTTTCTATTGGCAACAGCTTCTCTCGCTGCGCCGAATTCGCCGATGTCAGCGACACGATCAGCCGGTACGGGTGCTGTTCCTGGGTGAAGCGACGGATCCCGGGAACCACTCCCACCGTGGAAACCGTGATCGCCTTGGCGTTAATCGCCATGCCGCACGGTTCCGAGAAAATTCGGGCGGCGCGAATCACGCGGTCGTAATTCAGCATCGGTTCACCCATGCCCATGAAGACCACGCCCCGCACGGGATGCTCTGAGTCGGCCTGAATTTGCGTCACCTGATCGACGATCTCCCAGGTGGCGAGATTGCGTTGAAACCCCATCCGGCCGGTCGCGCAAAACGCGCACGCGAGCGCACACCCCACTTGGGAACTGACGCAGATCACGTACTTCTGGTCATCTGGTCGATGCAACAGGGGGATCCGAACTGCTTCGAACTGACCTGGTTCGACTCCTTCGAACAGGTATTTGGCAAAGCCGTCCTGCGGAGAGACGACTTTGTTGACCAGTTTTAGGCGCGGGATTGAAACGCGTTCTCGCAACTGGGCGAGCAGCCGTTTAGAGATGGTCGGCAATTCGAGGGGAATCTCGGTTGCGTTCCGGCGGACGGCAGCGGCGTGCAGTTGCCGGACCAGACGGTCGGAGGGACGGAGATCCGCTAGCGCCTGCGCGAGTTCGGACGACGTATGGTCCTTTAGCAGAATCATCAGGAGGATGCCGTTTCTTGCGAAGGAACGGCGGGCACGCCATTCGCGGCTTTTGCCGCGTGATACTCCAGCGCCCAGCGGGTCTTCGCCTGCTGGCACTCGTCGGTTTGTGCGCCGCGATCCCGCAAAAACGCCCCGAATGCCGCGATCGCGACGGCGGCTTGTGGGACCGACACTTTGATGGACGCTTCAAGCAGGCGTTCGCCATCGTCGCGGCGCCAGAGTTCCACAGTCAGATCCCACGGCAGACCCGGATCGGTGAACTTCCACTTCCAGGCGCGCACTGGGCCGAGGGGAACGACCCGGGCGTAATCAAACTGCCGCTGGGCCATCGCCAGCACGAATTTGAGCTGCTCTTCGTTGAACAGCGACGCGAACGGCACCTCGCCGGCGGCGACCCGCTTGATCAGGCCTTTTTCGACCTTCATCGTCAGCGAAGCCGAAATCGCGGTTTGCGTCTCGCTGGCGTCGGCTTCAATCTTAAACCCCTTCAGCTTGCTCCAGAGGGGAGGAACCGTTTCGGGCTTCACCGGGCGGAATTTGATCGTGCTGTCGTGGTCACCGCCGACCACGCGCCGGGCGCGACCAATGACACCAGCCTCGAACAAATCGAGATCGGGGGTGTCGAAGAAGTAGATGAACCGCGGATCCTCGTCACCGGCGGTCAAACCGTAAAGGGCCAGGGCCGCCTCAATCTGCCGGTCGGGAATGGTCGCCTTGATCTCGACTCCGTCGACTCCCCGCAATTCTTCAGCGATTTTTCCTTGAATCGATTCGTTGGCCATAATGCACCTGTGATGATCTTCCGAGCAATTCCAGGAACCCGCCTGGCCGGCATTTTCGCGAACAAACTACACCCGTCCCAGGTTCTTCCCCCGGACCATCGCTGGCGGACGCGATTGCCCTTGGCCGTGCAGGGTCCGCTCGGCCTCTTCGGGACTGTGTTCCCGCAACCATCCGCGCAGTGGAACATCTCCATCGAGCGGATCATACGTACCGTTATTCGACAAGCCATCTCCCAGGATCTGCCTTCCGACCGGATCAAGTTGGGGAAGCAGGTGCGACACGGTCATCTGGTCTTTCGGACGCAGCCAGCGGTAACAGTATCCCAGCCACACGACCTTGCGGGTGACCTCCGATGTGTTCGCGCTCCGCGAGTGCCAGATCCGCCGATCGATGATGACCGCGGTTCCCGGCTTCACACACAACGGCTCCGATCCAGCGGGGCACGAAACGCCATCCTGCGGACAGTCAACTTCATTCCAAAGGTGCGAACCCGGAACGATCAGCGTGTTCCCCCGCTCGGGTTGAGTCGCGTCGGTGAGGTAGAAGCCGATCTTTAACGACAGACGGGGTCGGGGATCGGTTTCCAGCTCATCATTCACCCGCATACTGTCCTGGTGCCAGGCGACCCGCCACGTCAGCGCCGCCTCGTCGGCCGGCGGCGTCACATCGACATGCGAATGGTACGAATAGATGTTCCAGCCCAAAATCCCCCACACTTTTGGGAGTGTCGTTGGCGACAGCGCCAGATCGACAAACGCGGGATCCTCATGCAGCACGTTGGGGAAAGACAACAACTTCCCGGCGTGGTCCGGGGCGCGTTCCCTGCGGTCAATGCGATCGACCGCAGACAACAACCGGGCGTTCTTCTCCACGTCCAGGGCGTTCTCAACGATGAGGTAGCCCTGGGTGTTGAAGAACTCCCGCTCGGCGGGGGTCAGTCGGTGGGCGAGACAGTCGGGATTCATGGGGTGGTTACCGCGTCGAGTTGCTTAGGATTCGATCGAGTTGTCACAGGTCGTCACTCAGCCGCCAAGGCTCCCGCCCGCAACTGCGGAATCGCCCGGCGATGTTCGGCCTGAACGTACGTACTGCGCCCTCCATCCGCCACCGTCCGTACCAGGATCGTCTTCCAGGGACGGTAATAATACTGCGGATGGCTCTTGGGTTGCTCCTTTTGCGGATCCCCTTCCAGTGAGAGCAAATCGAACACCGCCGTCTGAAAGTCGGCGATCTTCCGCCCCTCCTGATGCGCCACGTTCCGCGCCATCGCCAGTGCCTTGAGGTACACCTCCGGCCCCATGACGGCGGTTCCAAAGTTGTACATCACGCCCCCTTCCAGCCGGTCGATCGCGTCGCAGTACACCAGAAAATCGCGATAGCTCGCTCCCCCCAGCGCTTCGGCGACGCAGTTGGGATGTTCATGGAGAATGTCGTATCCAATGCCAATGTGGACTGTCACGGGCACTTTCAGCCGGTAAGCCTGGGCGACGACCGACAGCTCTTTATTCGGGAAATCCCCTTCCCAAATCGCCTTTCCCAGCGACTCGCCGTACCCCAGGCCGGCGTGATACCCCGCCGCGATCACATCATTCATCCGGCCGGTTTCCCGCCACAGCCCGAACTCACCCGACCGCACGTAACGGGGAACGCTCTCGCACGTGGCACCGACGAGCGCCAGTTCCCAGTCATGAATCGGGCCGGCACCGTTAAACGCCAGGTGGGTCAATAACCCCCGTTCCATCAGGTCAATCAGGTGCCGGGCGACCCCGCCACGAATCACGTGTCCCCCACACATGAAAATGATCGATGCATTTCTGGCCCGAGCATGGGTCAACTCGGCTCCCAACTGGGCGATCACCGGGTCGAGAGGCTGTTCGAGCGGCGCATCAAGCGGGAGCTGGTACGTCAACGGCACGTCGTGCGTGCGTTCAAACAATGGCTTGATGTGCAGCCGGGAGCGGTCAAATTGTTTGTAGGGCATGATTGAAAATCGTACCGGGGTTGTTGAGAATTGGCGACGCTGCCGACCCGGGATTTTTCTCGCCTCCTTGGGATCCCTCGCGAACGTGCTCTGTCACGGGGAATCGACCTCCCGGTTCCGCAGCTTCACCTCCTTCCGCCCGTTCGGAGATTCTGCCGTGCGCTCACTCTGCCTGACGAATGTTCCGCTGATTCTGGCCTGTCTGGCGAGTCTGGCGGCCGCCGCCGACCCCGTCGCACGTCCGGCGTTCAACACGCAAAAGCGGGTTCCGTTCACGGGATCGCGCGTTGTCGGCAGTCCTGATCCCCCCGCGCCGTTCGTGGTCAAACAGACGTTTCCCAAGGTCAAACTGTTCGAGCCGGTGGCGATCAATCGCGTTCCGGGAGCGAAACGGTTTGTTGTCGCCGAGCGCAAGGGGATCCTGAAAACGATCGCAATGAGCCCCGATGCCGATGCGATTTCTATTGGCGATATCGGCCGAACCGCCTACGGTGTCGCCGCCCACCCGCAGTTCGAGAAGAATGGCTTCCTGTATGTGATGTCGATTGCCGACCCGACGGAAGGAGCCCCCAAAGGAAGCCGGGTCTCCCGCTTCACGGTCGATCGCAAAGGAGACTGGAAGGTCGACCTCGCCAGCGAACAGATTGTGATCGAATGGCCATCGGGTGGGCACAATGGGGGCAACCTGGCGTTTGGACCCGATGGATTTCTCTACATCGCGTGTGGCGACGGCAGTGGCATCGCCGACGAGCGGCAGACCGGGCAGGATCTCAGTGACCTACTGGCGTGCCTGTTGCGAATTGACGTCGATCACAAGTCGGCTGCGGGGAATTATGCAATTCCCGCCGACAATCCGTTCGTCAAATCTCCCCTCGCGCGGGGCGAGATTTTCGCCTATGGACTGCGGCAGTTCTGGAAGTACAGTTTCGACCGCCAGACTGGAGACCTGTGGGGAGGCGAAGTCGGTCAGGATTTGTGGGAAATGGTGCTGCGGATCGAAAAAGGGGGGAACTACGGCTGGAGCGTTTCAGAAGGCACTCACCCGTTCCGTCCCGAGCGGCCCCTGGGCCCTTCCCCGATCCTGAAGCCAATCCTTGAACACCCGCACAGTGACTTCCGTTCGATCACCGGCGGTTTCGTTTACCGGGGGACAAAGCACAAAGACCTGAGCGGTGCCTACGTCTACGGCGATTATGACACGGGGAAAGTGCATGCGCTCAAATACGTCGATGGAAAGGTTGTCTGGCAGAAAGAGCTGGTCGACACACCGTTGCGAATTGTCACGTTCGCGGAAGACGATGCTGGCGAGATCTTTCTCGTCGATTACATGAATGGCACGTTTTACGAACTCGCTCCGAACACGGCGAAGTCCACCGCCGCCGACTTTCCCAGGAAATTGAGTGAAACGGGACTTTTCGCGTCAACGAAAGACCACGTTCCCGCCGCCGGCCTGTTTCCGTACTCGGTGAACGCCGAACTGTGGTCCGACCATGCGATCAAGGATCGTTTTCTGGCACTTCCGGGGGACGGACAGATTGAATTCGACGGTGTCGAGTATCCGCAGCCCGCCCCGGGAGCGCCGCGCGGGTGGCGTTTTCCGGACAAGACGGTGACCGTGAAGACCTTCTCGATGGAAATGGAAGCGGGCAATCCCGCGAGCCGTCGCCGACTTGAGACCCGCGTTATGTTGTTTGAGCAACTCGCCGGGAGCGAAGAGGTGGGGGATCAAGTGTGGCAGGGGTTCACGTACCTGTGGAATGACGACCAGACCGACGCCGTGCTGCTGGAGGAGCCGGGTTTGGATCGCGTTTTGACGATTCAGGATGCAGAGGCCCCGGGGGGACAGCGCAAACAGGTGTGGCATTTCCCCAGCCGAAGTGAATGCACGTTGTGCCACACGATGCCGGCGAAATATGCGCTGGGGGTCAACACCCTGCAATTGAATCGCGACCACGATTACGGCGGCGGAGTGAAGGCGAATCAGATCGACGTCTTCGCGAAACTGGGGCTGTTCAAAAAGCAGCCTCCCAAACCTCACGCCGACCTCCCCCGTCTGGTCGACTACCGAGATGACAAACAGCCTCTGGAGTTGCGAGCGCGGTCGTACCTGCAGGCGAATTGCGCCCACTGTCACATGAAATGGGGAGGCGGCAACGCCGAATTTCAGCTCGTGTCGACGCTGCCCGTTGCCGAACTCGGGATCGTCAACGCAAAACCCAATCACGGAGCCTTCGCCCTCAACGACCCGAAAATCCTCGTTCCCGGCGACGCCAACCGGTCGATGATTCTGCATCGGATGACCAAGACTGGCTTGGGCCGGATGCCCCATGTCGGTTCCAATGTCGTGGACGAAAAGTCGGCGAAGTTCCTGCGGGAGTGGATCGATTCGCTCCCCGTCTCCGCGCGGTGAGGGGGCAATCCAAGAGTTCTCCGGTCGGGGTGGCGGTCGCATGCTGCCACCCCGTACGTTTTTCCGTTTTACGCTCTCGATCTGTGGTCACGTCGACCTTCCGCGCCGCCGATTGCGCGGCAGCGCAATGACCACGACGATCGAGGCTCTCCTATGTCTGCTTGCGAAGACTCCCATGAAGATTAAACAGTTGTTTCTGATGCTCGCGTCCCTGGTGGTTTCGATCATCGCCCTGCTCTACGGCATCTCACCCACATGGTTCGCACAAACGTTTCTGAACGAGTCGACTTTGTCGGTGGATCACGCCCACATTTTCCGGGCGGTCATGACACTGTATCTGTCGCTGGGCCTTTTTTGGCTGTCCGCCGCCTTCAACCCGAAGTACCGCAATCCCGCGGTCTTGACCACGGCGATTTTTGCCGGCGGGCTGGTGATTGGCCGGTTGGTGAGTTTGCTTGTCGATGGGCGGCCATCAACAATCCTACTCGTTTACATCGCCATGGAACTCTCACTTGTTCCGGTCGCGCTGTGGGTATTTCGATTGCCCGAATAAACCGAACGGAGCGACGCCGCGGAGCGTCGTGGCGACAACACCGAAAGCCCCAGAGTGAGGCGGCAACACGGTGACAGGTCGGAGAAGGTAGGCGTCTTTTTCCGAAAGACTGCCCCCGCTGTGCCTCCGCCGACAAACGACGCACTGGGGGCTGCCCCACGACTCACAACAAAGCCCCGCATCCAATTTCGACCAGCGGTTCACTCCCTCGCTGGCACCGTGCGGCGTCCGATTCATTTCGCGACGGTCGGCTCGCTTGGGAGATTGCGCCAGCCCCGAGTGCGTCGAGCGATGGAGAGCGCACAGCGGGCCGCGCATTTGGAAAGTGCGGGCTCCATTCACCGAATTTACAGCATTCTCAGCCGGACGAATTCACTGTGGAGTGAAATGGCTCCGCCGGGGCTCACCGATGTGGTCAAGACCGCACGAGCGGCGTTGCCCACCAGTTGCCGCGACTGGGGGTCCGACTCGATGAGCGTCGCCTCAAACTGCTGCTGAGTGACCGATGACGACCTGCTTTCCCCCCTTGGAAAGTCCGGCTGTGGACTTTCGAACCGATTTCCAGCCGCAATTGGCGTTCCAACCCGGTGGCAGTGGAACGGGATTCGCAGTGACTGCAACCTGTGAAGTCGCACACCGAGACGGTACGCTGGCGGTTTGTCGAATTCACCGCCGCGGGTCGCGACGGTGAAGGACGTCCATAGGAAAGGAATGGCGTGCCGTTTGGAATTCCCCGGGGTTATCGATCCCCAATCATGCTGGCCAGCCTGCTCCTGCTGGTGTTGTGCGTGGCGCTGGCCGTCTCACTGTACCAGCAGCAGAGCGAGATTTCCGAACTGCTGAACGACCGCATTGATTTTCGCCGGCAGACGGCCCAACTCGAAGAGAGTCTGATTGACCTGAGTGCGCTGCTCGGAGATCAGGTGGAAAAAGTCGCCGCGCTTCATGAGCGAATTGAAGAAAATGTTGAAACCGTTCGGCGGAGTGCCGACCGCCCGGAACAAAGGGAGATGGCCTCGGAACTGGTCGCCCGTTGGAAGGAATATCGTCGGCGGTGGGATCAGCGTCCCCCGATCAGTTCCGCCGACCACGATGCCGCCGTGCTGGATGCGGCCCGGGAACTGACCACGACGGCCGACCTCTGTGAAAAATTGCATTTGAAGACGGTCAAAGAGATTGAAACCGCCGCCAACGGGCACACGCTGGTATTGCGTGAACTCGCGTTAGGAATTGGCGCGGTCGGCCTGTTCGGCAGCCTGGCCGGAGTCGGACTCGGGTACGTCGCAGCCGGGCGCTGGCAACGGACCATGCACAAGTTGCAGGTGCATATTCGACGGGCGGCTGGAAAGCTGGGGACCACGGTTCCCGATATTGTGGTCTCGGGTGAGGGAGGCATGCAGGAAATCGACGATCAGATGCGCGGCCTGGCGCGGCGTGTGGAAGAAGTCGTCGAGCAGTTGCAGCAGCGGGAAATTGAGGTACTGCGGACGGAGCAACTCGCCGCCGTCGGCCAACTCGCCGCTGGCGTGGCGCATGAGATTCGCAATCCTCTAACGTCGATCAAGCTGCTGGTTCAGGCGAGTCGCGAAGACGAAGCGACCCCCGGAATGAATGCCGAGGATCTCGAAGTGGTGGAACGGGAAATCCGCCGAATGGAAGGCTCGTTGCAGACATTTCTCGACTTCGCGAGGCCCCCCAAGGTCGAACGCCGCGAGGTCGATCTGGCGACAATCGTCGACCAGACTCTCGATCTCACACGCGGTCGGGCGGCGAAACAACAGGTCGCCGTCCGGTTTCTGAAACCAACACAGCCGGTGCGATTTCTGGTCGACCCGGAACAAATGCGTCAGGTATTGCTCAACTTGGTTCTCAACGCGCTCGACGCGATGCCCGAGGGGGGGATGCTGACGATTGAACTCACCTGCGCTTCCGATGCGATCGTCCAATTTGAAGTCCGTGACACGGGGCCGGGGATCAGTCCCTCGGTGGAGCCACGGCTTTTCCAGCCGTTTCAAAGCGAAAAAGAGACGGGTGTCGGGTTGGGCCTGGTCATTTCGCGGCGGATTGTCGAGGACCACGGGGGAACTCTCACGGCACGGAATCATACCGCGGGCGGTGCGTGCTTCACCGTCAGCCTTCCCATTCAGAAGATGAGATCGGCCAATGCTCTCAGTGTTGCTGGTTGATGATGAACCTTCGATTCAGCACGCGTTTCGCAGAGTGTTGCGAGACGACGGCTGGCAGTTGCACGTCGCGTCGACGGCCGCCCAGGCGGTCGCCGAGATGCAGTCAATCCGCCCCGATGTGGTGGTCCTGGATGTGCATTTACCCGACGCGTCGGGTCTGGAGACGTTTGATCGACTGAAAGCGGTCGACGCGCGGACCCCCGTAATTCTGATCACGGGTCACGGAACGACCGATCTGGCGATCGAAGCGATCAAACGCGGAGCGTACGAATACCTGCTCAAGCCGCTCGATCTTTCCACGCTCCGCGGGTTGATTCGCCAGGCCGGGGAAAGTAGTCAGCGGATGCACGTTCCCGCGGTACTGCCCGAGGACGTGGTTCAGGCCGACGAGGGGGACCGGTTGATTGGTCGCTGCCCGGCGATGCAGGTCGTCTACAAACAAATTGGCCGGGTTGCCGCTCAGGACGTCACGGTCCTGATCCTCGGCGAAAGCGGCACGGGAAAAGAACTGGTCGCCCGCGCGATCTACCAGCACAGCCACCGCGCCGACAAGCCGTTTTTGGCGATCAATTGCGCTTCGATCCCCGAGAATCTGCTGGAAAGTGAGCTGTTCGGACACGAACGCGGAGCATTCACCGGTGCCGATCGCAAGCGGATCGGGAAGTTCGAACAGTGTCACGGCGGGACGATTTTTCTTGACGAAGTAGGGGACATGGCCCCACTCACGCAGACGAAAATTCTGCGACTGATGCAGGAGCAGCGTTTCGAACGGGTCGGAGGAAACGAAACAATTCAAACCGACGTTCGGATGATCGCCGCCACCAACGCCGACCTCGAACGCCAGGTCGCCTCTGGTAAATTCCGGGGTGACCTGCACTTTCGCCTCAACGTGTTTTCGATTCATCTGCCTCCGTTACGAGAGCGGGGGGATGACATCGTTCACCTGGTGGAACACTACCTGCGGCGCTACAGCCGCGAACTCAATCGCGAGGTTCAGGGGGTTGCGCCGGAAGCACTCGACGTTTTGCGGAATTATCCGTGGCCTGGAAATGTTCGTGAACTGCAAAGTGTGATCAAGCAAGTCCTGTTGCAGTTGCGCGATCCCGTGGTCACTCTCGCCGACATTCCCTCGTCGTTGCTGCCCTCGTCCCCCAACCTTTCAACCACTCCCCTCGGTTCCGACGGAGACCTGCTGGCCGCCGAGTGGAGCCGTTTCGTCGATGAGCGGATCGTCGCCGGTTCCGAGAATCTGTACGCCGAGGCGGTCGCCGCGATGGAACATCAAGTGATCACCCGTGTCCTTCGGCACACAGGCGGTAACCAATTGCAAGCGGCACGGATCCTGGGGATGGCACGCAACAGCCTGCGAACACGAATTCGCGCCCTGAGAATCAACATTGGCCGAACAATTGACGTCGATCCCGATTCCGAAGACGGAGACGTGTCGTGATCACATTTTGACCACACTGCTCAGTTGTATTACGTTTCGCTCGGTTTGAGCCCCATGGATTGTCGATAGTCCCAATTCCAAAAAATGAGATTCTGGAGAATGCCGTCCACTTGTTATCCATCGTGAGTTCACCCGATGTGATTTGGGAAAATTGGCACCGGTTGTGCTTGATTCCCCTCGTCGGTCCCGTGCCGAACTTCCCCCGCCATCGCGAAGGGACGTCCCACGCCAGGAACACTGTTGTCGCCCCACTTCCGAATGTCATCCAGTCCTACTGCGGTTGCCCTCGGCGGTTCTGAACACAATTCCTCGGTATCGGCCGATCCGCAGGCCGACTTACGGCGGCAGATCACAGAGCTGGCCGAACTCCTGCCCGCCCAGGGGCCGATCACCGCATTTGTTTTCTTGAACACGCTCCAGGGGCTGGAAGACCTGCAGTACGATGCCGCAGTCGCGCTCGGTTCGAAACTGTTCGGCTGCGAGCCCTATCTTTCGGAAGACAAGTACCATGATTTCATGACCCACGATCGCATCCGCGCCGAAGATCTCGCGGAGGTGATTCGTGACGAGCTGGGGCGAGACTGCGATCGCAAAATCGGACCCAGCGGAACATTGTTTGAGATGCGGCTGGCGATGTTACGCTACCGCGTCCGATTGGGGCCGCCCGAAGAACTCGCGTGGTATATCGCCGAGACCGACGCGCTTGCGAAAATGCGCGACGACCTTCCCGCCGGCGCGCGAACCCAGTTCTTGAAGGAAAGCCGTAAGTGGATTCGCCAGGCCCTGGCCGAGACACGAATTCCCGGTGTTCCCGGGGCACGGAGGATGTTGCCAGAGCCGTACCAGTCAGCGACGATCGCGGCAATCGAGAAGTGGAACGATGCGACCTGGGAAACGCTCTCTCTCGAAGCGCTGTGGCAAGTTTGCGTCCACGGCGTCCGGGGAGTGAACGGGACGGGCGCCACCGCTGCGGTACCAGTCCGGCCGCGCGATATTCTTCGTGAGACCGCCGGTCATGACGCCGACCTCTTGGTGCATGACGTCCTGGTCCGGCTGTGTGCGGCGTTTGTCGACCAGGGACAGGCGGGTTGGGCGTTGCCGGGAAAAGAGTTCGGGCTGTTTCATTCGTTCCTGGAACTGTATCTGGAGCCTGGGCAGATCGAACGCCCCTGGATGGCGGGTGTGGCAGCGGAACTGCGGCTGCTGAAACGCGACGAGGTGAGTCCGCTGGAGAGCTTGAGGCGATCGCTGGATGATCTGGGAATCCCCCCGGAACGCGAACGAGAATTCCTGACGGCGACACTGTTGGCGCTGCGTGGCTGGGCTGGCCTGATCTGGCAACTGGAAAGCCGGGGAGACCGGGTGGCACACCCCGCGCCCCCCGGGACTTTGATTGAATTCCTCGCTGTTCGGCTGATCCTCGATCGCTATGCGGCGCGCTTCATGGCCAAACGCGATCTGGACTTCACCGGGCCTTTGGCCAAGCTGCCCGAAATGCTCGCCCGCGAATCCGAAGTCGGTCGGGCACAGCGGACCGAGACCCGGGCGCTCCTGGTTTTTCAAGTCGCCCAGGTGTGCGGCTGGCCGGTCGGTTCGCTGGTGGCGATGTCGACGGAGCAGTGGCGCGAACTGGTTCACGAAGTCGAAGCGTACGGTTCGCTCGAACGTCGGCGGACGCTGCATTCGGCGTATGAAATGCAGTTCCGCGTGCGGGCACTCGACGCGATCTCGATTCACGCGGTCCCACCCGCCAAGCGAGTTCCGAACCCCCGATTCCAGGCGGTGTTTTGCATCGACACCCGCGAAGAGTCCTTTCGCCGCCATCTGGAAGAGGTCTGCCCGCAGGCCGAGACATTCGCGACAGCGGGCTTCTTCGGTGTTCCGATCTACTACAAGGGGGTTGCCGACGCCCACTACTCGACGCTCTGTCCGATTGTGGTGAAGCCACAACACTGGCTGGTTGAGGATGTGGTCTATACGCAGGAAGAAGTGAATCGCCGACGACAGCGGACCCGTCGGGCGATTGGCAGCGCCCAACAACGCATGACCGAAGGGACGCGCGGCGTCGCCAGTGGGGCGGTGTTGACCGCCGGGCTGGGGGTTCTGGCCTCCATTCCCCTTGTCGCGGGAGTGCTGTTTCCCCGTTTGACGTCGAAGGTGCAATCCACCGCGGGGCGGTTGATGGAACCCCCGCGGATGACGCGTCTGAGATTGGAACGGACCGATGAAAAAGCAGGACCGGAGGGGGGCGGAATCGGATTCAACCTGGATGAGATGACGTTTTTCGCCGAGAAGACACTTCGGGACATCGGTTTGCTCGATGGATTCGCCCCGCTGGTCTTCTTTTTCGGGCACGGATCGTTCTGCCTCAACAATCCCCACAAGTCGGCTTACGACTGCGGTGCCTGTTCGGGTGGAGCGGGAAATCCCAATGCCCGAGCGCTGGCGGCGATGCTCAACGACGTGCGCGTCCGACAAAACCTGAAGGTGCGCGGCATCGACATCCCGCACACAACAACCTTTATCGGCGGCCTGCACAACACCTGTGCCGACTCACTCACCTATCACGAGCTGGAGATGCTCCCCGCGTTCCAGCGCGAAGCGTTCGAATTCGCCCGCGAGAAACTCGAAGAGACGTGCGAACGCAACGCGCATGAACGGTGTCGGAGATTCCATTCGGCCCCCTTGAACCTGACCCGCCCAGCGGCCCATCGACATGTCGAGAACCGCGCGGTCGATTTGGCACAGACCCGACCCGAGTTTGGGAACGCCACCAATGCGATGTGTATTGTCGGCCGACGGTCAAGAACGCGTGGCCTGTACCTCGATCGACGCAGCTTTCTGATGTCGTACGACCCGACGCAGGACGATGCCGACTTTACCGTTCTCGGACGAACGCTCGGCGCGGTGGTCTTCGTCTGCTCGGGAATCAATTTGCAGTACAACTTTTCGTACATCGACTCACCGGGATGGGGCAGCGGGACAAAACTGCCGCACAACATCACGTCCCTACTGGGAGTGATGGACGGGGCGGCCAGCGATCTGCGGACGGGGCTTCCGTGGCAAGGAGTCGAAATCCACGAGCCGATGCGCTGTCTGTTCGTCATTGAGGCCCCCCCCGAAGCGCTCCTCAGAATCATGGGGAGAAATCCGGTCGTCCGGCGGTTGATCGCCAATGACTGGGTGCAACTTTCACTGCTCTCTCCGGATTCCAACCAGATCCTGGTGTATCGCAACGGTCAGTTCGAACCTTACACGCCCCGGTCGACGCGATTGCCGACGACTCCCAATTCGTACGACTGGTACCACGGCCACCGCGAACACTTGCCGTTCGCTGTGTTGAGTCCCCGCGGCGATGCGCCAGACGCGGGGAAGGGAGGTGCGGCATGACACTCGAAGGAATCTTCACCTTACTCGGGATGATCGTCGTCCTGGCCCCCGCTGTCTTGCTGATCATTCTGGGCGTATCGTCGCTCGTGGGTTGGAAACTGACGGAAGCGGGAATCAGTCGGAGCGCGCAGGTCACAATTTGGATGGGACTGATCGCGGCGATCGCCGTTCTGACGTTGATGCTGACCACGGGCAAGCGGCACGTCCAGGTACTGGACGGTGACTGGGTCGCCATTCCTCACTACCACTTTGCCGTCAAACTGATGTTCGATCGGCTGTCGGTTCCGTTCGTGATTCTGGCGTTCCTGTTGTGCGGTACGATTGGCGCATTCGCGACGCGCTACATGCACAATGAGCCGGGGTTCAACCGGTTTTTCGTCCTGTTTTCAATGTTCCTTCTGGGGATCGTCGTCGCGGCGCTCGCGGGAACGATTGAGACCCTGTTCGCTGGCTGGGAGCTGGTGGGACTCTCCTCGGCAATGCTGGTGGCGTTTTACCATGAACGCCCCGCTCCGGTGAAAAACGGACTGCACGTCTGGACTGTGTACCGCGTTTCGGACGCGGCGTTGCTCCTGGCGTCGGTCGTGTTACATCACCTGAACAGCCACGGAGACTTTGACAAATTGACGATGGGTGAAGCGAACTGGCCCTATGGTACCGCCGCGCTGGAACCGGGATGGGCAACTCTGGCGGGTTTGCTGCTGGTGGTCGCGGCGGCAGGCAAGTCGGCGCTGATCCCGTTCTCTGGCTGGTTGCCCCGGGCGATGGAAGGTCCGACTCCCTCCAGTGCCGTTTTTTATGGTGCCCTGTCGGTGCATCTCGGTGCCTACTTGTTGCTGCGAGTCAGTCCGCTTCTCGAAGCGGCTCCGGGCGTTTGCGCAGTGATTGTTGTCCTGGGGTTGTCGTCATCCGCGGTCGCCTCGCTGATCATGAAAGTGCAGACCGATATCAAGTCGCAACTGTCGTTCGCGTCGCTGACTCAAGTGGGGATCATCGTCACAGAAATTGGCGTGTCAGGTCTGCTCGTCCATTTCGGTGCCGATGTCGACCTGCCGTTGGGACTCACGCTGGCTCAGATTGGGGTTTGGTTCCGCTACGTCGCCTTGCTGCACATTCTTGGACATGCCTGCTGGCGGACGTTGCAATTCCTGCGGGCTCCGACGTTTCTCTACGACCACAAAGTCCTGGAAAACGCGATCGGAGCGCACGAGGTGCCGCCAACTCGCGGTTGGGAGCGCTGGATTCCCCAAGCCTCTCGCGCGAAGTTCTACCGCTTCGCATTGGAGCGAGGATTCCTGGATGAATGGCTGATTCGCCTCGTCGTATCACCCGTGAGGGAGTTTTTTGAGAAGTGCGATCGTTTGGAACGCGGGGTGGTCGAAGAGGTCGGAGGAGCGCCTCTGCCTTCTTCCAAGCATGAGAAGGCCGAATGGTCTTCCGTGCTGCAGGAGCATTCATGAACGATACCTTCTGGTTGGCCCTCTCGGTCGCGGTCCCTCTGTTGGGGGCGGTTATTGTCAGCCGATTTTCGGATCCCGGGATCGCCCGTCGCGCGGCTCTGGTCGCCAACTCGCTGACGTTGATCGCCGCGCTGATCGCCTGGGGATTGTTTGAATTCGCGAGAGGCCCACTGGCTGAGATTGGATCGCCCGGTTGGCCCGGTGCCTGGCTGTCCGTCGATCAATTGAGCGCTCCGCTCGGTTCATTGTCGGCCCTGCTGTTTCTGGTGACCACACTGGTCACGTTGCGAACAAAAATCCGACGTTTCTCGTTCTCGGCGACACTCGTTGCCGAGGCGATCACACTCGCGACACTCGCCTGCCGGGAGCCTTGGGGGGTCGTCACGCTACTTTCGCTGGGAACGATCCTACCGTGGCTGGAATTGCGATCCCGCAAACAGCCGGTCCGGATGTACGTGCTGCACATGGGGGCGTTCGTCGTTCTCATGGTTCTGGGCCAGATGCTGGAAGACTACGAAGGGGAAAACCGGTTCATCCAGTGGTGGGCGAGCATTCCGCTGCTGCTGGCGGTTCTCATCCGCAGCGGAACCGCTCCGTTCCATATGTGGGTCACCGACCTGTTTGAACGCTCGTCGTTCGGCGGGGCGCTGCTCTACATGACACCGATGCTGGCGGCCTACGCCGTCGTGCGTCTGGTGGTTCCCGTGTCGCCCGACTGGGTTCTCCGCTGGATCGCGCTGCTCTCGTTGGTGACCGTGTTCTAAACAGCGGGGCTCGCGACGGTGCAGCGCGAGGCGCGGCGATTTTTCTGTTGCCTGTTCCTCAGTCACTCCGGACTGGTCCTGGTGGGACTGGAACTGATGACCCCGTTGGGGTTGACCGGCGCGCTGTTCATCTGGATCTCGGTCGGACTCAGTCTGGCGGGCTTTGGTCTCACCTTGCGCGCGGTGGAATCGCGGCGTGGCCGCCTGTATTTCGACGAGTTTCAAGGACTCTACGAACACTCGGCTTCGCTTGCGGTCTTCTACTCGCTCACGGGACTGGCATGCGTCGGCTTTCCGGGAACGATCAGTTTCGTGGGAACGGAGTTGCTGTTTGATGGTGTGGTCGAAACGTATCCACTCTCCGGCGCGGTGGTCGTGATCGCGGCGGCGTTCAATGGGATCGCCATCGTGCGGACGTACTTTCGGTTGTTCACCGGAACCCGGCATCAGACCAACGTCTCGTTGCAGATCCGCACGCGGGAAAAAGTTGCGGTGCTGACACTCGCGGCACTGATTCTGATTGGCGGAATCTTCCCCCACCCAGGCGTCCGCTCGCGATTCGAGGCGGCACGCGAGTTGCTCTCTCAATTGAAGTCGACCGACTCGGAGAATTCGACTGAGCCCGCAGGGGACAGCCACGAGGACTCCGGGCACGGTCACTAAGCTCGACGAGCGTTGAGAATTCGCCATTTCTAGCGAAATTCTCCCCCGCACACACGCGGCGTATCGTTGAACCCGCAGACAAAAAGTCTGTTCCCCGGGAGTGATGGGTTATGTCGGCTGATCAGAAACTGAACACACTGGAAACAGAACGCCCCGGCTCCTTCTGGAACCTGACTCGTCCCAACATTCTGTCTGGATTCCTGGTGTTTTTGATCGCGATGCCGTTGTGCCTCGCCATCGCCAAAGCGAGCAACTTCCCCCCCATCGCGGGAATCTGGACCGCGGTCATCGGCGGCATTCTGACGTCGTTCATCAGCAACTCGCAGTTGACGATCAAAGGGCCCGCCGCCGGCTTGATTGTGATTGTCGCGGGTGCGGTGATCGATCTCGGCAAGGAGGCCCTTCCCGCTTTGCCAGAACCGGTCGCCCAGACGATGGAGCAAGAGGGAAAAACAAAGGTTGAGATCGCCGACACTCTGGAGGCGGAGCAGATCAAAACCGGCTACCGCCTGGCGCTGGGAGTTGGTGTGGTCGCCGGAGTGGTCCAGATCGGTTTTGCGTTGTTGCGGGCCGGGAAGCTGGGGGATTTCTTTCCCCTGTCGGCGGTCCATGGCATGCTGGCATCAATCGGCATCATCATCATTTCCAAACAGGCGTATCCCGTGTTCGGCGTGACTCCCGAAAAGGGGGCGGAGCCATTGCAACTGCTGGCGGCGCTTCCCGGCGCGATCCTGGACCTCAATCCAGAGATCGCGTGCATTGGAATGATCAGCCTGCTGATTCTGTTCGGCCTGCCCTGGATCAAGGTGGGTTGGATTCGAAAAATCCCCGCCCCCATTGTTGTTCTGCTGATGGCGGTACCGTTGGGAGTCTGGTTCGATCTCAATGACGAACATGTCTATTCATTCATTCTCGGAGGAGCCGAGAAACTGTTTAACATTGGACCGAAGTTCCTCGTCGAGATGCCCGAGGTGCTGAAGGATCCCGGCAAAGCGTTTTTCTTGCCGGACTTCAGTGCTGTCGGTTCGTTGACTTTCTGGAAGTACGTGGCGATGTTCTCGATCATCGCGAGCCTGGAATCGTTGTTGAGCGCCAAAGCGATTGACCTGATCGACCCCCAGCGTCGAAAGACCGACTTCAATCGCGACCTGCTGGCGTGCGGCGTCGCGAACGCGCTGTGCGCGTCGATCGGTGCGCTGCCGATGATCTCGGAAATCGTCCGCAGCAAGGCGAACGTCGACAACGGCGCGACAAATCGCACGTCGAACCTGTTTCACGGACTGTTCCTGCTCGCGTTCGTGCTGCTGGTTCCCAATCTGATTCATCGCATTCCGCTCGCGGCGCTCGGGGCGATGCTGGTCTTCACCGGCTTCCGCTTGGCGCATCCCCGGGAGTTCATCAGCACGTGGCGAGTGGGGCCGGAACAGCTCGCGATTTTTGTCACGCCGATTGTCACCACGCTGGCGACGGACCTGCTGATTGGGATCGCGGCCGGGATTATCCTGAAGCTGGTGTTCCACGTCTGGCACGGACGATCGCTGCGGGATCTGTTCCGGAATGACGTCGAGATCATGGAGCAACCCGATGGCAGCACCCTCGTGATAATCCATGGCAGCGCGGTCTTCAGCAACTGGCTCGGGCTGAAGGCGATGTTGACACGAATCGCGTCACAGCATGACGTGGTCGTTGACTTGAGCGCGACGCGTCTGATCGACCACAGTACGATGGAAAAACTCCATGAAATGGAGCAAGACATTCAGCGCGAGGGACGTCGATTTGAGATCCGGGGATTGGAAGAACACCTTCCGTTCTCCGGTCATCCCCTCGCAGGCCGCAAGCGCGCCGTTGGCCTCGGTCCTATCGGGGCCGACTCCGAAATTCGTCCCGTGAATCGCTGAGTCGACAACCCCCATCAAGTTCCAGGAAATTCCCGGAACTTCCCGGTCAGGCTTTGATCGCCTGACCAGATTGATCCTGCCGTCGGAACCGCGCCCGAAGTGTCTCCCAGTCAAGGACCAGTCCGGCCCCCGTCTCCTGGTGCCTGGCCCCCCAGGTCATCAAGAGTTCCAGACACGCGTGGTCGATGTACTCGAGCTTCTCGAAATCCACATGCAATTCGACTCCCGGGGGAACCCGTTCGAGTGCCGCGGCGAGTTTTGGCAATCGAATGAACGTGGCGGCCCCAGTGAGCCGGAGTGCCGCGCGCCCCCCTTTCGGGTCCAGGTCCAGCCGCACCTGCAACTGAGAAAACCTGTGCAGCAATTTCAACGCCGACAGGGTGATCCCCACCAAGACCCCGGTCAGCAGATCCTCGAAAATGATCGTCAGGATTGTTGCCGCATAGATCGCGACTTCATCCCAGCCAAAGACTCGCAACTCGCGAATCGACCGAACGTCAATCAGACGGTAGCCGGTATAGACCAGGATCGCAGCCAGGCAACTCGTCGGAATTTGACGGAGCAGAGACGACAGAAAACTCACAAACACCAGCAGCCAGATTCCATGCAGGATCGCGGACAGCCGGGTTCGGGCACCCGACTGCACGTTGGCGGAACTCCGCACAATGACCCCCGTCATCGGCAACGCGCCCACGAGTCCGCAGAGCAGATTGCCAACGCCTTGCGCCCAGAGTTCCTTGTCGTAGCGAGTCCGAGCCCCACGGTGCATCTGGTCGACGGCGGATGCGCACAGCAAAGTCTCCGCGCTCGCCACCACGGCCATCAACAGCCCCCCCTGAAAAACCTGTCTCCATGGGGCGTTTGTCAATACGGACCGGGTCGGAAGAGTCAGATCGCCCGAAAGGCTCTCTGGCACATCGACGTAGTAGACTGGAAGATCCAGACAGGTCGCGGTAATAGCGATCACAAGAACGGCCACCAGCGCCGCGGGGACCACCCGCCAGGAACGTGGCGTCAGTTCCTTCCAAAGGATCAGGATCGCAATGGTTCCCAGCCCCAGCAGACCGGAAAATTGCGGACTCTTCAAGCTCGCCAACAACATGTCGACCGCTGCGACTGATCGGTGGATCTCGGCCGTCGCCGTCACGGGATCCTCGTTCGCCACGGCGCGTGCCGCACGCTCGGTCGCCCCCACCGCATCGCCAACCACTGCCCCCAAATCGATTTTCGCCCCGGCCAGTTGGTCCGCCAAGCGTGCGGCGGTCTCGGCCAGGCGGGACTGCGTCTCGGCAATTTCCTTCCAGCCAGCGGAGTCTACGGAAGCGGGTTCATTGCCAGTCGGAATCCGCGCTCCCAACGCCTCGAGCGCGGCGCGAGCCCGTTGACGGAGATTTGTCTGTTCGGTCGCGAGCCGCCGACAGGTGTTGAGAGCGACAATCCGGGCTTTTCGTTCTTCCGGAGCGGGAAGAACCAACGGCCGCCAAGCGCTGCGCACCGCCTCAGGAATCTCCGCAAGATTCACCGCGCCAGATCCCGGTGCCTTGCTGTCGAACATCGCGTGGAATTGACCGCCGAGAATCAGAAACCCAATCCCGGCGAGCATTCCGCGGATCACCGCCGGTGAGACCGCGCGAAACCACTGCCCCAGTCCCGTCACGCCGGCGAAAATCTGGAGAATGCCCGCGATCGCGACGACCAGTGATAGATTCGCGAGACCGAGACGTTCACCCAACTCGACGACGATCACAGTCAACCCGGCGGCGGGACCACTGACCTGGAGGGGGCAACCGGCCAGACACCCCACGACCACACCTCCGATCACGCCGGACAAGATTCCTGCGGTAACCGGCACGCCGGACGCGATCGCGACCCCCATGCACAGTGGCAGCGCCACGAGAAACACCACAATCGATGCCAGGAAATCCTTCTGGATTGTCCTTGCGAGACCCGTGGCGGACGAGTTCTGCACCTGCACGAGACTGGTCACCGTTCGAACAAATGATCGGGCATGAACCGCGGAAATCGATACTGTGGGATCCCTGGTGGCGAATTCAACTCAGTGTCCACTTCCCCGACCCTCAGACGATTTTCGGCCGAACAACAGTTTCAGACTGCGGGTCGCCCCCATGACTACGTACAAGGCCGCGACGACAATCAGTGCCTCCAGGGAATTACTCCCTGCGACAAACCGCTCAATCAACCATCCGAGAGATCCCGCCAGACCGCACACGAACGCTACCGCGAAACAGAGTCGAATCTCCCACATCAATTCGTCGGAGGGTGGCGATTTGGTCGATTCGCGAACCGACTCCCGCGCAACCGCCACGTCACTCGAATTCGAAGCCGTAACAGTTCGCTCGGGAGCCTGAGTCATCTTGGAACCATGATTGAGGGACACCCCGCAGATCGAGGGTAGAGAACCGGACTCCGCGGATCAGCCTACCGCGTGCGGGCGTAAATGACAATTCGGGTTGGGACGGGAAGTCGCTGAGCGACGGGTTGGAGAACGAGCAGATCAGCTCGTCCTCCGATGCGGCCGCCCTCGGCGCACTGCCACAGTCCCAGACATCCTAAGAGACCGGTTTATTCTTCATCCCATTGATCCGGCCGTGAACATCGTCAAGAACGTAGTGGAAGGCGATCTGGTGCAGTGACTCGACCATCCCCATGTCGTCCAGCGGGCAGTGCAACCCCTGCTTCGCCAGCCCCCGCAGCTTTCCGCCGTTGAAGCCGGTGACGCCGAAGGTGTCGATGCCGTGGGCATTCGCCCACTCGACGGCACGGAGGATATTCGGGCTGTTCCCTGAACCGCTGATCGCGATCAACAAGTCTCCCGGCTCACCGAAATTCTTAAGTTGCTCGACGAAAATGCGGTCGTAGCTCGTGTCGTTTCCCCACGCCAGGATGTAGGGGGTGTTGTCGGTGAGCGAGAGAACTCTCAGCCGTTGCTGATTCTCGAAGTCGAGGACCGTACTCTTGCCGAGATCTTCGCAGAAATGCGAAGCGTTCGCACCGCTGCCGCCGTTGCCAATGATGTAGACGAAACGGCGGGAGAGGTACCGGGTGTAGATGGCGTCGGCGAGCGCCTCGATTTCCGCGTGATCGAGGCGCTCGATCTCAGTCTGAACACGTTGAAGGTAGGTTTTGACGTCGACGTGCGCGCCGTACATGGCCATGGCGTCCGTTGCTCCTGACTGCTTCGGGGGAAGGTGTCCGTTCAATCCCGGGGGGCCGAGGGCGGTTGACCCGGAAAGCCGGGTTATAGCGAATGCCCGGGGTTGGCCATAGTTTGAAGTGAGGATTTTCGATTTCCCCGGAAGAATCCGAAGTGGCGAAGGGCGAGCAGCGCCAAGCAAGCGATGCCAACAAGCATCGCCGACGATGGCTCCGGTGTGACAAATATCAAATTCGGACCGAAGACCCCGATTTCAGTCGGAAAGTTCAATCCGGGGTAGTCAAAACCTGACGCAGTACCGCGCTGGGCACCCCGGAATCCCAGCCCCGATGCCGGGCGAAACGTATTGAACGGGGTCCCGGTCGCGTCGGTTCGGTAGGCGTCTGGACTACCGGCCTCATAAAATGCACCAAGGACGTAGGTACCCGCATCCAGATAAATCAATTGATCAGTTGTGCTGAACCGCCACGTTCCCGCCGGTTCGGCCCCTGCGTAACCATCACTGTTCGCGTTGCCGATGGTCGTTTGGTAAATCAGTGTCGGGCCGATCATTGGATCGGTGAGTTTCCAAAGTCCGATCTGGTGCGAATCGATTCCGTTGGCTCCTTCATCCCACAGCCCGAAAGCCCCGACCGCTTTCGTTGAAGTCAGATCGAAACGCCATCCGACATTCACGCCCTGGTTCGGAATTACGGGAGCTCCCCCGGTAAAGTCCGTACCCAAAGTTCCGGGGGCGACGGTGACGAAAACAGACGTTCCCAGTTGTCTTGTGCTGATCGGACTCCCTAGGGAAGGATTCACCTGAAGATCAACTTGATACCGTACGGGGATACTGCTTGATGGTGTTCGCATGGTTTTAAGTTCCTCGTCGACTGCGTTGGATTTGTTAATTGGTAACGGATTTCTAAACGGAGTTTTTAAGGTAACCGTCCCGACAGAGAGTTTGTTTCCGACGCTTTGCGCACGACTAATCTTTTTGGGGGCCAAGGCGGTGACCGGATTTGAGGTTGCGAATGTATAACTGTTGGAGTCGCCTGGGCTGTCGGGGTTATTGATATTCCAGTGGATGACCTTTGACAGGCCCGCGACAATCGTTTCGATGGGGTTCTCTGGGCGAATTGTGATTGGTCCTGCCGTTGCGACTGTGCTCCAAGTGAAAAGGAACATACTCAAACTCAGCGTCAACAGATGGGATGTCTTATTGTGCAACATGGCGAATCGTCTCCTTGGGTTCGTGGGGAAGTGGTAAAGTTGGTGAATCAGGAAGTCGATGTCAACGATCTTTCCAGCCTGGAAAGACATGCTTCAGGGAATCACGATTTGAAACCATTTGGTCTCCAAATCGATCTGCCGAAAATCCATCTCCATAGCCCAGTTGTTCAGCGATCCCATCTGGAGAGTTTTTTCCCAGGACTGACTAGCGGTATCGAAGTGCTGTTTCGCTTGCTCTTTCACGGCATCGTCGCTATTGAGTATCGCAAATGTGGCCGCTGCCCGTGCCCGCAGAAACAGAGCAGCACAGAGTTCGTACTCAAGAGGGGGCTTAAGTCCAGCCTTAGCAACGTTGATACAAGACTTCAACTCGTCGCAATGGGCCGAAATTTTCTTCTCGATGTCAGCCAGATCCATTTCCGATGCTTGCAGCCGTCGCTGGAACAGATCGATTTTGCATCCCAGTTCCCACAAAGTCAATCGCCGCAATAGCGGACTTCGCCGAAATAGCTGATGGTCGCGCTCGGCATCCGCCCAATTCGCATCCCCCCACGTCGCGTCCTCCCGTGCGAGGTTTCGTAAGAGTTGCTCCAGTTCCTCCCGGGCGTCTCGCGCGCGCTTCGCGGTGTCTCGGTAGTCGTCTTCGATTCGATGTGTCAGACGCTCCGCAATTGCCGGACACGTGGCACGAAGTGCATTGCGCGCATGTTCGTAGAATTGCGCCCTCTCATACATAGCCATGCTCAACTGCCACAGGCTTTTGCAAATGTGCAAGGGAATGGGCGATTTGGCGTCACGTCGGACCTTCAGATCTTCCTGCAATAACAGGACCATTTTGTGTTCGATTCTCAGTCCGTCAAACGCTCGTTGAATCTCATCCAGCTCGCCGGCTGGCAATCCCTTTGCCTCCTGGTGGCGTTGTAATTTATCGATCGTCTCCAGCCAAGGATCAAGTGTCGTTCTTTGTTTGCAGCGATTGTCCAGTTGATCACGATAGTCCTTATGAAGACCACAGGGATCGCTCTCCCAGGTGTCACCAAGGCGAAACGAGTCGTCGCGATCGCGAAGCAGTCGGTCGCGTACCTCATCGTTCGCGGGCAGGGGATCCTGTTTCTTCGGCTGGAGGTCCGCCAGATCGCGGAGTTCGTGGAGTTCCAGAAGTGCCTCGGGCATTTCGGTTTTCGCTTTGTGAAAGAGTTCTTCGAATTCACCACACTTTTTTTTCAGGTTCGACCAATCGCCGTTTCCGGCCAGATTCCGAAGCTCTGCCAGGCGATTTTCAATCATTAGGAGATCCTGGGTTTGGAAGACAGGCGGCTTCTGGGCGGCAATCCAAACCGCCGCTGCCCCGACCGTGGCCATCAATCCCATCGCGATCACCAGGATCGCTCGCATTCGCGCCTGGCGTCGCATCGGGCGACTCAATGGAAGTTGGGCGAGTGCGGTAGCTGCATCAGAGAAAGGTGGATGTGAGCCGGATCGGCAAAGCCGGTCGACACATCGCAGGAGTCGCTCGTGTTCGGCATCGGCGATTTTTGAGCGCCCTCCTTTCCCCGTGGCAGCGACAAAAAACTCCCGAGTTGGCTTGCCGGTCGATGCCACCCAAATCGTGAGACCCAGCGCGAACAGGTCGTCGGTCGAATCCCCGCGTGGACCTTCGGGTGGCCAATACGCTCGCGTGCCCCGCGCTCCTGTTGCTTCGCGCTCGGGACTGGATTTTATCGCCAGGCCCATATCTCCCAGTTTCCAGACTCCGTCAATCCGCAGGATGTTGGCTGGCTTCACGTCGCAGTGGACGATCTGGTTTCGATGGAGCCTCTCCAACGCGGACAGCAGTTGCCGCAGAAGGTCGAGCGATTCCTCGACGGTCAGCTTGCCACGCTGGGCAATTTCCAACTCGAGCGTATGCGGGCGGTACTCTTCGGACAGGGCGTTTGTTGGTGGAGCTGTCGCCGTTCCCGAGGCTGATTGATCCGGACGATAGGCGTCGGCGAGAGGCATCGTGTAGTACACGAATTTCGTCACCTTGCCCATGTGCAAAATCGGAACCAGGTGCGGATGCCCCCCGGCGGATCGCTTGAACTGGCTCACCCCGGCGACTTCGATTCCTGAACCTCTTCCCAGCACTTTGACAGCGGCCTCACTCCCATCATGGGCGTTTTTCCCCAGATACACCTTGCCGAAGCCACCACGCCCGATTTCTCGAAGGAGATAGTAATCTGCGATTCTCGGCAGTCGAGGTCGATTCGCACCACTTGTTTCGGAAACCGGCTTCAGATCCGTTGGATCCTGCGCATTTCGAGGGGTCGTGAGAGCGAGATCATTCGCCGCAAGCAGATTTGCGACAATACAGGTTGTCTCCCTCGAATCCGATTTATCGGAATTGGAGCCTGCAGTTTTGATCGGCAGCGCATCGTCGGCGACGTCGTGTTCCACCGTGGGAAACCCGCACGAATCGGAAAACTCAAGGTATTCCCAGACTTCTTTCGCCAACAAAGGAAATCGCCGTTCAATCTCGACAGCCAGAGCGGATTTCGATTCTCGATCACGACGGAGTATGATCTCACCGACCAGAAGCCACTTTGTGGTTTCCGAGTCCCCACTCCCCTCAGGAAAGCGGTGCAGCAATTCCTCGACGGTCGGCCGTCCACCACGAGCCCACTCGTCTCCCTGGACCTCCAGCACCTGATCAAGCGTTACCGTCTCCGTCATGATTTCGAAATCCAGACACTTTGGGAGTACCCAGGCCACCGCTTGCAAGAATTTCGCAGCACGAGACTGTTGGGTGTGACTCGTAGACAAAACGCAGTGAGAAACGCGAAGCGCACAGAAACCAAGAAAAAAAATGGAATCTGGCACGTCATCGTCGCCTCCCCGGCCTACCCGGTTTCAGAGCGGGTCCCCGTTTCGTCCGGAAAAAGTACTCGACTGATCCGGTCCAACTCTCTGGCAAACTTGACCTCCATCGTGTGCGGCCGTTTGTTGGC
>CAMATH010000090.1 GCA_945860955.1 Planctomicrobium piriforme
TTGGTCGCTGGCCGTCGCATCCCATCGGTACGACCGAAAAAGAAATCTGTCGATCAGTGAATCGTCGATTGGAAGCCAAACGGCGACCCCGGCAGGGGTCGAATCGATTAGCCCCGGGTCGTTGCCGCGTCAGCGGAAACGACCCGGGGTTTGGCGACAACGCGAGAATCGACCCCGGCAGGGGTCGCATACGATGTCGACGTGCGGCGGGATGTTGGCGATTCAGCGAAATGTGTTTGGGATGTCGCGCGACAGCGAATGTGACCCCTGCCGGGGTCAGACGCCTTGGCGGGACGAAACCCCGGGTCAAGATCGCGGCGCGATCGTGACCCGGGGCTAATCGATTTGACCCCTTCCGGGGTCGCGTTCTGCGACGTATGGCGTCGAGGAACTGGTTCTCGCGAAACGATCGGGGGGAGTCGCGTGGACTAAATTCTACGCGACGGTCACTTACTGCCGGTTCCACTGCACCAAATGTCGTGCGCCGCGCTGAAACACGGTGTTGATCCTGGACGGGAACTACGGTTCCTTAAACACCACCCCCTCTTTCATCACAAACACCACCTTCCGCAGCGCCCGGATATCCTCCAGCGGGTTCCCTTCCACCGCGATCACGTCGGCGATCTTTTTCGGTTCCAGCGTCCCCAGGCGGTCGTCGATTCGCAGCAGTTTGGCGGCGGTCTGGGTGGCCGCCGTGATCGCTTCGAGCGCCGGCATTCCCTCTTCCACCATCAATTCAAACTCACGCGCGTTCAAGCCGTGCGGTGAAACCCCGGAATCGGTTCCAAACGCGATCTTCACCCCCGCCTTGTACGCCTTCCGAAACGTCTCGCGGATCACTGGTCCGATCGCCGCCGCCTTGGGACGAACGATCTCCGGAAAGTAGCCCGGTTCCTTCGCTTTTTCTGCGACCCATTCCCCGGCGACGATCGTGGGAACCCAATACGTCCCCTTCTGCTTCATCAGTTCGATCGTTTCGTCGGTCATGAAGGTGCCGTGTTCGATGGAATCGACACCCGCCAGAACCGCCCGGCGAATTCCCTCGGTCCCGTGCGCGTGAACCGCGACGATCATGTTGTAGTCTTTCGCCGTCGCGACAATCGCCTGCAATTCCTCCTCGGAAAATTGTGGATTCTGCCCGCTGGCGGCGAGACTGAGAACCCCGCCGGTCGCGGTCAGTTTGATAAGGTCGGCACCATCTTTGTAGCGCTGCCGGACCGCCTTGCGCGCATCGTCGACCCCGTTGATCACCCCTTCCAGCGGACCGGGGTCGCGTTTGAAGTCGCCGCGCAGAGCGTTCGTCGGGTCGGCATGCCCGCCCGTGGTGGCGAGTGATTTGCCCGACGTGAAGATTCGGGGACCGACGGTCCAGCCATTGTCGATCGCCTTCCGCAGCGCGACGGAATTGACGCCGTTGTCACCCAGATCGCGGACGGTGGTGAATCCCGCGAGCAGCGTGGTCCGGGCGTACATCGTCGAGCGGAGGGCGTAATCCGCCTGGTCCATAAAGAACCGCTCGGTGTAGGAGTCTTTCGAATGCTGCGACATGAGGTGCGTGTGCATGTCCATCAGCCCGGGGAGGACGGTCCGATCGACGAGCCGAATCAGCCGATCCCCCTCTTTCGCGGCGACATACCCTTTCTCAATCCGGGTGATCCGTCCGTCGTCAATGACGATCGACACTTCGGTCTGGGGATCGCCGCCGCGACCATCAAGGAATCGACCGGCATGAATGATTGTGGAAGCGTAGAGATCGCCTGCCGACAAACTCGCAGCCAGGTACGAGAGAATCCAGAGAAGACGCATGAGGTCGATCCGGTGGGAAAGAGACTGTCTGCCGGCGGCCTATCGAGTCTCCCGGGCCCGCCGGTCTGAATTGTCGAGATCTTCGTTAAACCGGCCGGGGGATGCAAGAAGGCCGAGCGTATCGACGACGATCAACGCGCAGGCTCAACAGACTCAATTCGTTCCGTAGGGCGGCATCGGTTAAAACCCACCCTACGCAGGCTTGGGTGAGTTGAGCGCGGCACGGTGCCAGTCGAGCAGTTCGCACCATTCCGCGATTCCATCGCCCGACCGCGAGCAGACCGCGACGCAGTCGAGATCAGGCTGAATCGAGTGGGCGTCGGCGATCGCCGCCTCGACCGAAAACGGGACGTATGGCAGCAGATCGGTCTTGCTGACAACCAGAATCTGGCTGGTGCGAAACGCCTTGGGATACTTGGCCGGCTTGTCGTCACCCTCTGTCGTGCTGAGCAGAATCACCCGCACGTGCTCTCCCAGATCGTGCGACGCGGGACAAACCAGATTGCCAACGTTTTCGATGAACAGAAACTCGCAGTCGAGAGTTCCCAGTTGATCGAGCCCGCGCTGAATCAGCGGAAGTTCGAGATGGCACGCTCCCCCTGTGGTCAACTGCACGGTCGGAGCGAGCGGCGCGAGCCGTTGCGCGTCACGATCGGTCGCCAGATCACCCACCAGAATCGCGATCTTTCGTTTCCCCGCAAAGTGACAGGCGGTCGCTTCCAGCAGGCTGGTTTTTCCGGCTCCCGGTGAAGAAATGAGATTCACCGCGAGGATGCCACGGCTCGCCCATTCGGCCCGTAATCTGGCGGCGGCGGCGCGGGCGGCCGACTGCACGTCGCGATTGACGGCGACCGTCTGGGACGTGACGACGGGGGCGACAACGGGTGTCATATCGGGTTCTCAGCGGTCTCGGCAAAAGTAAAGCTGGCGATTCGAAATTCGTCCCCCCGAACAACGGTCACGCGCGACGCATCGCAGCCTGGACACCGAAATCGGAATCCGTCGACCGCGAATTCGCCACACGTCTCACAGCGCGCGACAAGCGGCACCTCATCAATCACCAGGGTCGCGTCGTCGAGTTCCGTTCCGCACACCAGTTGTTCAAACGCGCTGCGGACCAGCAACGGCTCGACACCCGCGAGCGGTCCGATCTCGACCCGGATTTCAGTGACCGAACCTCCGCCGTGCTGACGCGCCAGGTCCGTCACCTGGTTTAGCAACGAACGTACGAGCGAGGCTTCGTGCATAGGGAATCCTTGCAGGTACTCTCAACAAAGGCCAGCACATCGTCCCGGACTTTACCAATCGTCGTCGCCAAATTCTCGTTCAGTTCCGTCGCGGGATCACATGCACCAACTTCAATTCCCCAGACTTCCGGGGCGCAACTGAGTCGGCCAAGTCCCTCCGCGAGCGCCAGAACGCCGGGAATGGTGAAGTCGTGGACGCCAACGGCAGATTTCCAGGCAACGTCACAATCGGGCCAAGTCCAGCGTCGCCATGTTTCACCGGTTTCCAATCCCTGACACCCGTCGCAAATGAGCAATCGCGTTCCCGGTTCGAGCCAGTCGAGCAGATCGATTGGGGCGAGTGCTTTGCGAATCATGAGTCCTTCGGGCGAAGTCTTGAGCAACGCGTCGGCGACTCTCCAGCCCACGGCGTCGTCGCCATGGGAACTTCCCAGTCCTACGAAGAGTACCGCGGCCCGCGTGACCGGCTCAGCGGGCATGACGCACAACCTTGAGAAAGTGCGTTGAACAACTGATGCAGGGATCGTAGTTACGAACCAGTTCCTCAGACATTCGGGCCACTTCCTTGTCGGGCCGGTCGAGTACGCCCGGCAGCCACGCCCGAAGATCGTCTTCGATCTGCTTCTGATTCTGCGACGTGGGTGGCACAATTTTTGCAAACTGAACTTTGCCCTCCGCGTCCACCTGATAGCGATGATAGATCAGTCCACGAGGTGCCTCAGTCGCGGCACATCCCTCCCCCTCGCGGTATTCGTACGCGATCCGCGACGGGGTGAACGGGCGGTAGTCGCACAGGATCGACAACGCTTCGGCGTACGCATGGACCAGTTCGATCCCGCGCGCGACGATGCTGCGATACGGATTCCAGCAGGGGGTTTCGAAACCGATCTCGTCGGCGACCCGCCGCGCTTCGGGAAACAGTCGATCCCGACTCAAGTTCAATCGCGCCAGCGGCCCCACGTGGTAACAGCGCCGCTCAGGAAGTGTCTCGGAATGGAGCGCGGTCGAATGCGCCACATGGACCTCATCGTAATGCTCTTCATAGTCCAGCACGGCGACGTCCCGACCACGGGTCGAAACGACACGTCCCTCGTTGAAGGCGTATTCGTCGGGATGGACCAGTGCGACCATGTCGTAGTCGCGCTCAAAATCGGGAAACTCAAGCCCCGCGACCCAGCGAGTCGCCTCGATTGCCGCCTGCAAGCCCCATTCAAAATCGGGGATCAGCCTCGCGAATTCCTCCCGACGGGGGGCGCGATAAAATCCGCCGACCGCCACGTTGATGGGATGAATCGCACGTCCCCCCAGGACTTCCAGCAATTGATTTCCGTGCTTTTTGAGCCGCAGGCCACGGTTGACGGCGTCGGGATGATCGGCGGCCATCGCGATGCCGCTCTCGTAACCCAGGAAATCGGGCGCGTGCAACAGGTGCATGTGCAGCGCGTGACTTTCGATCCACTCACCACAATAGAGAAGTCGACGCAACTGGCGGATTTCCGGGCTGATTGTGACCTCGAGCGCCATTTCCAGCGCGTGGACCGAACTCATCTGGTAGGCGACCGGGCAGATGCCACAGATTCGAGCGGTGATGTCGGGAACCTCTTCGAGGGGCCGACCGCGAAGCAACGCCTCAAACAACCGGGGGGGTTCGTAAATCTGCAACTGAACCTGTTCAAGCCGGCCGTTCTCGGTATGAATATGCAACGCCCCCTCCCCCTCCACACGGCTGAGGATTTCAACACGAATCGTTCGAGATGCGGACATTGGTGGTTGTCAGTTGGCAGTTGGCAGTACATGTTTGTCAAAAAATCGCTTCATCCTTCATCCTTCATCCTTCATCCTTCATCCTTCATCCTTCATCCTTCATCCTTCATCCTTCATCCTTCATCCTTCATCCTTCGCTCCATCCCATCCCCCACTCCCCGAAACTCCTCCGCGTAGCCATTGAAGCTCCGGAACAACGGCACCAACTGGGCCGGGGGGTGATTGAGCTGCACGAGATGGTCGGCGAGCGACGTGGGATTGGCCTGCTTGAGCGGCCCGTAACAACCGTAGCACCCGCGATCGTACGACGGACAGATCGCGTCGCAACCGGACTGTGTCACCGGTCCCAGGCAGGCGATTCCCTGCGCGACCGTCACACAGACGGTCCCTTTCCGTTTGCAGTCGAGACAGACCGCATGCGTGGGCGTCCGCGGCTTTCGGCCGGCGATCAGCGATGCCAGGACTTCAACGAGTTGATGGTGGTTGATTGGGCAACCCCGGAGTTCGAAGTCCACTTTGACGTGGTCGGCGATCGCCGTCGAAGTCGCCAGCGTCTGGATGTACTCGGGGTGGGCGTAAACCGCGCGGACAAATTCTTCCGAATCGCCCCAGTTCCGCAGAGCCTGTATCCCCCCGGCGGTGGCGCACGCTCCGATGGTCATCAGGAATTTCGACTCTCTGCGGACCTCGTGAATCCGCTCGGCGTCGTGCGCGGTGGTGATGGAACCTTCGACCAGAGCCACATCGTACGGACCTGGCTCCATCCGGCTCGAGGCCTCCGGGAAAAACGCGATGTCGACCGCGCCGGCGACTGCCAGCAGCTCATCTTCCGCGTCCAAGAGCGACAACTGGCAGCCATCGCACGAAGCGAACTTGAACACCCCCAGACGTGGTTTGGCACTCATCACAGTCCCTCGATCGTGAGGTAGGGGGCGATTCTCTCGTAATTGAACACTGGCCCTTCTTTGCAGACAAACACCGGGCCAAACTGACAATGCCCGCACAGGCCGATCGCGCAGGCCATGTTTCGTTCGGTCGACAGCCAGATGTGACCCGGGTCGACGTTTCGGCCCATGGCGGTTTTGGTCGTGTAGTGCATCATCACTTCCGGTCCGCAGGCGAACAGCACGGTCTCCGCCGGATTGGGCAGCGGCAAGCGGTCCAGCAGCAGTGTCACGACCCCCACCGACCCGGTCCAGCCGTCGGCGGCTCGATCGACGGTTGTCTGGAAATCGATGCCGTTGGCCCGCCAGTGTTCATATTCGGACGGAAACAACAGTCCTTCGGGATTTCGAGCCCCGTGCAGAATCGAGACCCGTCCATAGGAACTCCGGTTGGTCACAATGTCGCAAACGACGGGACGTAACGGGGCGAGACCGATTCCACCCGCGACCAGAATCACATCGTTGCCCCGGGCGGTTTCGATGGGCCAACTGGTACCATACGGACCGCGCAGACCCAGCGTCGCTCCCACCGGGAGTTTCGCCAGCGCCGCCGTCACGTTGCCCGCTTTGCGAATGGTATGCGCGAGCGTCCCGTGTTGGGCCGGATCGCCACTGATGGAGATCGCGACCTCCCCCACACCGGGCAGGTACAACATGTTAAACTGACCTGGAAGGAAGCGAAACCGCGCTCCTTTTTCATCGTCGACGAATTCCAGATCGTATGTGGCGACGTCGGTGATTTCCGGCCGAATCGCCTGGATGCGCACGGTGGAGGGAACCCACGGATTCACACCCACGGGGCGGGGAGCGACAGTGGCGTGGGATGTGTCGATCATACAGCGGTCTCCGAACGCAGGGCGGCGACTTCCACCGTCAAGTCGATTCCGACCGGACACCAGGTGATGCAGCGACCACAGCCCACACAGCCCGATTGGCCGAACTGGTCGATCCATGACGCCAGTTTATGCGTCAGCCACTGGCGATAACGGGAACGGACATCGTTACGGATGACGCCGCCGTTCATGTAGCTGAAATCGAGGTTGAAACAGGAATCCCAGCGGCGCTCGCGCTCGACATGCTCGCCGGCCAGGTCTCCCACATCCACCACGGAACTGCAGAAGCAGGTGGGGCAGACCATGGTGCAGTTGGTACACGACAGACACCGCTCGGCGACATCCGCCCAGTGCGGGTGATTCAGGTTCTTCAAAAGCAGATCGCGAATGTCGGTCGTGTCGAATTGCTTCGTCACCTGCTGTTCCGCACGTTCCCGTCCTGCGCGGGCCGCCGCCTGTTCCTCCGCGACCGCCGGCCGTAATGGCAACTGCTCGGCGAGGGCCCGACCGCGCGTCGAACCGATCACGACGGTGAAGCCACCGGCGGTCTCGGTCAGAGCAAGGTCAAAACCACTCTGGCACTCGGGTCCGGTTTTCATGGAGGTGCAGAAGCAGGTCGCCGCCGCCTGGGTGCAGTTGACAGCGATAATCACCGCCTCTTCGCGTCGCGACTGATAAATCGGGTCGACATACGGACCTTCAAGAAACACGCGATCCTGCACCCGCATTGCCGCCAGTTCGCAGGCGCGAACGCCAAGGAAGGCGTATTTGGGAGTTGGTCCGGGATGGCCGCGCATTTCCCAGCCTTGCGGCGTCTGGTCGGCGACGGCGATGGTGGTGATCGGGGGAAAGAGATAACGCTTCCAGGAATGGGGACCGACGACAAAGCCGAAATAGGCGTCGTCGTTTCGTTTTTCTAAGCGATACTGCCCGGGTTGTTGGATGTCGGTCCAGCCGCGTGGGAGCTCGTCGACCGATTGGATTTCGGTGTAGACGATCGCCCCCTGGTCAATCTTCGGACCAATGACCTGGTGTCCCTGCGCGACGAGCAAGTCGATCAACGCCTGGAGGTTGTCACGCGCCAGAAAAAGTCGGTCGTCCAGAGCCGACGGGTCGGCCGGGCTGGTCTGGGTGGTTGTGGTGGACATCAAACCTGCGCTCCTGGCACCGGGGGGATCATGGGAGCCTCATGAGAATACAGGTCGAGCAGTTGCAGTCGGGTCGCCGTCAGGCGTTTGGCGACCGCCCAGGCGAGGCGCTGCATGAGCCGATAGCCCACTTCGTGGTTGCGTTCACACAACTCGGCGACATCGACGGCGGCGAACGAAATCAAGCGTGTCGGAGCGAGCGTTCGGGCGGTCGCGGTCGACTGTGCCCAGCCGACCACGCCCGACCACCCGAGCAATTCACCCCGTCCCACAGTCAACAGTCGAACGACTCCCCGCGCGGGAACGCTCATTTGCAAAGCGACTTGTCCCCCGGCGACGATATGGATTCCGACCGCGGGATCACCTTCTCGAAACAGAACCGTACCCGACGGATGATCGACGACCCGGGCGATCGCCGCCAGTTCGGCGACTACATGATGAGGCCACCCCCCCGAAAGTTCTAAATGCCGCATTTCGGCGGCGACCGCGTCGCGAGTCGAGGGAATCTCTGGGACGCATCGGTCGAAACCGCTCATCGAGTCCACTCCGCTGCAAGGCCTGCCCGTCAGTCAAACAACACACGACGCGGAATGAGGGGCATTCATCCACGGTGCGGTGACTGTCACAGGTTAGCTTACCGAGGGGGATCTGAAACGTCCATTGAGAATTTTGGGTGAACGAGGCCACAACAAACCGAAAGCCGTGTCACAAAAAAAAGTCGGCGGTCTCTCGCTACAAATGCGACGCTGTCGCACCGAAGCTGGGGGGACTCTGTCCCCCCAGGCCCCCCTGGGATTTTCTTAGGCATTGATCCGATGTCCAATGGGCGGAAAAATCGGCTGTTGCCGGTGCCGACCAGCAACGGCCGGATACTGCCCTCACCTGCGGGACGATTGGAGATTCCCTGCATCGCGGATAACGGCAGCAACCGTCACGTTTCCGCTGATACGCCGCGGGCGAAAAAGAGACGTACGCTTGGCAGGACGGGTCTCTGACCTCGCAAAGTGGCGGCTTGTGTTCCGCTTCAGATGCCGTCCCCTCCAGCCTTTACCACACGGCGTGATCACTGGTGGGGGCAGATGGTAAATGCACGAATTGCGTCCCACCCGTCAGTCGTTCAATTCCCCTGCCCTCATTCTCGGTTGCCAGTGGGTATCACCCTGCGTTCCCTGCGTTGTGGGGTCCCCCAGACATTCTGAGAGCGATGAATTTGGAAAAATTTTGGGAATTCGTGTGCGCTCGGCGCACTTGACGGCATTAGTACTGTGTGACGACTGCTCGGACCGCCGGCAACAAGACCCTCGACAACCCAGTGATTCCGTTCGAAAACCCAGGACGCTGATCCGATCGGCTCAATTGTGCAGCCCGCAAGGCGGATGGGGCCGTCGCACGCTCCAAGCCACCGTCCCGTTTTCCCAATACTCCGTCGGACTCGAGTGCCATGTCGCATTTTCAGCCGTGTGTGGTCTGTCGGTCGGTACGTTCCGTTCTTCACAATCCGTACCGGTCGGATAGAACACTTCCAGCTCGCCGGGCCGGGGGATTCCGGACGCTTGGGAGTTTCGGAATGAGTACTCGCCTGCTGTTCGTCGGAGCGTGGATCGCCCTCCTGGCGGCGGGAGGAGGTGCGAGCGCGCAGGATCCGCTCGCCCAGCCGGTGTTGAACGCGATTGACCAGGCGAAGCGTTTTTTGCTTCGGCAACAACAGGCCGACGGTTCGTTTCCATGTGCGTATGGTGACGGTGGCACGAGTCTGGCCTTGATCGCGTTGATCAACACCGGAATGACTGCGCAGGATCCAGAAATCCAGCGCGGACTGGAGTGGTTGCGGACTCACGACGCCCGACCCGTTTTTGAGGTTTATGCAGTCTCATTGAAGATTCAGGCGTTGGCGGCGGCCAAAGATGGTCGCACTGACGTCGAGCGAGTGGCGGGACTGGTGCGTCTTTTGGAGAGTGGTCAACTGCAAAACGGTTCGTGGACCTACAGACCAATAGTCGCGCAGACAATAAAAAATCCGGGCGGCCGCAGAAACGCCCAGATGCACCTGCTGATGCAGGGAGACAACAGCAACGCCCAGTTCGCGGTTCTGGGTCTGCGCGAAGCTCAGGAAATGGGTGTCCCCGTCAGTGTGGAGGTGTGGCACAAGGCCCGCAATCACTTTGTCGACGCGCAATGTCGAGACGGTGGATGGAGCTACGGCGACACCGGGGGCATCGGCAGCACCGGCAGCATGACAGTCGCGGGCATCGCCACCGTCGTGATCACCGACGCAATGCTCAAAGCCGAGGCGAATCATCTCAATCGGGATGGAACGCCCCAGTGCTGTGAGCCGCAGTCCGACCAGAAGATTCTGGAAAACGCCTACCGCTGGATGGGAAACAATTTCACCGTTCGATACAACCCGGCGGCGGGCCGGGAGGCGGCGAAGGGCTATTGGCTGTATTACCTCTATGGAATGGAACGCGCCGGTCGTTTCAGCGGCAAACGGTTTTTCACCAACAGTCGGGGGAACCAGTTCGACTGGTACCGGGAGGGCGCGGAAAACCTGTTGACGCAGCAGAATCGCGTGAACGGTTCGTGGAATGGGGACATTACGTTTCTAGGGAAAACGGATAATGATGACATCGTCGGAACCAGCATGGCATTGATCTTTTTGTCGAAAGGGCTGGCACCGGTCCTGTTCAACAAACTGGAGTACGGCCAGCGGGATCCGCATACGAAACAACTCGTGGGTAGGCATTGGAACCAGCACCCCGACGACATCCGCAATCTGACCCAGCAGATCAGCGGGCTTCCCGGGTGGCCCAAGTTGCTCAACTGGCAGACGCTCGATTTGAGTCGGGCGACCGTGGACGACTTGCGCCAAGCGCCAATTGCGTACATCTCGGGAAATCAAGCGCCGAGGTTGACCGCTCGCGACGTCGATTTGCTGCGGCAGTACATCTCCCAAGGAGGTTTTCTGCTGGCGGTCAACAATTGCCAGAGCGCGACGTTTGATGAGGGTTTTCGCGACCTCGTTCGGCAACTGTACCCTCCGTCGGAAGCCAGGTTGCAGAAACTGGGGGCCGACCATCCCGTCTTTCGTGCGGAGTACGATCTGGTGGACGAACAGAGCGGCGAGCCAGCGGTCGAATTGTGGGGGCTGGACGTAGGGTGTCGTACCAGCATCATCTACACGCCGCACGATTTGTCGTGCCTGTGGGACAAATGGACCAGTTTTCAGGTGCTGAATCGACCGGAAAAGCTGGTCAGCATGATCACGCGGGCCAGCCAGGTGGGGGTGAACATTGTGGCCTACGTGACGGGTCGGCAGGTCTTGAACAAACTGGGACGTCAGGCGGTGATTCCGACCGGCGGATCGGACGGGGCGATTGAACGGGATCTCGTCGAGTTGCGGCAGATCCGCTACACGGGAGATTGGGACGCGGCCCCGCAAGCGCTCAAACGAATCATGCAGGCAGCCCGGGGGACGGCGCACCTGCCTGTGGCAGGGACGACCGGACACATCACGCTGGTCGACCGCAACATCCATCAGTATCCGCTGTTGTACATGCACGGCCGGCACGATTTTCAACTGTCGAAGAACGAGCTGGAGCCGTTGCGAAAGTTTTTGGACAACGGCGGTTTCTTGTTTGCCGACGCGTGCTGCGGATCGCCGCAGTTCGACCAGAGTTTTCGCGAACTGATGAAACAGGTTTATCCGGAACAAGCCCTGGAGCAGATTCCCGTGGAGCATGAATTGTTTTTGAGCCAGTCGGGATACGAGCTGAAAACCGTTCGGCGACGGGAGGCTGGTGTTGCGGTGAACAACGCCGGGCTGAATGGCGCCATCCGGGCTGTAGAGCCGTTCCTGGAGGGAATCCTCGTCAACAATCGATATGTGGTGGTGTACAGCAAGTACGACATCAGTTGTGCGCTGGAACGCCAGGCGTCGGTGGCCTGTAACGGGTACATACATGAGGACGCGGTGAAGCTGGCGGTGAATATTCTGGTCTATGGACTGAACCAGTAGCCTCATTCTACAACGGGCGATTATGATCCCTCCATCCCGCCGCGCGGGGGGGATGGAGAACGCCTGGGAGTTTCGGAATGAGAGTTCGCCTGCTGCTGGTCGGAACGTGGATCGCCATTCTGGCGGCGGGGGGGGCGGCGCGCGCTCAGGATCCGCTCGCCCAGCCGGTGCTGAACGCGATTGACCTGGCGAAGCGCTTTTTGCTGCGTCAGCAGCAAGCCGACGGGTCGTTTAAGGGGGAACGTGTTCAGCACCATGTCGGCGTCACCAGTCTGGCGTTGATGGCGTTGATCAATACCGGGATGACGGCGCAGGATCCCGAAATCCAGCGGGGACTGGAGTGGTTGCGGGCGAACAACTCCGGACTCACCTATGAAGTTTCGTTGAAAATTCAGGCGCTGGCGGCGGCCAAGGATGGTCGCACCGACGTCGGGCGGGTGGCGGGACTCGTGCGGCTACTGGAGAGCGGGCAACTGCAAAACGGTTCCTGGAGTTACGGTGCCAACGAACGGGGCGTGTTCAATGTGCTGGGCGACCGCAGTAACGCCCAGTTCGCCGTGCTGGGGCTGCGCGAAGCGCAGGAAATGGGTGTCCCCGTCAGTGTGGAGGTGTGGCGCAAGGCCCGCGACCACTTTGTGAACGCGCAACATGGCGATGGGGGGTGGGATTACAGCGGGCCGGGACGTAACGGGGGCAGCACCGGCAGCATGACCGTCGCGGGAATCGCCACTGTTGTGATCACCGACGCGATGCTCAAGGCCGAGGCGAATCAACTCAATCGCGATGGGACGCCCAAGTGCTGCGAGCCGCAATCCGATCAGAAGATCCTGGAAAACGCCTATCGCTGGATGGGGAACAACTTCACCGTTCGGTTCAATCCGGGGCCGGGCCGGGCGGCGGCGAACGGCTGGTGGCTGTACTACCTCTATGGACTCGAACGCGCCGGCCGATTCAGCGGCAAACGGTTTTTCGCCAACAGTCGGGGGGAGCAGTTCGACTGGTACCGGGCCGGCGCGGAATACCTGCTGGCGCAGCAAAATCGCGTGAACGGTTCGTGGAAAGGGGGCGAACAGGGCGAAGTCGATGAAATCGTCGGGACGAGCTTGGGCTTGATCTTTTTGTCGAAAGGGCTGGCCCCCGTTCTGTTCAACAAACTGGAATATGGTCCGCGGGATCAGCGCACGAAACAGCTTGTGGGCCGGCAATGGAATCAGCATCCCGATGATATCCGCAATCTCACCCAGCAGATCAGCGGTCTTCCCAAATGGCCGAAATTGCTCAATTGGCAAACGCTGGATCTGGGGCAGGCGACCGTGGGTGACTTGCTGCAAGCGCCGATCGCGTACATCTCAGGAAATGAAGCGCCGCAGTTAACCGATCGCGATGTCGATTTGCTGCGGCAGTACATCGCCCAGGGGGGATTTCTGTTGGCGGTGAACAATTGCCAGAGCGCGACATTTGATGAGGGATTTCGCGACCTTGTTCGACAATTGTATCCCCCCTCGGAGGCCAAGTTGCAGAAGCTCGGTGCTGACCATCCGGTGTTTCGTGCCGAGTACGATCTGGTCGACAAACGGAGCGGCGAGCCAGCGGTCGAATTGTGGGGATTGGACGTGGGCTGTCGCACCAGCATCATCTACACGCCGCACGATCTGTCGTGCCTGTGGGACAAGTGGACCAGCTTTCAAGTGCCGAAGCGGCCGCAAGAGCTGGTGAGCATGATCACCCGGGCCAGCCAGGTGGGGGTGAACATTGTGGCGTACGTGACAGGTCGGCAGGTGTTGAACAAACTCGAGCGTCAGGCGGTGATTCCGACGGGCGAATCGGGCGAGGCGATTGAACGGGATTTGGTTGAGCTGCGGAAGATCCGCTACACGGGAGATTGGGATGCGGCACCGCAAGCGCTAAAACGCATCATGCAGGCGGCACGGGGGACGGCGCACCTGCCGGTGGCGGGGAAGACCGGCAATATCACGCTGGTGGATCGCAACTTGCATCAGTATCCGCTGTTGTACATGCACGGCCGGCATGATTTTCAACTGACGAAGAACGAGACGGAGCAGTTGCGAAAGTTTCTGGACAATGGCGGATTTTTGTTCGCTGACGCGTGCTGCGGATCTCCGCAGTTTGACCAGAGTTTCCGCAGGCTGATGAAACAGGTTTACCCCGATCAGGCCCTGGACAAGATTCCCGTGGCTCACGAATTGTTTTTGAGCAAATCGGGGCACGAGCTGAAAACCGTGCGTCGGCGAGAGGCGGATGTGGGGGTGAACAACGCAGCGCTGGATGTCGCCGTCCGGACCGTGGAGCCGTTCTTGGAGGGAATTATCGTCAATAGTCGATATGTGGTGGTTTACAGCAAGTACGACATCAGTTGTGCGTTGGAACGCCAGGCGTCGGTGGCGTGTACCGGCTACATTCATGAGGACGCGGTGAAGATGGCGGTGAATATTTTGGTGTACGGACTGAATCAATAGGGGGCGGGCAGATTGCGGCAACTGCGTCAAACTGCCGCACTGGAACCTGTTGATGCGTCCGTGTCGAACTCGTTTGCGGAGATATTGGGAAGTTTCTCGGTGAAATATCCAAAGCAGGTGGCGACGCTTGCAACTGAGTGGGAATCCGGAGAGACTGACCGCTGGGTGGTTCCACCGAAGGGCGTCACCCAAGATCCATTTGTTGCGATTTCTCCCAAACTCTGCGGAGAATTCGCGAGACGGGTTGAGCATTTTCTCGCGAATGCCACCGACATTGGAACGTGTGTCGCTGTCTCCTGGGCGATTCGCCCTCAGTTCCCATTTTCGGCCCTTGAGTACCAAAACCTGGAGTTTTGGTTCGATAATTGCTGACGATTCGCAGTGAACGCCTCCCGCGTTCACCTGTGGATCGCTGGAGTTTTCGTTTCCCACTGGCTGTGACATCTCGACACGGACGCAAAGAGCAACAACATGTGCGGCATCATTGGTTACGTTGGAAAACGCGACGCGGCGGAGATTCTGATCAACGGTTTGAGCCAGCTTGAGTACCGGGGCTACGACTCGGCCGGGCTGGTGACGTTGTCGACCGACGGTTTGCACATCCGGCGGGCAGTGGGCCGCGTGCGCCAGCTTCAGCAACTGGTCACCGAAAAACCGGTCCCCGGGACGATTGGGGTCGCCCACACGCGGTGGGCTACCCATGGTCGACCCAGCGAAATGAACGCCCACCCGCACCTGGACGCGCAGGGGCGGATCGCGATCGTTCACAACGGTATCATCGAAAATCACGCGACGATTCGGGAGTTTCTGGAGCAGCAGGGAATCGAATTCCAGAGCGAAACCGACACCGAGTCGCTGGCGCAACTCATTGGGTTCCTGTATTCGCAAACAGGAGATTTGTTGGGAAGCGTGCGACGGGCGCTGCATGATGTCCAGGGGACTTTCGGGCTGGTGGTCGTCAGTCTCGACGCGCCACAAACACTGATCGCCGCCCGTCGCGGAAGCCCGCTGATCGTGGGGATTGGTGACGGGGAGTACGTGATCTCGTCCGACGCGTCGGCGATCATCACGCACACCAGCCAGGTGGCATACCTCGACGACAACGAAATTGTGACGATCGATCCTTCGGGAATGCACGTCGCGACGATCGACGCGATGCCGGTCGACAAGCGGGTACACACGCTCGAAATGCGGCTCGAACAGATTGAACTCGCGGGCTACGAGCATCACATGCTCAAAGAGATCTTCGAGCAGCCCGAGACATTGCAGAACGCGATGCGAGGGCGTCTCAACCTGCGGACCAATGAAGTCGTTCTCGCCGGCCTGCAGCAGTTGGAACGGGATCTGCCGAGGTGTCGGCGGGTCTTGCTGTTCGGGTGTGGCACTGCGTGGCACGCGGCGCTGGTGGGGGAATATCTGATCGAGGAGCTGGCACGGATTCCAACCGACGTCGACTACGCCAGCGAATTGCGGTATCGCAATCCGATCGTCGAGGAGGGGACGCTGGCGATCGCGATCAGCCAGTCGGGAGAGACCGCCGACACTCTGGCGGCGCTGCGTGAAGTGAAGACGAAAGGGGCGACAGCGCTCGGGGTCGTGAACGTCGTTGGCTCGACAATTGCCCGTGAGGCGCAGGCGGGGGTCTATCTGCACGTGGGACCGGAAATCGGCGTCGCCAGCACCAAGGCTTTCACCGCACAGGTGGCGGTGCTGTCGATGCTGGCGGTCTATCTGGGACGACGCCGGCATTTGTCGAATGAACGAACCGAGAGCATGTTGCGGGAACTGGAGCAGATTCCTGCCAAGGTACGCGCGGCGCTGGGCGTTCACGATCAGGTTCGCGACCTCGCCCGGCAGTTGGCCGAGTGGGACAACTGGCTTTATCTGGGGCGGGGCGTCAACTACCCCCTGGCATTGGAAGGCGCGCTCAAACTGAAGGAAATCAGTTACATTCATGCCGAGGGATTGCCCGCCGCCGAGATGAAACACGGTCCGATCGCGATGATCGACCCGGGAATGCCGGTAGTGGTCATCGCCCCGCGGGACAACACCTACGGGAAGATCCTGTCGAACATCGAAGAGGTGCGCAGCCGGGAGGGGCGTGTGTTCGCCATCGCCACCGAGCCCGATCGCGAATTGGAGCGGCTGTGTGAAGAGGTGGTGTACGTCCCGGCGACCAGCGCGATGCTGTCTCCGCTCGTGACCAGCGTGCCGTTGCAACTGCTGGCGTACGAAACCGCCATCGTCCGCGGGCACGACGTCGACAAGCCGCGCAATCTGGCGAAAAGCGTCACGGTGGAATAGGCGAGATCGCGGTCCGCGCTCTGTCGCTGGATGGAGTGCGGACCCTGTGTTGATTCGCCAACGTTTCGAAAATGGAGATTCGAAAGTCGTCCTGGATGGGATAGTCGAATCGCACCCACTGCACTCTCTGGAGTCCCGCCCGATGTTCTCTTCCGTCGTCGTCTACGAAGATTCCGGTTGGCAGCGATTGCTTCCTTTGGTCTACGTCCGCCCGGTCTTTGATCTGCTGTGCGGTGCGACCAGCCTGCTCACACGAATTGAACGGCTGCTGCGAGTGGAGCCCGTGGACGCCAACCGGGAACTGCTTCGTGAGACGGCGACCACGGCGCATGGAGCGAGAAACGGATGGGGTACGCCACACGAGAGGCCCCGGGTCGACGGACTGCTCGGTGATCTTTCGGAGGAGGTAATCGGCCGGTCGTCGTCGATCGCGATGGATTCCGAGTCGCTCGCCCCGTGTGAACAGCTCACTCTGTGGTGTCGCCCCTTGCTCGCCCCGGTCGTCGCGGAGCATTCGGGACTTGCCGTCAACCAGATTCCGTCATCGCCCACATTGTACTTGAACGGCCGCTACATCTGGCACAAGCTCCCCGAGGCGGAAAACGGCTCATGGATCGGTGTCTGTGGCCCCACCGGCGCGGTCGCGTGCGTGTACGCCGACGGGGAATTGTGCGGAAAACTGGCTCCAGAAGTCCTGCTCGACGAGATCAAGACGCGCGCGCTGTTGGCGGGGTTGCCCCGGCGAGACGTTTCCCGTTGCGTCACTCCGATTGACTGGCCTTGGGAGTTGGTCGATCACAACAGTGACTTGCTGTGCGCTGACTGGTGCGAAGACGATGCGGGGGTGGCGGGCGTGGTTTCCCCCGGCAGTCATCTCTTAAATCCGGGAGCGATTCATATCGGCTGGGGGACGCGGGTGAAGCCGTGTGCTGTCATTGACGCCGAGGACGGTCCGGTCTGGATCGGTGAAAATGTGACGATCTATCCGCACACCTACATTCAGGGTCCCGCCTGGATCGGAGATGGTTCGTTGATTCAACCCGGCGCGGTCATTCACGCCGGCACAACGATCGGCCCTGTCTCCAAAGTGGGAGGCGAGGTCGAAGGGAGCATTATCCAGGGCTACAGCAACAAGCAGCACGACGGCTTCCTGGGTCACAGCTACGTCGGGAGTTGGGTCAACATCGCCGCCGACTGCATCAACAGCGATCTCAAAAACACCTATGGCAACATCCGAGTGCCAATCAATGGTCGGGAGGTCGACACGGGTCGCATGTTCGTGGGCATGTTCGTGGGCGATTACAGCAAAGCGGGCATTAACGTCAGCTTCCCGACGGGGGCTGTCATTGGCTTTTGCTCCTCCGTGTTTGCGGCTCGCAGCCCGAAATTCGTCCCCAGTTTCGCCTGGATCGACGGCGACGAGGTGACGCGCTTCGACGAACAGCGTGGCCTGGCGATTGCCCGCAAAGTGATGGCCCGGCGGCGACGTCGCATGAGCGCCGCCGAGGAACAGCTCTTTCTCGCCGTCAGGCAGCAGGCGTTGGCGGTTGAAAAGCAGTCGCATTCCGACATGCGGGCACGGCGATAGGGATGTTCGGACTTGAGGAAAAACGGGGCGAAATTCGCGTTCGTTGACCGGCAGGCAGTTCGCAGAAGGGGGGATTTTCCGTTGGAATCGGATTCAAGAATCCGGCGCAATGTCCGACGTCGATTTTGAAGATGCGTGCGAGTTCGGTCGCCGTTCCGAACCTCGGCCTCACCTTCATTCCAACGCGCCAGCGAATCGACTCGAATCCCACCCCATGAGCTACCGCCCCGTCCGTTCGTGGATCGCCAATCGGATCGCCCGTCACTGTGTACTGCCGATCATGTATCGGCGGCAGGTGATGGCGTTTGAGAATCGGTGTCAAAACGCCCGGCGGGTGCAACTGGATTTGCTTTCGCGGATAGTACGATTCGGTGCCGACAGCGCGTTCGGGACCGATTTCGGATTGAACCGAATCCGAACGGTCGCCGACTTTCGCAATCAGCTTCCGATCGCCGGTTATGACCATTTCGCCCCGTACATCCATCGAGTCGCCAACGGCGAAACGACCGCGATGTTTCCCCCGGGGGAGCGCATTCTCACTTTCATCCAAACCAGCGCCACCACGGGGAATCCGAAGATCTTCCCCGCCAATAAGTCCTGGTTTCGGTTGTATCAGCGGGGGTGGGATGTTTGGGGGGTGAAGGCGTTCATCGATCATCCGGAAATGTTTGGACTGCCGATCCTGCAATTGGGATCGGTCTGGAAACTGGGCGAAACTCCCGCAGGACACAACATCGCCGTCAGCAGCGCGATGATTGAACGGTACCAGAGTCCGTTCATCAAAAAGCACTACGCGCTCCCACCGGAAGTCGCGATGCTGAAGGACTCGGAAGCGCGCGGCTACGCGGTCGCCCGGTTCGCGGCCATGGGACCGATTGGCTTGATGAGTACAGTCACTCCCTCGTGGTTTCTGCGGATCGCAGAGTGCATTCGGCAATTCTCCCAGGAACTGATTCGTGACCTGTACCAGGGAACGATTGACCCAAAATTCTCGATTCCGCCCGACCCGCGACGCGCCTTGGAGTGGAAAGGGAGGAAGCCGCTGAAAAAGCGGGCCAGAGAACTGGAACAGATCCTGAATAAGAACGGCACCCTCCTGCCGCGCGATATGTGGACGCCGTCGCTGATTTCGTGCTGGCTCGGGGGAACGGTCGGACACGCCTCGAAGCAAATTCCAGGACTATTCGGCGACGTTCCGATGCGTGACCAGGGATTGCTCACTTCCGAAGGTCGCCACACAGTGCCAATGGAAGATGGCATCCCTCAGGGTGTGCTGGCGATCGATGCGAACTATTACGAGTTCATCCCCGTCGATGAAACAGGCTCCGTCGACCCGGTCGTGTTGGAGATGCACGAACTGGAGGTCGGTCGGTGTTATCGGCTGATCTTCAGCACGATGGGGGGGCTGTACCGCTATGACATCGGGGACATCGTCCAGTGTGTCGGGTATCGTGGTGAGGCACCCGTAATCGAATTCCTGCAGAAGGATGGCAGTTATTGCGATCTGGAAGGGGAAAAACTCTCGGCCCACACGGTGTGCGACGCCGTGGCGCATGCCGAGCGTGTCGCCGGTATGTCACTGGCCTGCTTCACCCTGGCACCCCTGCGTCCCACTGGGGAATTGCCGCGATATGCGCTGGTGGTTGAGCAACGGGAAGCGCCCGACGTCAACCGCGCTCTGGCACTCGTCCGGGCGATGGATGACGAATTGCGGCGGACGGTTCTGGTCTACGGCGCGACTCGTTTGAACCGGATCCTGGGTTCCCCCCTGCTGGTTCGGATCGCGTCGGGAGAGTGGCAACGCCTGATCTCCCGGGAGGTGACCAGTCGCGGTGCCAGTGACACTCAGTACAAACACAAGCCGCTGGTCTCGGATTTGAGCTTTCTCGACCGGTTGAAAATCGTGGACAGCACGGATTCCAGTACGCAGTCAAGCGACCGGAGGGCGGCGTGAGGGGCAGGGATCGCAGGCTTCCAATTGATTGACTCAACACTGTCATTTGATGCTGCAATCGGGCGTAACGGACGAAAGAAGTGAAACAGGATGAAGTGGATAAAAAGGATGGACAGGATGCCCACCATCGATCGAGCGACCCCTCGCCGGCTCGCCCGGCAGGTGAAGGAGATCGGTGACAATACTCCACGCGACCGAAAATGCGACATTGCACCCGAGCCGGCAGTGGTCTTGCGAAAGTCGGATGGAGGCTGGTGTTGGAGACGGCCCCATCCGCCTTGAGCGGATGGGGAGAAAGATCGATGGCTAGCGCCAAACCACATTTTGCGGTCCAGACCCCATCCACCTTGTGTGGATTGGTGAATCAGATCTTCGCTCTGTCTGCCACGCACGACGTCAGTAACCAAGTCGACCGGTACCACTGGCGATGTCGTGCTTTTACGAGGTATGAATGCGTCTCGCGTTCCCGGCGACGATTGGAGACCAATTGCTTTGCGTTTCGAACGAGTTTTGTATGTCGCCAATTCTGTCGGACAGAGCGGGGATCTAATTCACCAATCCACACGAGGTGGATGGGGTCTTGATCGAGGATGGGGCGACATTTTTCTAGCTGCCGATCTCATTCACCATCCGGGCGAGCCGGATGGGGTCTGGGGACGCGAATCGACTGATTTGACGCCTTGCGCGATAACAACCTGAAACCGCGAAATCACCCCGGCATTTTCGGAATCGGGCGGTGTCTCCGCAGTGTCAGCATCAAACAGCCGGCCGTCGCCAGCGAGACTCCCAGATAGAGCCACGGACCTTTGTAGCTGCCGGTCAGATCTTTGAAATAGCCGGTCAGGTACGGGCCGACAAATCCCCCCACGTTACCAAACGAATTGATCAGTCCGATCGCGCCAGCGGCCGCTGGTCCAGAAAGAAACGTCGTCGGGTACGACCACCAGACGCCGAACGGCGCGTAGACCCCGACAATCGCCAGGCAGAGGCAGAAATACGCCACCGTCGGTTCCGTGGTCACCGCGCCGATCAACATGCCGGCGGCACCCAGAAACAGACCGATCGCGCCATGCCAGCGTTTTTCGCCGGTCTTCGCCGAGTTGTGACCGATCCAGACCATCAGCGCCAAAGACGCCAGCATGGGGGGGACGATCATCCAGCTCACCTTCAGGTCAGACCAGCCGGACGACTCCTTCAGCACCGAGGGGATCCAGAACGTCGCCCCCCAGAATCCGGTGATCCACAGGAAGTAGGTGAGCGAGAGCTTCAGCACTTCGGGGTCGGCGAGTGTTTGCCAGACTGTCAGGCGTTTCTGTCCGTGGGAGGCGGCAGACTCTGCCTGGTAGCGCTCGGTGAGCAGCTCCCGTTCCTCTTCCGTCAGCCAACGGGCCTCCCGGGGGGAGTCCGCCATCCACCAGACAATGATGAACGCGAAGACGATCGCCGGCAGCGCCTCGATCAGAAACAGTCCCTGCCATCCCTTGAGACCAAACAAGGGGACACCCAACAACCACCCCCCCAAAGGACTGCCGACGATCGTGGCGATTTGCAGTGACGTCAGCAGCACCGCGATCGCCCGTGGACGATCCTGCACGCTGAACCACCGGGGGATACACGACGCGTAGATGACCGGGTACAGACTCGCCTCGGCGACTCCCAGTAGAAACCGCACGACGTAAAACTGCCGTTCCGTCGCGACAAACGCCATCAATCCCGAGAGAATTCCCCACGAGAGCATGATCCGGGCGAGCCACCACTTGGGGCTGAAGCGCTCGGCGATCAGGGCACCGGGGATTTCAAACAAAACGTAGCCGGCGAAGAAGATCCCCGCTCCCAGGCCAACCACACTCTGGCTGAACTGGAGATCGGCCATCATCGTCAGCTTGGCGTAGCTCAGATTCACGCGATCCAGAAACGCGATGATCGACGTGATGAACAACGGCAAGACGATGTTGGCGTACGCCTTCCGCTTCGCGCTCGCCTCCACCTCGGCGCGCGGCACCGACGGGAAACCCCGTTCTCCTCGCGGGTCGCCAGAAAGTTTTTCCGAGTTCGCAAGTGGGGAAGACATGTCGCTGACCGGGCGTCGAGTTCAAGGGAACACACCGGGCCGCCGTTCGCGTTTGTGCGATGACGGCCCGGGTGTGATCGACACACTTATAGCGACTCGCGTCCCACACGCGAAATCAATCCGGGGACTGACCGTGGGGGTGGGGAGGCAATGGGCGAAGAAGGCGGGTCATTCGCAGGGGGCTGACGCCGCCCCGCTCGCCTGTTAGTGGTTAAGGGACGCCATTGGAGTCTCCCTCGCCCGTCCGCTCATTCGACGCGGGCATCCCGCGATCGACTTGAGTCCCCCCTTGCTCTTCCGGCACGTCGCGATCCTCTTCGAGTGTTCGCGAACCGAAATTGCCAAGCCCCTCGTCTGGTCGGCCACGTCGCCGCCAGCGTTCACCACGTCCACCATGCCGAGACATTCGCATCACTCCCATCTGTTCCGAAGTCGAGATGATTGTCACCGCTCATGCAGACTCAACCGGTTCCCTGCGAGTGCAAGTTTCGCACTGATGTGAAGGAAATTCAAGAGGAATTTTTGGATTTTTCATCGCGAGAATAAAATTGCATAATTCAGTCCGCTCTCCGTTGCGAATCAGGTTTTTCGGGCCGGAATGTGATCCTCTGAGTCAACTCCCAGTGCCAGTGAAATCCGCTGTTCCAACTCCGTCACCGTCACTCCCGTCACCAGAAATCGCTTCTGGCTGTTTGACTCTCCGGAGAGCAATTCGATCTGCGAGCGCTTCAATTTCAAGTCAGCCGCCAGAACTTCAATCAGCGCCTTATTCGCTTTCCCCTTTTCCGGGGCCTGGGTCACTGCCACCTTGAGTCGGCCGGCGTGTTCCCCCACCACGCCGTTCTTTTTCGCGCCGGGCTGCGCCTGCACCGGCAGAATCACGCCGTTGGCCGACTCCTGCAACTCAATCACGCGAAGACTTCGTCGAGAATCTGGCCTTCGTTCACCGTCGGTCGTTCAGGACGTCCCTGATGGGGGTAGATCAGTCGGGTGTGATCGAGTCCCATCAATTCCAGAATGGTCGCGTGCAGATCGTGGACATGAGCCCGCCGTTCCACCGCTTTCAATCCGAAGTCGTCGGTCGCGCCGATCACCTGGCCCCCCTTGACCCCACCTCCCGCGAACCACATCGAGAAACCATGCGGGTCGTGGTCCCGACCATCTCCCTTTTCGGACATCGGTGTTCGGCCGAATTCGCCACCCCAGATCACCAGCGTCTGATCGAGCAGCCCGCGCTGCTTCAGATCCTTGAGCAATGCCGCGATTGGCTGATCGGTTGATTTGCACAGCCGACCGTGATTGTCTTCGATCTTTGTGTGCGCGTCCCACTGGCTCCCCGAACCCGAATAGAGCTGCACAAAGCGGACTCCCCGTTCCACCATCCGCCGCGCCAGAAGACAGTTGCGCCCAAATGCCGCTGTGGCTTTGTTGTTCAATCCGTACGATTCCTGAGTCTCGGAAGTCTCTTGCGTTAAATCGACCGCCGCCGGCGCTTCCGCCTGCATGCGAAACGCCAGTTCGTACGACGCGATCCGGGCCTCGAGTTCCGAATCCCCCGCCCGGGTTCGCAAATGTTTGCGATTCACTTCGTTGATGAAGTCGAGTTTGGAGCGCTGCTGAAGCCCGTCAATCTCCGCGGGGGGCGACAGATGCAGCACGGGGGTCTGGCCGTTGCGGAACCGCGTCCCCTGGTACGTCGCGGGCATGAACCCGGTCCCCCACACACGGTTTCCTCCCGGGGGTTCCTTGTCGTTGTCGAGGAGAACCACAAAGCCCGGAAGGTTTTCGTTTTCGCTTCCCAGGCCGTACCCGACCCAGGCCCCCAAACTGGGGCGACCCGCCAGAATCGAGCCGGTATTCATCTGGCAGACGCTGCCCACGTGATTGAGGCCATCGGCCCAGCACGAACGGATCACGCACAGGTCGTCGGCATGTTCCCCCACATGCGCGTACCAGTCGGAAATCTCCAGCCCGCTTTCACCGTACTGCTTCCACTTTCGCTGGCTGGCGAGAACCGGGTTTTCCGAGACCCCCATCGGGGTGATGACCCGCTCGATCGTCTTCGGCAACGGCTGACCGGCGAATTGGTTGATCGCCGGTTTGCGATCGAAGGTGTCCAGGTGACTGGGGCCGCCATCCATGAACAGAAAAATCACACTGCGAGCGGTGGGTGAAAGATGACCCGAGCGCGCCCGCATGGGATTGGGAGCCCCGCCCGGCACTCCCTCGGACGAACCGCCTGCCGCCAGTCCGTCTTGAACCAGCAGACTGTGCAGGGCGAGCGCGCCAAACCCCGCGCCGGTGCGGGTCAAAAACTCCCGTCGGCTGGCGACGGTTTCATAGTGCCGGGAGGAAGCGTCAAACATCGCGGCGATTTCTGAAGCGACAACGAAGGACGAAGAAGACCAGTGGGTGATCATATCGGCAAACCCCAGCGAGAATCCACCGGTGAATCGGTTCTATTATTCCGAATGCAGAACCCATTGAGACATGGCGAGCTCAAGACCCCTGCCCGCTTGACGGGCAGGGGCCTGAGTCGCGATCGAGGCGTGTCGAGTTATACCTCGTACGGCCGGAAACGGAACAATTTCGGGGAGCCGCGCCCGTAAGGAAGCGAGAGTTTGATACCGCTTCCTGACGGGCGTGGCTCGATCAAAATGTCTCAACGCGGACCGTGCGGAGTATAGCAACCCGTCTCCTTCACCTGCCGGGCGAGCCGGCGAGGGGTCGCTAAAAAAGTGCCGCGCTTTCAGCCGCAACGAAAATAGACAAATCCGCCGCTTCGGCGACTCCCAATTGGATACCCTGACCATTTTCACGAGAGATCGCATGTCCACTGCGGTTCAAGATTCCCTCCCGGCATCCGATCCGACGACCGGCAATCCTGCTCCCAGACTGTTGGCCGCCGGGATTGACGTGACCGAGATTTCCAAGCGGCCGTTACCGGCGGAAATCTGGCAAGCGATCGAACGAGCGGCACTTTCCGGGCGAAACGGGTCGATTCGCTGGGAACTCTCCTGCATGTTGTATGAGTTCAGCCATCGACAATTGGACGAAGGAAAATCGTCGGAAGAAGTCACCGAGTGGCTCTGCGACCGCGACGTTCGCGGTCTGCTGTGGTCCCATCCGGAAATTCGGTGCGCGGTCGCCGAAACCGCGTTGCCGCGGTCCCTGTTGCGATACGTCAACCGAGTGCGTCGACGCCTGGGATGGCGGCTTCCCGGCTGGTGGAATCAGGACGACCGAGCCCACAGTGTTTCGGAACTGTGCCTGGCGTATCACCGGCGGCTGAGTGCCGGCGAATCGGTCGATTCGCTCCAAAAGCCCGAATTCTCCGCGGTCGCCACCGAACTCCGCCGGGGGATTCTGGCGCAAAGGTCGTGGATTTCCCGTGCGTTTCGCAGATTTCGAATCGCGTGCGTCTGGACCGTGGCTCTGGTGACGATCACGTGGGTGACACTCTGGATTCGGCTCGTCATCGCGGTTCCCGGCGGTACTCAGGATGCGATCGATCGATTTGACGACGCGAATCGCCAAGTGGCCGAGGGGGACCGGGCGTGGCCAATCATTCGAGATGCGGATCTGGCACTCAATATTCGTCGTGATCCCAGCTATTTCAAAATCCAAATGGCGATCGCCGAAGGACCGGCACATGCCGACTGGGACGAGGCGAAAGCGTATCTCCTTCGCAATCGCAACGTGATTGACAACTTGGTCCTTGCCTCGGGAAAGAAAGGGCTGGGGCGAATCTACCGCGACGATGCGAATACTAGCTGGTATCAGTCCTACGGTATCACCAGTTGGCAGCACGAATATCGTCGCAGTCGGAGCATGTTTCAACGTCCACTGAACCAAATCGTCGCGTACTCGACAGCCAATGATATTCTCACCGGCGCGTTTCGCCTCGCCATGGTCGAGCGGGATTTGCCACGTGCCGGTCAGTTGCTGGCGGCCCAGCTTCGAATCAATCGATTACTGCTGGAGAGTCCCGATTTTACGGGAGTGTTATGGAATGTCCGCTACCAGTCGGGGATCGCGTGTGAACGGGCGATGCAGTTGGTCGACGCGGAAGGCACCAATCTTTCGGCGGACCAGCTTGGCGATCTCCTGGTGGCGATTCGTGCGTTGCGCGTCGCCACAATCGCGGACCGGGCCAATGTCGATCTCGTGCAGATTCCGGAATTGCTCGACGCCTTGTATTCCGAGGGACCGTCGGGCCGAATCACCATGGCGGGGTTGCAATCCCTGCGTGAAGGAGTGGTCGTCGAGTCGCGACTGGTGCCACTCGTGCAATGGCTGGGGGATCCGCGGCCGAAGACCACGCCGCGCTACACTCCGCCCCAAGACTGGACCTGGCTGACCGGTCCGGTCGTGGCACCGTTGATGCTGACTCGCGCGGAACTGGAAACGAAACTGAACGAGTATCTGCCCGCAAATCCATCAGCGCAATCAGCCAACACACCAGCCGCGGCCACCGACGAAGCCGATGACGAACTCCTTCGAATCGCGTCCACGGACTTTCTTACGATTCGCAACAGTCCGTTCCTCTTCGCGATGGGCAGCTCCCGCGTCAGTGTCGTTTGGGGGCCGAAAGCGGGAGACGTCGGGAAAGCGGAAGTGGGAGCCGCGGTTCTGCGGGTCGCGCTGGAATCGCACCGCATAAGGATCGGCGCGTATCCGAATGCCCTGACAGAACTCGTGCCTGGCGAACTCGACGAATTGCCAATGGACCCGTACGGATCCGGGCCATTGGGATACCGCTTGGTCGAGGGCCGGCCACTGATCTATTCCGTCGGGTTGGATGGCAAAGATCAGACCGCGGCCATGGAGATCGAACCGGGGAATCCCCGCCAGGTTGACCCCGGCGACCTGCGGTTGTGTCCGTCGGACAAGCCAATAAAAAACTGATTAAAAAGTAACAACAGGCTCGAAATCCGATGCTGGCAGTTGACGGGGCCCGATAGCCATCCGTCAGCAGATTGCGTATTTGCGGACTGAAAACGCCAGCACCCAGGCGAAACCTGGGTGCTGTGGACGGTTCGGTTTTTCACACGATAACCGGTTTGTGAATACCTGTCGGCCCAGTGTATCAGTCGCGCGACGACGTTTCCGCCGCCGGCTGTTTCCGCTTCGGCTTGGCGGGGGTCGCGTCGGCGGTGGCCGGCTTGGTCGATTGCAGCTTCTGCATCTGCACCACGACCGCGTCGGTCAGGTCGTATTCCGGAGTGACCGTCAACAGCAGCATCGGGTCTTTCGGAATGACGATGCTCAATCCCCGCTCGGCGGCGATTTCCTTCAGAATCGGCTTCGTCTCCTCCCGGAACTGCTCCAGCAGCTTCTGCTTGTGCGTCATGAGCTTCCGCTCCGCCGCCAGTTTCTTGTCGCGGAACTGAATCTCCAGTTTGTTTTTCGCGACCAGCAGTTGCCGCTTGTCGTCGTCGGTCAGATCTTCTCCCAGCTCCTCGCGTTTGTCGGCGAACTGCTTGTTCAGCGCTTCCTGCAAAGCTGTCAACTCTTCGTTGAGTTGCGCGAGTTTCAGTTCGGCGTCGCTCTCCATCGTCATATCGCGCCCCAGCGCCTTCGCGACGCCATCCAGATCGACGACACCCACGCCACCGCTCGATTTGCCGGTTTGCGCCTGGGGCCCGCCAGTCCCCTGATTTCCACAGCCAGCGGAAACAAACAACCCTAAGACGAACAGGGGAACGAATGTGCGAGTGAGCATGTCGGATCCTTCGACGAAATGAACCCCGGCTCGATTCCAGCGGCCGGTCGGGCACAGGATCGACGACACTCCGCCGATCCTTCCCCAAACCTGGGGCGGTGGGGACGGTATCTCAAATCGGCCGATTGAGTCCAGATCGGTTTTTTGCTCGCCAGCTTGCTAGCTTGCTTCATACCCCGCGCGGCCGAAAACGCGACATTGCACTCGAGCCGGAAGGTGGCTCGCGAAATCCTGATAGCGGCTGGTGTTGGTGACGGCCCCATCCGCCTTGAGCGGATGGGGAGAAAGATCGATGGCTAGTCCCAAATCACAGTGCGCGGTCTAGACCCCATCCACCTTGTGTGGATTGGTGAATCAGATCTTCGCTCTGTCTGCCACGCACGACGTTGGTAACCAAGTCAATCGGTACCACTGGCGATGTCGTGTTTTTTGCGAGGCATGAATGCATTTCGCGTCCGCTGCGACAATTGGCGACCAATCGCCTTGTGATCCGGACAGGTTTCGTTTGACACCGATCCTGTCTGACGGAGCGAGGATCTCATTCACCAATCCACACGAGGTGGATGGGGTCTTGATCGAGGATGGTGGGCACTTTTCTAGCTACCGATCTTATTCACCATCCGGACGAGCCGGATGGGGTCTGGGGCGGCGAATTGTCTGATTTGACGCTGCGCGCAGTATAGCAGACTACCAGAGATCCGCCTTGGCAGCCCCAATCGCCGCCGCCAAATCCGTTGTCTTCGGGGTCAGTTCCAAACCGACGTAGCCGCGGTAGCCCAGATCGTACGCCTCTTTCAGAACTCGGTTGTAGTGGATTTCGCCAGTCCCCGGTTCGTTCCGCCCGGGGTGGTCGGCCAGTTGCAGGTAGCCGATGTGCCCCGCTTTGAACCCTTCGCGCAAGTGACCGCAAAGATCACCTTCGGTGATGTGCATGTGGTACAGATCCCAGTTGATCTTCACCGCTTTCGAGCCGACCGCTTCGCAGATCCGCAACGTGGGAGGGCTGCCGTAGAGGCAATGTCCTTTATGGTCGACCCGAATGTTCATCGGTTCGAGAATCATCGTGACGCCATGCTTCTCGGCGATCGGTGCCCCCCGCTTCAGCCCCTCGATCGTGTTAAGGTGCATCTGCTCCTGCGTCAAACCGGGAACATCGTCACCCGCCACAACGCACATCAGTTTGCAGTCGAGAATCTTCGCGACCTTGCACCCTTTCTCGACCGCTTTGACGAACGCGTCGTGGTTTTTCGGTTCGTTGAGGCCCGGTTTGAATCCCCAGGCGGTGAACTGAGCGACGGCGATCCCCAGATCCTGGCACAGCTTCGCGACCGCAGGAATATCCTTCCCTTCGTGGGGCCAGAATTCAATCGCGGGAAAACCCATGTCCGCCACCGCTCGGATCCGATCCATAAACGGGAGCTTGCGGAACCACATTTCGCAATTGACGGCGAATTTCGTATGGGGTGTCTTGCCAACCGTTTTGGGGTTGAAATTCTCATCGGCCCGCGCGTCGTCCGCCGTCGCGGAAATCGCCCCCGCGACCAGACCGGCGGCGGTGGAGTTGGCAAGAAAATCGCGGCGAGAGAGTGACATGGCGACAACCTCAACAAACGTGTGACTGGCGGAGAAACCTCAGCGGGGCGACAACCCGGCGGTCAGGCAATTCTAGCAAACCGAGGAGTCTCCGCGAATTCCAGATCGCATGCCAAAATGGCAGTCCGCGGCCCAGCCCATTGGAATTCAAATCACAAAAAATGACGCACCGGGACGAACCACACAGGCGACGCGAAATGGCAGGCGGGGGATGGAAATCGTGGGTGTTGTCGGGCAGACGAAGTGGCGATTTCTGGCACGGCGGGGCGTGTGGATTGAGATCCACACCACGGATCGGCGGCGAATTCCCAATGACAGCGCGGCGTGGCGCGCGAGTTGCGTTTTAGTCCGCCTCGCAATCTGCCGACCTGCCATTTTGTCGGCGGGCCGGTTGCCGCATCCTCGTCGCAATTTGTTCGGGATTTGTCGTCATGGCTGAACCACAGGAATTCACTTTCCAGACGGAAATCAAGCAGCTTCTGCACATTCTGTCGCATTCGTTGTATCAGAATCCCGAGATCGCGCTGCGGGAATTGATTTCGAACGCCTCCGACTCGCTCCACAAGCTGCGGCACATTCAGCTTTCTGAAGATCAACATCGCGACGATACCCCTCTCGAAATCACGCTGGTTCCCAATTCCGAAGCGAAGATCCTCGTCATTCGCGACAACGGGATCGGGTTGACGCATGACGAGCTGGTGCAGAATCTGGGAACGATCGCCCATAGCGGTTCCAAGGAATTCTTCCAGAGCATTGTCGAATCGGGCAGGTCGGGGAGTGCCGGGCCGGATTTGTCGTTGATTGGTCAGTTCGGCGTCGGTTTCTACTCGGCCTTCATGCTGGCTGAAAAGGTCGAAGTGGTCACGCGCAGTTACCGCGAAACGACCGGCTGGCGCTGGGAATCGGACGGTTCGGGTCGATTCACCATCACGCCGGCGGGTGACACGGTTCCCCGCGGGGCCGAAGTGCGACTGCACTTGAAGGACAAACTGGACGAATTTCTAGACGCCTTCCGGCTGAAGCACATTGTCCGCAAGTACTCCACCTTCGTGCCGTTCCCGATCCTATTGGAAGGGGCAATTCTCAACGAACAGAAGCCGATCTGGGTTGAACCGAAGAGCCAGGTGACCGACGAGCAGCACACGGGCTTCTACCAGTGGCTGACCCATCGGTCCGACGAAAAGCCGCTGTGGCACCTGCATCTGTCGAGCGACTCGCCGATTCAGTTTCACTCGATTCTGTACTGTCCGACGACGAATTTCGAGTTGATGGGATTCGGCGAGATTCAGCACGGCGTCAATCTGTGTGCGAAGCGGATTCTGGTACAGGACGACTGTCGCGACCTGCTGCCGGAGTATCTGCGTTTTCTGTACGGCGTCGTCGATTCGGCCGACCTGCCGCTCAACGTCTCTCGCGAGACCCTGCAAGACCACCGGTTGTTGCCGAAACTCAAGAAGGTTCTGACGCGCAAGGTACTCGATCATCTGGCGAGTGTCGCCGAGGATCAGCCCGAGATGTTTGTGACCTTCACCAAACAATTCGGCGCGATCCTTCGGACGGGGATCGGCCAAGATTTCGAGAATCGCGAACGGATCGCCAAATTGATGCGGTTCCATTCGACGAATGGTCTGGGGAGCGATCTGGTGCTGCCTGCCTCGGTTGAGGAACGAGCCGCGAAGCGGAGTGTGTCGCTCGACGAGTACATCAAACGGGCGGCGGTCGGCCAGCAGCAGATCTATTACCTGGCGGGTTCCGATCTGGACGCCATGACCCGGCACCCGCATCTCGAAGCGTTCCGCAAGCGGAATCTGGAGGTACTGTTCCTGGACGATCCGGTCGACGAATTCGCGCTGACCCAGTTGCGGACGTACGAAGAAAAGGAACTCATCTCGATCGATTCTTCGGACGTGAAGTTCCCTGAAAGCACCAATCCGGTCATCGAGCCCGAGCGCAAGTCGGCACCCAAACACTTCACGCGGGTCATCGAGCTGTTCCGCGGCGCGCTGGACGCGAAGGTCGCCGATGTGCGCGAGTCGGACCGCCTCACCGACAGCCCCTGCTGTCTGGTGAATTCGCAGGGGACGATGAGCAGCCAATTGCAAAAGGTGCTGTCGAACACGATGAAGGGCTTCGAGATTTCGAAACGGGTGTTCGAAGTGAATCCCCATGCGCCCCTGGTCGAACGGCTGTGCGATCTGGCGGTCAATACCGACAACGACGACTTCATCCGGGATTGCGGACAGCAGCTCTACACAAACGCGTTACTGCTCGACGGCCTCATTCCGGACGCAGAGGAAACGACCCGGCGGTCGTTGCGGTTCATGGAGGAACTCTCGCGCTCCAAGTCGGCGATCGCGACGTAGTCGCTGTTCAGGATCGATATCCGCCCCCAGACGGAAGTGGCGCGGGCTTCAGGTCGCATTTTCCGCCGCGCTGAGTATAAGATTCCCGGTTAGCGGCCCGTGTCCCTGCGCGGGTTGAAGAATCATCTCCAGCCCTGTCGAGCGACTGCGATGTGGAACCTGCGCCTTCCGGACCCCGATCTCTGTTCACGCCGTGAACTTCTGACGCGGACCGGTATGGGGGTTGGCATGTTGGGACTGGCCGGCCTGCTGGCTGACCCCCACTCCCGACCCGCGATAGCGGCCGGTCTCTCCGTCGCGGGAGCGACTCAGCCCCTGGCACCCCGCGCGCCTCAGTTTCCCGCGAAAGCGAAACAGGTCGTGCATCTGTTCATGAACGGTGGGCCGTCGCAGGTCGACACGTTCGACCCCAAGCCGGCTCTCGAAAAGTACCACGGACAGAATCTGCCGAACCCCAATCTGCGCACCGAACGCAAGACCAGCGGCGCGTACAAATCGCCGTTCAAGTTTCAAAAGTACGGACAAAGCGGCATCGAGGTCAGCGAGCTGTTCGCCAAGACCGCGTCGGCCCACATCGACGATATGTGTGTGATTCGCTCGATGCATGCCGACGTTCCCAACCATGAGCCGTCGCTTTGGCTGATGAACTGTGGCGACGGGCGGATGCCCCGTCCCGCGATGGGATCGTGGGTGACGTACGGACTGGGATCTGAAAATCAGAATCTTCCCGGTTTCATCGCGATGTGCCCCGCCGGTCTACCCGTGACCGGGGCGCTCAACTGGCGGTCGGCGTTTCTCCCGGGAGCCTTTCAGGGAACGTATATCGACAGCCAGCACACCGACGTGCAAAAGTTGATCGAGAACATTCGCAACACGGGTCTCACAACCGAACAACAGCGCAAGCAACTGGACCTCGTCCGGCGGATGAACGCGAAGCACGAGGCCGATCGCGGCGGCGATCCTCAACTGGAAGCCCGCATTCAGTCGTTCGAGCTCGCCTATCGCATGCAGACGGAAGCGGGAGAGGCGTTTGATATCGCCCGTGAACCCGAGTCCCTTCGCGAGGCGTACGGTTCGGGACCAATCGGGCGTCAATTGCTGATGACCCGTCGGCTGCTGGAGCGGGGGGTGCGGTTCATTCAACTTTACAGTGGCAACTTCCAGCCGTGGGACAACCACAGCAATCTCGAAGCGGACCACAAGCGGCTCGCGGCGGAGTGGGATCAACCGATCGCGGCGTTTCTCAGCGATCTCAAACAGCGGGGGATGTTCGACAGCACGCTGGTGTTTTGGGGAGGCGAGTTCGGGCGAACCCCCGTCGCGGAACTGCCTGAACTTTCCGGTCGCGACCACAACCACTATGGGTTTTCGATGTGGCTGGCGGGCGGGGGGGCCAAAGGTGGGTATGTCCACGGTTCCACCGACGAATTCGGCTTCGCCGCCGTGGAAAACAAAGTCCATGTCCACGACCTCCACGCGACGATTCTGCATCTGTTGGGATTCGACCACGAACGGTTGACTTACCGCTACGCCGGCAGAGATTTCCGCCTGACGGATGTTCACGGACGGGTGGTACCCGAGCTGGTGGCATAGAGTTCGGGATCTGCGACGGTTCTGGGAGGTGTCGATTTCGCGAGAAACCGGTGAATCGAGGGTGAATTCATCGGTTATCCCTGGAGGGAACCGTGGGTTTGTTCCAAATCTCAAATCGTGTGACCGACATGACCGACATTCAACTTCAACAGGAATTTGAGTCGCTGCGGGCTCAATCGGTGGAGCAGGCGGGGGAATTGTATGACATCCCCCGCCGGGTGAAGCTGCTGATGGAGACGTACGACGACTCGCGCGGCAATCACGCGTTTTTTCAGATCGCCGCCCATGGTGCGTTGTGGGCCACCGGCTACTTTGAAGTCGGCGGGAGTGTGGGCCGATTCATGGCGCGGCGCTATTTCTACAACGCGACCGAGCGCACGTATCGCCTGGGCTTGCTCAATCAATTCGCCGAGCGGTTTCGGGCGATCAACCGCCTGGTCTGCATCGACACCGTCACGAACTACCGGTTCACAAAACAGTTTGGCCGCGAGCCGGGGGCGGAACGCCTGGTCACACCGCCGCTGCTGGATGCATTGAATACGGTCCACTCCGCGCGGGAACGGGGCCAACAGCTCGACGAAGCGGCGAAGCGGAAAGTGTTCGAACAGTCGTTTCTCTGTGAACAGGAAATCACGGTCGCGCCCGGAGTCGCGGAAGCGGTCGCGGGATTTGACTGCAAGATTCTGAGGACGATCTGCCTGCGACCTCTGGTGCGGTTTTCGTTCTTTCCGCGGTGCACCTACATGATCTTTCGCGATTTCTCGAACAAAGCCGAACGGATCGAAAAAGGGCTCCGGGCCTACGATCGTGCGGCGGCCGCCGGTTGGAACCGGGTTCGGGAATCGATGCGTTATTATCGTTTGCCAGCGGCGTTTGGGACTTAAGGACGATGGGGTGGTTGAATGGCAAGGAGACAGGTAACTGCTCAATAACCCCTCGGAAACTGGTATTTACTCAAAGTCGGTTTTTCGGGGAATGTATGGCGCATGAGCCAGTCAGACCCCCAGCCAATCCAACCGATCGTCATCGCGGGAATCGAGATCCCGGCGGCGGAGCAGACGCC
>CAMATH010000091.1 GCA_945860955.1 Planctomicrobium piriforme
CCGAAGCGACTGCGACCCCCGCACCCGAGACCGGATAATGGCAGCGGCCTGAGGCAACTTCTCCACCTCCGTAAACTCGCGCACTCAATCGACGCCTGCGACGAGCGCCGCCGGACCGCGCGCCGACCGCGGGGTTATTGAGCAGTTACTATTCATCCCCGTTCGGGGAGGGCTGCACGTTCCGCGCCCGCGTCCCCGGATGGGGGCTGAATTTTGTCTTGCAGTAGATGACCCAGTCGCCAGTCTTAATCGTTTGGCTCGCCACGCGATGCTCCTTCAGAGACGTGAGAACGCAGAGTTCATTGTTGCGATCGAACACATCGGCGTCTACTGGCGTTTTTACAATTTTTTTGTCCCTTTGGCGCGACAACGTCCTTGGCCGACAAAAAAAGAAGCCGACTGTGGCTCCCGCAGAACGGAACCACAGCCGGCAATCGCAATCAAACAGGTTTTTTGGGAAACGATGCGAATCCACCGCTCCGTGAGGAACCGTCCTCAGTCCCCACCCTTCAGACTGAAACTCGTCCAATGCAGTCCCTTGGGGTCGACCACCATGTAACTGCCCGTCGGCGAGGTGTATTTCTTCAGTGCCTCGAAGTCGGGGAGCTTGGAAAAGTCGAGATTGAAGTCCATCTGCTGTGACAGAGCCTGTTCGAGCATGCCGCTCTTAAAAACTTCGAGCGACTGCTTGAACTGCAGGTCACCCCGGCTGAATCCAATCGACGCGGCTCGGGCGGGGAATCGTGACGCAACCTTTTTGTAAACCGCCGAGTCCGAGAGCCGTTCGCGATCACCCAGGCCACGAATCACTTGTTCGAGCGCGGTCACCTCGAACGCGATCATCAGCCGCTGTTCAACCACGGCGATCCCGACACTCGAATCACCGTCATCCGCCCCATCTCCGCCAGCCTGCAACTGGGTGAGGTTGGGAACTCCCAGTTGTTGCAAGGCGTTCGCGGGAATCGAGATTTCGTAGAGGGTTTCACCCTGAAATTCGCGTTGTTTTCCCGGGAATCCCTCGATCGCGGCGATCCGCGCCAGAACCCCCTTCATGGCCGGGGCGTTGCGGAGTTCCAGGGCCAGCAACATCCGCTGGCGGGCGGCGGCTCCTTCTCCCACCTGATCGCTGAACGACTGGTACGATCCGGTCAACTGGTCGATCAGGTCCTTCCTGAGGTGCAGCCGGCCGGTCTCGGCATTCTGTGCGATATCGTCCAGCGTCCGTCCGGTGCGTCCGGGACCAGCGAACATGTCCACCAGCGATTCCACGGTGGTATACGCCTTCTCAAGATTCCAGCGGGTCGAAGAAAAGCCCCCGACATCGCTCGCCACCCAGGTGGGGGGACCGAGCGCCCCATCGTCGAACTGCATGATGTTCATCACACCCCGGGGTGTGGGTTCGATGTACATGAAGGTATGGCTGACTCCATCAAAGTCGCCACGCACCATATCAAACGAACCGCCCATGCCGCGGAATTTGTCGACCCCCACCTGTTGCACGACTCCCATCGCCACCGCCGCCTGGAAGGCCATCTGCGGATCCGAGGAGAGCGCCCCCTTGACGATCGACAGGGGATCGACAAACCAGGCTCCCAACGGTGCCGACTCGGAACCTTCACCTTGGCAACGGTCGGCGATGTACTTGAATGTCTCGTTGTCGGCGAAAGTCTCGGAATGCTGGCCGTCCCACCGGGCGAGCACGGTCCGCAGGGCATCGGTATGGGTGGTGAAGACCAGCGTGCTCCCCTTAATCGCGTATGCGGGAGCCAGTTTGACCGGGGAGTCATTCGCGGGAACCTGAATCAGAAACGCCGGGCTCCCTTCGATCTCTTCTTCCACCCGCTTGATCCCTTGTTCTTCCCACGCCCGCTGAACGCGATCCAGTACCTTGCGGAACGATTCCTCGCGCCCCGTGAAGTCGACGAACGTCACGAGGGCGAACTGCCCCGCATTGGGACCCAGCGTCACCGCGAACGACAGCTCGCCTTGCGGTACCGACAGCAGTTCGTCCACCGTAAAACCCGCTTCCGACTCGAAATGCTTCAAGCCGTCGGCCACTTTACTATGCAATTCCCCCAGGAACGGCTGCATCGCCGGGTCGTGCAGCATCTGGCCAAACATCGACTGGTTGAAACCCGACCGAAACTCCGCCATGTTCCGAATCGAGAAGTAGGCGACAGTCCCCTTGGGCAGGCGACGGGCGTCGGCGACTTCCTCGGCAGAACAGAGAGCGGGAAACGAAAGCACAAGCGCTGAAAAAATCCACAGCGTGTGGAAGCGAATGCGGGCAGACATGCGAATTCACCCTGAACAAAGGTAAAGGAAAGCGACCGATGGGATTCCCGGACTCGAAAGTGCCCGCAGCCGGGGGACGGTTTTGCGGGAAACGGACGTATCGTCCATGATACCGCCAAACAGACAACGCGGTTTCACCAGGAACCGTCAACGAAAACAGCCCCGGGCCAGTCGGCACGGGGCTGAACACTGCAAAAGAATGCCACAACGGCCCCGCAAGCCATCATTCAATGACTTTGACGCAGGTTGTGTGGAGGCCTGATGGCGAATCGACACGCCAAGCCCTGCAAATACTACTAGACCAGCGGATCCTTCTTCGAGTTGATCCCGGGGCAGGAAAGGGCCATCTCCGCATTGAGAGCCTTATAATCGCCCCACATCTTGTCCCCTTCGTTCGGAAGGTTGTCTTCGTGGAAAATCGCTTCCACGGGACATTCGGGAACGCACGCCTCGCAGTCGATGCATTCTTCGGGGTGGATGTAAAGCATCTGTTCCCCTTCGTAGAAGCACTCCACCGGGCAAACGACAACGCAGTCGGTGTACTTGCATCCGAAGCAGGGTTCTGCAACGACGTGGGCCATGACGATCAACCTCTTCTCGAATTCCTCGGCCACGAACCCCTCGCGGCCTTGCTGTTCGCGCGAATCGTAGTCCTGAAGTGTTGAATGTGTCAAGCGACCAGATGCCGCGAATTCCCGTTCGTGGGAGGGTTCACACGCTCCGCTTCATTTCTTCAAGAAATCGCTCTGGAGCTGTTTTTCGCTCTTTGCTAGATTCCCGCCCCCTCTCTCTCCGCGGATCCAGGAAGGACCCAGACGCGTCATGGACGATCTCCGCCCACTCTTCCCGGCTGTTATCGCTGTTTCATTCACTTTGCTGGCGTTCGGTGCTCCCTTGCCGGCACAACAGCCCAAAGTCGGTGCCACCAAATCCCAACCGGCCAAACCGGGGGCGACCGCACCAGCAACCAAGCCGAAGCCCTCCACCGAGCCGGCGGGAACCGCGACGAGCGGTACCAAGAAAAAGTCGCCCGTTCGCCAAGTCGAGGGAACCGATGACGACATTGAAGCCCCCAACCCCCGGCCCAAGGCCCGACGGACAGAATCCGACGAGGACGAAGCTCCCGCCCGGATCCCGGCCCGACGTTCCCTTCCTGCCCGAACCTCTGTGGACGACGGCGACGATCGACGTCGCCCCGCGGGGGATGAGCCCCCCCAAGGGGGAAATCGCCTCCCCCGCCCCGCCGCGGAGCCACTGCGGATCCAGAAGCTGAGTCCCGAACTGGAGCAGATCCTGAAGGAGTGGGAACGCCACACCGCCAAGATTCAAAAGTTGGAGGGGGACACCCGCTACCGCGAGATTGACAAAACGTTTTCGAAAGAGTTTCGAGCCGAGGGCAAATTCGCGTTCGAAGCCCCCGACCGTGGCAATTACGAGCTGCGACCTGTGAAGATCGCCAAAGGTGAAGTCAGCGCCGTCAAAGACGACGACAAGATCCCTTATGAATTGAAACCCAAAGACGCTGAGCGCTGGGTCTGTACCGGTTCCCAGATCATCCAGATCAACGAGGCGCAGAAGACCTACGATCTCGTGGAAATCCCGGAGGAACGACGGGGTGATCGCATCATCGACGCGCCTCTTCCGTTCCTGTTCGGAATGAAGGCCGAACAGGCGAAGCAGCGGTATCAGATCGAACTCGCCAAGCAGACGGACCAGGACATTGTGCTGCAGCTCCGGCCCAACTGGTCGGGCGACGCGGCGAACTGGAGTAAGGCGACCGTCGTCATCAGCAAGTCCAACTATCTCCCCCGCGAAGTGCGATTGATCGCCCCGGGGGGAACATCAATGCGGGTCCACACCTTCGACAACATCAAGGTCAACAGCGACAGCATCTTCCGCAGTCTGTTCGGCGACGACCCGTTCAAACCGAAGTTGAAGAATTATAAGGCGGTGGTCAGCTCGGCCCCCGAAACGCCGGCCGTCGCCGACCGCACACCGGCGGCCAACGCCAAAGCCAAACCCGCCTCGGCGGAAACCGCCGCTGGCAAACCCAACACCCCGAAAAAGGGCGATCCCCCGCCGCGGACGGCGGACGCGGGAGAGAAAAGGAAGCCCACGTCGGGAACGAAGAAATAGTGGGCCAGACAAAACTGTGAACGCCATCGCCCCGCCGCCGCAAATCTTGATCGCGGTCACCCGGGCGATGGCGAATTCCGAAATCGAATTTCGGGGAAATGCCGCGTTTCTGCCATGTGAGGAAATTGCCTATGCCAAAATCGCCTCGATCGGTTTGCCGAAGTCGAGATCAAGCCGCTTGCGGCCGGGGATTTCCAGCCGTCGGGGATCGAGTCCCAGTTGGTGCAGCACGGTGGCATGAATGTCGGTGACGTAGTGCCGGTCTTCGACGGCGTGGAAGCCGATTTCGTCGGTGGCTCCGTGCGCGATGCCTCCCTTGATGCCCCCACCCGCCAAAACGACCGAGAAACCATACGGGTGATGGTCGCGTCCGTCGGATCCCTGAGCCCCGGGAGTTCGGCCGAATTCCGTCCCGATGACGATCAGCGTTTCATCGAGCATACCGCGCTGCTTGAGGTCGGCGATCAGGCCGGCGATTGGCTGATCGATCTGTCCGCAGAGGCTGCTGTGCCCCGCCTTCAATCCACCATGTGCGTCCCACGCGCCGGCACCACCGTTGGATCCGTGGAAAATCTGAACGAAGCGCACCCCTTTTTCCACCATCCGCCGGGCGGCGAGACACTGTTCGCCAAACACTTTGGTGGTCCCGTTGTTGAGTCCGTATCGCTCCTGGGTCGCCTGCGTCTCCTGACCGAAGTCCACCACATCGGGAACGGCGGTCTGCATGTGGTACGCCAGTTCGTACGACTTGATGCGGGCAGTAAGCGCCTGATCGTCGGGATATTCGACCGCCGACAGCCGATTCAGCCGCCCGAGCAGCGCGAACGAGTCGGCCTGTTCCTCCCGGTACACATCCGGTCCAGGTGAGGTGAACGGGAGCGGGTTCTTCGGATCAACCGCCAACTGCACCCCCGCATGTTCCGGGCCAAGATAGTTCGCGCCGTGCGCGCCAATCCCGCCGCAACAGTCGGCGATGGGTGTCCCCATCACCACAAACTGCGGCAGGTTTTCGTTCAGGGTTCCCAGGCCGTAATGGACCCACGAGCCAATCGTGGGGTACTGCCCCTCCAGCACGTGTCTGCCAGTGTGGAACTGAAGCTGAGCCCCGTGGTTGTTGTCGGTCGTCCACATTGAACGGACGATCGCCAGGTCGTCGGCGTGCTGGGCGGTGTGCGACCACCAGTCGGCGATCTCCAACCCGCTCTGCCCGTATTTCTTGTAACCCACCTGCAACTCGTACAGCTTGGGATGCACCTTGTGCAGCCCCTCGACCAGCTCCCTCAGGTTCTTTTTGAGGTAGGGAGATTCCAGCGTCGATTTGTACGGGGACTCTTCAAACGTCTTCCCCGCCCACTTGTTGAGTTCGGGTTTGGGGTCGAACGACTCCATCTGACTCATTCCCCCCACGAGGAAGATCCAGATGACGCTCTTCGCCTTCGGCCGGTGATGTGGTTGTCCCGTGCTGGGACTCCAGCCATTCGTCGACTCGGCCCGCGCGACCCCATCCTTCGCGAGCATCGCACCCAGCGCGACTCCGGTGAATCCCATACCCACGTCGGCCAAAAATGCGCGACGGCTCGTGTGATGGGGAACAGGGGCGGGGCGACGGGAGGCGGACATGGCGAGAACTCCTGAACGGCGGGGACGCTGGCTTCCAGTATACTACCAGGGCGAGCTGGTGTGTACCGCGAATACGCGAGTGTCGCTCTGAGGTGATGAAACTTCGGACTTGACGCTCGAGATTTCCGGGTTGAAAGTTCGTATTCTCCAGATCGACATCCGAGAAAAGAACCTGTTCATCCCTTTCATCCTGTCCTAAAAAAACCCTCGAACCGTGGAATTCGGTCAGTCGGCTCGGAGAATGGAAACGACGGACGGAAAAGATTTGACAGGATGAAGAGGATGAAAGGGATGAACAGGATGAGGCGCTCCGCCGACTCGATCATTGGCGAAATTGCCGACCGTCACGCTATTCTACCGATTCGTACTGAGCGTCGCCCCACTTTGCTGGTCGGGTCGATTCGCTCCATTGTCCGCCCATTCGCACCGTGTGTCTCGCACGGCGCGAACTTGTCGCGAGGTCGTTCATGCTGCCCGCCGTCGCCCCTCCGTCGTTGATCCGCAGATTCTGGAACCTCGTCGGTGTCGCGATCACCGTTTCGCTGTTGAGTGGGTGCGGTACACAGACCACTCCTCTCCCCGCGAATCCGTCGCGCGGAACCGCAGTCGGAGGAGTGACTGAGAGTCCTGTTGCTTCCACTCTTGGGAAGACAACGGAAGCAGCCAATCCCCAGGAACGCGAACAGGCATCCGCCAACGACGAGACGGTCGCGACCGATTCATCGGCAGACGCGAATACGGACGCGGCGGAAACGGGTGCCACGCCCGATTCCGATTCGAAAGAAACTGCGGTTGCCGTCGCGGCTCCCGCCGCCCCACCCAAAACGGGTGCCGGAAAGGATGTCGATCCCACGTCCGGCGGGCGCTACGAGTTTCGCGCCGAACACGACCCCAACGGGATCGGCAAGTTCTACAAAGGGCGAGAAATCGCGTACGTTATGGGATTCGCGGGGGCTCCCTGGCTCGAACGTCCGGAACGTGAGCGGGAAGAGGCGACTTCGAAAATGATCGAATCGCTGGAGCTGAAGCCCGGAATGACCATCGCCGACATCGGTGCCGGCTCGGGTGTGATCTCATTGCAAATGGCCGAGAAAGTGCTGCCCGGCGGCCGCGTGATCGCCGTCGATGTGCAGCAGGAAATGCTCGATTTGCTACAAAACAAACTGAAACTGAAAAATGTCGAAAATGTCGACCTGCTGCTGGGGACCGAAAAGTCCCCCCGCCTCGATGCCAACAGTGTCGATCTGGCGATCATGGTCGACGTCTACCACGAACTCGAATTTCCGTACGAGATGATGCTCGAGCTGTCGAAGGCGATGAAGGTCGGTGGCCGCATCGCGTTTGTGGAATTTCGGCTCGAAGATCCGAATGTGCCGATCAAGCTCGTTCACAAAATGTCGCAGGCGCAGGTGAAACGAGAGGTCAGTGATCCCGCGCTGTTCCTGCGGTACAAGAAAACCATCGACGTGCTTCCCTGGCAGCATGTGGTCGTTTTCGAAAAAGCCGGGCACGATGGTGGCTTCAGCACGCTGCCCGATACGCAGGTCGAAACGGTGAAATTGCCAACGCCCGAAGAGGCGATTCAGCTCACCCGGCTTCCCGAAGGCTTCAAGGCGCAACTGTTCGCCCACGAACCGGAAATCCGCCAGCCGATCGCGATCACCACCGATGAACGCGGCCGCCTGTGGGTCGCCGAGAACTATTCGTACGCCGAGAGCGCGGTCAACTTCGCCGCCGACCAGTACGATCGCATCGTCATCCTGGAAGATACCGACGGCGACGGCAAGCATGACAAGCGGACGGTGTTTCATGACCGCATCAAGAAACTGACGAGCGTCGAGGTCGGTTACGGTGGCGTTTGGGCACTCGCCGCCCCGAACCTGTTCTTCATTCCCGATCTCGATGGCGACGACATTCCTGATTCCGACCCCATCGTCGCGCTCGACGGATTCGACGACGCCGCCGTCCGGCACAATATCGTCAACGGTCTCCGCTGGGGGCCCGACGGCTGGCTCTATGGCCGGCATGGAATTCTCGCGACCTCGGAAGTGGGCCGGCCTGGCACGTCCGATTCCCAGCGCACCCGGCTCAACTGCTCGGTCTGGAAGTACCACCCGTTGCGACAGGAGTTCGAAGTCGTCGCCCACGGAACGACCAATTCCTGGGGACACGACTTCGATCAGCACGGCGAATTGTTCTTTATCAACACGGTGATCGGGCACTTGTGGCATGTGATCCCCGGTGCGCATTTCCGCAGAATGTACGGCAGCGATCTGACGCCTCGCACTTATCAGCTCATCGAACAGACGGCGGACCACTTCCACTGGGACACGCGCGAGACCTGGAGCGACATCCGCAAAGGGGTGACCGACACGACGTCGGCGGCCGGTGGCGGGCATGCCCACTCGGGACTGATGTTCTACCAGGGTGACAACTGGCCCGCGGAATATCGCAACAACATGTTCGCCATCAATCTGCACGGCCGGCGACTCAATCGCGACCTGATGGAGCGAGAGCAGGCGGGCTACGTCGCGCATCACGCGAATGACTTTGTGTTCTTCGACGATCCCTGGTTCCGGGGACTCGATTTGATCACCGGTCCCGATGGCGGCGTGTTTGTCGCTGACTGGAGTGATATCGGAGAATGCCACGACAACGACGGAATTCACCGTGGATCGGGGCGAATCTACAAGATCACGTACGGCGACCCCAAACCGGTGAAGGGACTGAACCTCGCGAAACTCACCAGCGATCAACTCGCCGAACTGCAATTGCATCCCAACGCCTGGTATTCCCGACAGGCCCAGCGGCTCTTGGCAGAACGGGCGTTTCGCGGGCAGGATCTGGAACACGCGCCCGTTCGACTGGCGGCGGTTCTGGCCGATCATTCCCAGGACGTCACCCGCCGACTCCGCGCGCTGTGGACGTTGCATGCGATGCACAAGTTGTCTGTTGAAGATCTGATCGAACTGCTCGCCGATTCCGACGAACACATTCAGGCCTGGGCCGTCCAGCTTCTGGTCGATCTGGAGACTCCGAGCGATGCCACAGTAGATGCGTTGACGACGCTCGCCACCAACGCCAAGGGAGGGTTGCCACTGCTGCACCTGGCCGGGGCGCTTCAGAAAATCGGCGTCGAACACCGCGCCCAGATCGCCACAGCGCTCGCGTCCCATGGCGAATTCGCCAATGACCGGGCCTTGCCGCTGATGATCTGGTATGGATTGGAGCCAGCGGTTCTTGATTACCTGGGAGAGAATCGAGACCCATTGTTCCGGTCGAGCAAATTGCCGCACTTGCGCAAGTTCATTGCCCGTCGGATCACGGAAGAGATCGAACGCCGACCCACAGACGTCGAATACGTCGTTTCGCTGTTGGGGCCGGCCGGGGCGGACTCGGCCGTCGCGGCACTCGACGATGCGTCGCGGGTGGAAGTCCTCACGGGAATGACCGAGGCCTTGCGCGGTTGGCGCAAGGCTCCCCGCCCCGCGAATTGGGACGCGATCGCCGCCCAACTCGCCACGAGTGAGAATGCGAAAGTCGTGGAACTGACCCGCGACCTGGCGGTGATCTTTGGCGATGGTCGGGCGGTGGATGAACTGCGGGCGATCGTCACCAACGGCATGGCGGATCCCGAGTCGCGCCGGCAGGCAATTCGGGCGCTCGCCGAGAGTCGCGCGGAGGGACTGGCGGCGCTCTGCCACCAGGTACTGACCGACCGCGCAGTTGATGGAGAAGCGATTCGCGCGCTGGCGATTGTCGACCATCCCGAGAGCGCGGGACGGATTCTGTCGGTGTATCCGCGGCTCGATCCAGAAACCCGGCAACTGGCGATCAACACGCTGTCGTCCCGCCCTGTGTCGGCCGCCATCCTGCTCGACGCGGTCGTGCAGGGGAAAGTCCGCCGACAGGACATCTCGGCGTATTACGCCCGCCTCATCCGCAGTTTTGGTGACGAGGCCCTCTCGAACAAGTTGACCGAGGTGTGGGGCGAGACCCGCGAGACAGCGGCGGACAAGCAACTGCTGGTGACAAAATACAAAGACCAACTGTCGGCGGATAAACTCGCCAAAGCGAATCTCTCCGCCGGCCGAGCGTTGTTCAACAAGACCTGTGCGACCTGTCACGTGCTGTACGGCCAAGGCAAATCAGCAGGCCCCGACCTCACCGGTGGCAATCGCAAGAATCTGGATTACCTGCTGGAGAACATCGTCGACCCCAACGCCTCGGTCGCGGTCGACTTCCGCATGTCGGTGATCGCATTGAAGGATGGCCGAAATCTGAACGGTGTCGTTGTCGAGCGTCTGGAAAAGGCGTTGGGAGTTCAGACACAAACCGAACGGATTTATGTAGCGAAGGACGACATCGACGAAATGAAACGGACGGAGTCGTCGCTGATGCCGGAGGGACTGTTGGGAACACTGACCGAAGAGCAGATCCGGGATCTGGTCGGGTATTTGCAGTCGAGGCAGCAAGTGGCTCTGCCGGAGGGGGGACAGTAGGCCGAGTTTCTTGGCGACTGGGGTAGCAATTGCCCCCGAGCCGCGCCCGTCAGAAAGCGGACAACGGGTACCGCGTTTTGACGGGCGTGGCTCTGCGTGAAGAACTAGCGATCGGCCGCGTCGAATATTTTGAACCACAATGTCCCGCAAGAAAAAGCGTCGCAATAACAACCCGGGGCACTACTGCTGGGCGTGCGACTGTTTCCGGGCCAATGAGCGATTCAGTGGCAAGGGGCACAGTCAACATGTGTGCAAGGAGTGTTGGCGACTCGGGGCTGCCGAGTCGAGTGTCCTCCAGACGCTGCGGACGCTCGAGAACGCGGTGACCGATGATGGCGGAACGATGCGCCGTTACCGCCCGTTTATCCGTCGGCAACTGAATCACGACGATCTGCGGGTTCGCGCATTCGCCGAGGAAGTCCTGCGGGGCGTCCCTGTGGGGAACCACGTTGTGGCACTGACCGAAGAGGAGTTCTTATTGTGTCGTGACGAGCATTGGGAAGACACCGCACCGCAATGGTTGATTAACAAGATCTATGTGTCTTCGGATGACGGCGAAGAGGATAACGAAGACGATGACGATGACACCATGGACGAATCCGAATTCTGCGAAACCGAACCCGATTTCGATGACATCGTCTTTGGGTGGTGACCCACAGCAAGGATCAAAGTCTCCAGTCACTCCAGGGAGAGCCGAGCCCGCCAGGAAGCGGACAACGGCTACCACTTCCTGCCGGGCTCGGCTCTGCGTTAACATCAGTCCGGTCACCAGTCCCGTTCCTTGAATGGAGTCCCGCACGCATGTTCGCACCTGACAATCGCCTTCCTGGCATCGCGATTCTGGCAATCGTTGCTGCGGCACTGATCGTCGCGCTCCCCACGGTCGAAGCGGTGGCTGACGATGCCGAGAAGCACGAATGGAAATACTCGCCCGAGTTGCTCCGCCCGTTCTGGCTGGGGGATACCGTTCAGGGGGAATCTGTGCTGTTCAATCGGGATGAAGCGGGGGGCGGGGCGCGTGCCCAATTGCTGTTCCCGGTGACGAAAGTCCTCGCGGTTCGGAATTCCGCCCAGGAAACAACGTATGAAGAAGGCCGCGACTACACCTGGAAACCCGGCTCACGCGAAATCGTGTTGCCACCCGGATCGCGAATCACTGCGAGTCTTCCCCAAGACATGCGCCGCCCCGCGAAGTCGCAGAAATACGAACTGACCCATCGCGACGGCAATGGCGAGATCTTTTTTGGCGGACTGCTCGAGTACCACGCGCTGCAAACCAGCGTCACCTACTCCCACGGACCCGTCGAGTGGAAAGCCGCCACCCCGAAATTCGCGGCGAAGCAACTGCCGCGCACGATCGCGCGACTCAAAGAGCATAAGCCAACCACAATCGTCCTGCTGGGTGACAGCATCTCGTCCGGCTGTAACGCGTCGGGTTGGGGAGGCGGGCCCCCCTACCAGCCCCCCTTTCAAGACCTGTTCCGACAGCACTTGGCCGAGTCGTACAAGGCACCGGTCGAACTCAAAAACCTATCCGTTGGTGGTCGCGATTCGGCGTTTGGGCTGACGTTGGCCGACAAGGTGGCTGCGGAAAAGCCCGACTTGGTGATTCTGGCCTTCGGCATGAACGACTCGGCGGGCCGACCCGCGAAGGAGTTCCAGGGATTCATCGAACAGACGATGGCGAAAGTCCGCGAGACGGTTCCCGAGTGTGAGTTCATTCTGGTCGCGACCATGCTGGGGAACCGCGACTGGGTGCGGCTGAAGCACGAGCTGTTCCCGGAATACCGAGACGCGCTCGCGACTCTGGTGGGACCGGGGGTGGCATTGGCTGACCTGACTTCGATCTGGACCGCGATGTTCGAACACAAGAAAGACTGGGATCTGACCGGCAATGGGGTGAATCACCCCAACGATTTCGGACATCGCATCTACGCATCGGTGCTATCAGCATTGCTGATTCCGGAAACGAAATGACGTGGCTTCAGCCACTTCATCCGTTTTCAATTGTCATTGCCGATCCACCACGGTACTCTCGCGTTTTGAGACGACTCCTCACCGGAAAAAGCCCGACTAGGACTTTGGTCAATGAACATTCGACTGTGTTGGCTGCTGCTGCTTGGCGTGATCGCCGCGAACGCGATTCCCGCGACCCGAGTCCGGGCAGAAGAGAAACCTCCCGTTGAATCCGACTACTATCGGATCACGACGTTCGAGGTTCCCAAGGATGTGGTGCTGGAAGCCTCGGCGTTTCAACTGATGCCCGACGGCAAACTCGCCGTCGCCTCCCGGCGGGGCGAGATCTGGATGGTGACCGACCCATTTGCCAAAGAGGTCAAGGCGAGTCAGTTCAAGCGATTCGCGCATGGACTGCACGAAGTGTTGAGCCTCGCCGAGCGTGACGGTTGGCTCTACCTGGTGCAGCGGAGCGATGTTTCCCGGGTGAAAGACACCGACGGAGACGGCGTCGCCGACCTGTTCGAAGTCGTGAACGACGAGTGGGAAATCTCGGGCGACTACCACGAATACGCGTTCGGTTCGAAATTCGACAAAGAGGGAAACCTGTGGGTTGTGCTGTGTCTCACCGGCTCGTTTTCCAGTGATGTGAAATACCGCGGCTGGTGCGTTCGCATCACACCGGAGGGCAAACTGATCCCCACGACCAGCGGGGTTCGCTCTCCCGGCGGAATCGGGGCGAATCTCGCCGGCGACATTTTTTACACCGATAACCAGGGTCCCTGGAACGGCACTTGCGGGCTGAAGCATTTGATCCCCGGGAAATTCGTCGGTCACCCTGGTGGGTTCAAGTGGTACAACTTCGCCGAGTCGTTCATTGGCAAGGCTCCGCGCGAACCCGAGAGCGGCAGTCGCTTCATGATCGAGGCGAAGAAGATTCCCGAATACGAACCGCCCGCGATTTTGTTTCCGTACGACAAGATGGGAAAATCGGCCGCTGGCGTCGCTGCGGACTCCTCGAACGGCAAGTTCGGGCCATTCGCGGGCCAGGTGTTCGTCACGGATCAGTCGTTCAGCACGGTGATGCGGTGTGATCTGGAAAAAGTGCAGGGACATTACCAAGGGGCCTGCTTTCCGTTCCGGGAGGGATTCGGTTCGGGATCCCTCGGATTGGAAATGACCGCGAACGGGAGCCTGTTTGTGGGGGGGACCAACCGTGGCTGGGGCTCGCGTGGCAACAAGCCGTTCGCGGTCGAGCGACTCGACTGGACGGGAAAGGTTCCTTTTGAAATCCAGACGATGCGGGCCAAGCCCGACGGTTTCGAGCTGACGTTCACCGAGCCGGTCGACACGCAAAAGGCGAGTGATCCCGCGTCGTACACGATGGAAACGTACACGTACATTTTCCAGGCGTCGTACGGCAGCCCGGTGGTCGATCAGGCGACGGCGAAGATTGAGAAGGCGACTGTTTCCCCGGACCGCAAAAGTGTTCGGCTCAAGGTCGTCGGCCTGCAGGAAGGACACATCCACGAACTCCATGCGAACGGCGTCCGATCGGAACAGGGGCTGCCGTTGCTGCATCCGCAGGCCTATTACAATTTGAATTACCTGGCGAAGGAGTGAGGTCCGTGGCAGACGATCGGCCCGGTTCACGAAGGCGGGCCGAGTATCTCCAACAACGACTCCAGCGGCAGCCCGACGACGTTACTCAAACTCCCGCGCAATTGTTTGAGGAACACGCTTGCGACTCCCTGGATCGCGTAACCTCCCGCTTTGCCGCGAGATTCTTCGGTCGACAGGTACCAGTCGAGCCACGACGCGACATCGCTTCGGAACTCAACCTCGGTCCGACAAATCCGTTCGATCCGTTGACCACCGGGAAACCGAACGTACAGGTCGGATAACGCCCAATGGGGCCGGACCGCGTAGTAGCGGGTGAACCACTCCGTGACGACACTCCGCCAGTCCGGCGTGTCCGGCGGTTGCCCCAGCACACGCAACAGACCCGCGTCATCCTGAACGACAATCACCGTGTCGGCCGCCACAATCACCGCGTCTTGCAGCATGCCGTGAATTTGGCACAGTTCCGTCACCGTATCGAGCTTTTCCAGCGCGATGGTCGAAATCCGGCGTTCAATCGCCGGCCAGGTATGCAGCCCCTCAAACCCCAATTCGTCCGCATGGGGCGGAGGCAGGACGTCAATTCGGGCACCGGGCACCAGACCCGCCAATAACTCGCGCCGCCTGGGCGATCGCGAGGCGAGGATGAAATGCCGCCATTTCAACCCCCCCGCCGGGATCCGCACCCGGGCGTCCGTCGCGTTCACTTCGAACCCTTCAGGAATGCCAGCAGGTCCGCCAGATCCTGCTCCGTCAGTTGTTGATCCAAACCGGAAGGCATCACCGAAACCGTTCCCGGCCGAATCTCTTCGATGTCGTCCCGCGAGATCCGCACTTCCTCTTTGGGAGCGATTGTCAGCACCACGCCATCGGGGCCTTCCGACCGCACATTCCCCGAATACGGCTTACCCGCCTTCGTCACGATCACCACCGGTTCATAACTCCGGACGAACGTCAGGCTGGGAAACAGAATGGATTCCAACAGATCTTGTTCACCGCGGACGCCGCCAATCCGTGTCAGGTCGGGCCCGACGCTCCCCCCCAGATATCCCATCGCATGACAGACAACACACGCCGTCTTGTTGCCATGGAAGATTGCCTGACCCCGGCGGACGTCACCGGTCTTCGTCTTCAGACTCTCCATCACCGCAGCCAGTTTTTCCTTCTGCCGGCCCGCCTCGGCGTTCAACCGGTCATACAGGGGCTGCGCGGCCGCCTGAACTTCTGCGGGGAATTTGGCGAATGTCGCCTTGAGTGCGTCGACCCGCAGGCTGTTCATCGCCGTCGACTCGTTCAGGCCGGCAACCAGCGCGTTCCCCACCGCGGGGTCGGTCTGATCCTTAAACACCGACAACAACCGATCGGCCTCCAAAGGGCCGACCGAAGTCATCAATCGGGCGATTTCAATCAACTGAGCCGGGTTCAACTTCGACCGTGTCGCCACTTCGACGGCGGACAAACGCTGCGCGACCTCCGCTTCCCCCCGTAACGGTTCGACCACCAACGCGAACAACCCCTCGTCCAGTTCGCCCGGACCGCCCGGGGCGGCGGCCAGCGCCTGCCGCCGGAAACTGGCGTCCAGCGTCGCGTCACGAGCCACGGCAACAGCGGCCGCCGTCAGTTCTGGCAGCCCCGCCTTCGGGGCGCTGATTGCGCGGGTCGCCGCGATCGCCAGCGCTTTGTTCTCGGCACTGCCGGAAGTCAGAACCCGTGTGAGTCCCGTTCCCCATGTCGCGGGCATTTCCGCGAGCGTCGCCTTCGACATCGATTGGAGCGCCAGTGACAAACTCGCGCCTGCGGGAGCCTCAGCCATGAGTGCGTCGGCCAGCACCTGCTGGACTTCGGCCGCTCGCGCGAACTTCGCCAACAAGTCCACCAAGACCGTCTGGTCCGCCTCGGGAAGGTCGGGGGTATTCAATCGGGTTTTGAGGAAGTCGGCGAGCGCCGGGCCCCATTCCGGGCGTCTCCCGGCGATCCAGACCGCGGTTTCTCGCAACAGCGGTTCGGGACTGGCGAGAAGCTGCGCAACCGACTCCGGCTGCAATCCTCCCCCCTCCATCTGGTCGAGCGAAACCAAAGCCGCCCGTGCCACCCGGGGATTGGGATCGGTCAACGAAGACTCCACCAACCGGGGGGCGGCCAAGTCGATCAAGGCAAAAGTGATCGAATGCTCGAGGAATCGGTCGTCGCCAGCCGCCTGGGCGGCATCCAGCAACGGCCGGACCGCTCGACCGTCGTTCAGCCGCCCCAGCGCTTCGGCCGCCACTCGGCGGTTTTGAGCCGACGGATTTCGCAGCATCTCGATCAAAGGGGTCAGAGCCTCCGGATCGCGCGACAGGCTGACGGCATGGCCCGCGGCTTGCCGAACGGTTTCGTCGGAATTGCCCAGGGCTGTGCGAATCGCCTCTCGGGCCTGGGGATGGTCGATCTGCGACAGCACCCGCACGGCGCGCAACCGAACGCGCGGCTGGGATGAATTCAGCAACTCCGCCAGCGGCGCGACCGCGTTGAATCCCGCGTCGATTAGTGTTTGAGTCGCCCAGTGACGAACGGCGGGGCGGCGGTCGGCGAGAAACCGGGCCGCGCCCGAGCCGAGCTTGTCAAACGAAATCCGCAAGCCGCGCGGGTCGTCGATTTTCGGCGCATCGGTCTTGCGAATGCGGTAGACCGCTCCCAAAACATCCGGCTTCCAAAGCTGAGAGGTCGGGCAGCAGAGTTTGTACCAGCCGCCGGTATCCACCACGATCAGACTTCCGTCCGCATCTTCAAACACGTCGGTCGGATGGAAGTCGAGGCTGTCGGAAACCAGGAAATCGGTGTCGCGCGTCGAAAAGGTCGCTCCCGCGGGCAACAGCTCGTGGCGGGTCACCTTGTGCATGTTGAACAGACAGGCGAACAGATTGTCGCGATAGTCTTCACCAAGAACGGCGGCGTCATAGCGGGTCAGACCACACGGAGCGGCCGCCCCCAGATGCAGCAACGTCGGCATGACGTCGCCCGTTCGAGGAGCCGACTCCATCGGCGCGTGAACCTTGCCATAGACCCCACCATAAACCGCATGGAGCAGCCCATCCCGTTTTCCGCCCCCGGGATGCTGCAAGAACGTTGTGGTGAAGATCCGCTCGCCACCGGCCGTGAATGCGACATCCACCGGGTTGTCCATACCGCCCGTCATCACCGGCTCGATTCCGGTTCCGTCGACACGGCGACGCAGAATGTGAGACGCTTTGGACACCAGCGGCTCCCGCCCCTGGCGTTCATACGTTTGCTCGGCCCAGGCTCCTTTGCACCAATAGATCAGGCCGTCCGGACCCAGAAACGGGCCATGCATATCGTTGGCGCAGCCCGTGAGCGTATGCCCCTGGTACCACTCTTCCCGAACGTCGGCGACCCCATCGTCGTCGGTGTCGGTGAACTTCCACAAGCTCGGGGGGGCGGCAACATAGAGCGAACCACGATGCCACAACGCGCCTTCAGGGAACATCAGTTTGTCGGCGAACACAGTCGAGCGGTCGAATATGCCGTCGCCGTCCTCGTCGCTCAGGCAGACAATCCGATGCGGCCGGGTGACGAGTTGCTGATCGACTTTGTCGTTCGTTCCCGAAGAGTCGGTCAGATAGAGTCGCCCCCGTTCGTCGAAGTCGCCACTGATCGGACGCTCGACCAGTCCCGGGCCGGCGATCTGCTCGATGGTGAGCCCATCGGGCAACCGAAACCGTTGGCCGTTGAGTTCCACCTCGCCAGCCAACGCCAGATCGGCGAAAAGTGATAGACTCAGCCCCAAGGCGAACAACGTGCGTGCGAACATGACGGAACCGACTCGCGCGTGGTGAACCGAAACCCAAATCGAACCGATGGGTTCCGACCTGTGATGCGGAACCCGCGGTTCGGACGGAGCATACCCGCCCCACCCATTTTGCGACAGCATCCCGGCAGGCGTTGTTCACACCCGAGAGCGCGATCCTCTACGAGCGCGGCGACTCTAACCGCGCGTCGGGAACTGATTCCGGCTCCGAGACAATCAACTCCCCCTTACACGCCTTGCACGCGATACGGACATCCAGGTACTTCTGGGACATCCGCAGCCGTTCGTTGCAGTGCGGACAGTAGACATACAACGCCAGCTTGTTCGAAGACGCCGGGTCATCCAGCCGAAACCGAAACCCCGCCTGGCAATGCTTGCAGGTCACTTTCCGGCCGACGAATTGCTTGTTGATCCGCAGTTCCCGCTGGCAGCTTGGGCATGGGATGTAGTACCCCCGGATCGGCAACGTGACGTGCGCCGCGATCTCTTTTAATGGTACAAACGCCGGGATTTCGATGCTGTCGGATTCGAAATCCGAATTCAGCATCGCTCGGCAATTTCGGCAATGGATCAACCGTTCGGGCATGTCGTCGCCACAAACGGGGCATGGTCCGCCAGGCCAGGGGGGCATCAGAATTCCTCTTGAATCGAGACCCAAGGCAGCCGTGTCGACACGGTCGCATTGAAAGTCATTTATAAAATCCGAACAGGGGGATTGGCAAGTTCGGTGCCAAAAATGGAGGTTTGCGGTGCCGAAATTCAACCCCGAATTGTCGTGTGGTTTTCGATCCACACGCCCGTCACGTTTCGCCAAAGTACGCAGCGTGGCGAAAAGTGTGAAATGGAATTCGAGCCGGCCCCACCAGAATGCGGTGATCGGTTACCGTTTCCTGACGGGCGCGGGGCGGAATGCTCACACTCGCCCAGACTGGCGCATTTCACTACGCCAGAACACTACGGAGTGTTCAGTTTTGCCTCAGTGGGCTTCGCTTCGGTCGGCTTTTCTGGTGCCGGCGTTTCGGCCGCCGGCTTCGCTTCCACCTTGGGTTCGGGCTTGGTGTCGTCGGCCGCAGGTTTGTCGGCAGGTTTCGCCTCCCCGGCCGGTGCGGCTTCTGGCTTCGTCGGTTCTGGTTTGGGCGGTTCTGGCTTCTTCTCGCCCGCTTTTTCCGGTTCCGGGGTCGCCGCCGGTCCCGGCTTCACGGCACTGGCTGTCTCGTCCGTCGCGTACAACCGGGTGCGGTCGTTCCATCCGCGCAACTCCAGATACCGCTCCTGCGCGTTGATCGCCAGGCTGCGGAATCCCGGCTGCTGTGCCGACTTTTCGTCCAGCAGCTTCGTCCCCGACAGCTTGTCGATCGCGATCAGGTGCATCGACCAGAAATTCGCCATTCCCTTGTTCTCGAATTTCCGGGTGACGAACAGCATCAACGGCATGAACTCGAACCGCTCCAGCAACAGATTCTGGCCCAGCACCGTCTGCTTCCACCGCACCTTTCCATCCCGCGCGTTAAACGCCTGCACCAGTCCATTCACCCGCACATACGGAAGTTGTTCGTTGTAGTAATTCGCCTGTCCGCCGGGCTTGTTGACAATCAAATACACCGTGTCCGGGTCCGAGAAGACGAACAGCTCGTTTTTCGCCTTCACATCTGTCTCGGCGATCTCCAGAACCTGTTGTTTGCCATCCTCCAGATCGACGATCGTCAGCTTGCTTTCCTTGATCTCTTTCGTCGGCGGCTCCAACACGGCGAGCCGTTCCGAATCGATCACGGAAGCGAGCGCCCCCTTTCGCAACGCCAGTTTCCAACGATCGGTTCCTGAGACCGGATCGAAGCGGCGCATCTCCAACCCCGATTCAAACGTCCCCTGCAGGATGAAATCGTCACCACACGCCATGAGCGCTTTCGACTGCAAGTCTTTCAGTTTGGGAACTTCCACCCGCTTGCCGTCGATCAATCGCATCGCCGCCGGTCCCGCCGGGCCACGTCCCCGGGCATTCGGCACAGCGCTGATCCCCATCATCGCCATTTGTTGCTGCTGCTGAGGATCGAGCGAACCCAGGTACAGCACCCGATTCCCCCCGGTAACATTCATCCCGACCCGCGATCCCTGCATCGTCCAGCGGACCTCTCCCGTGTCGAGATCCAGCACTGTCAGATTCCTTCGCCCCAGCAGGCAAACCACCTCGTCGCTCGCCATCGCGAACGCTCCGTGGAGTTGGGGCAACTGAATCGGCTGGCGATTCCCCCCCGAAGAGATCGTCCGCATCGCCAGGAATGGCGTCTGTTGCCGATTGTAGTATTGCCCGGAATTGCGCGAGTCGAGCGTTCGCGTCCACAAGACCCGGCGTTCCAACGGCGAAATGCAGTTCAGCACTCCCTGACTCAACATCACCAGACGGTGGCCACTCGCTTTACCAAACGGAATCCCGCCGTCGGCACCATTGGTCGATGTGCGTAAGGGATGCGACCAGAACGAAACCTCGTCCTGACCGTCAATCACCTCCAGTCGCTGCGACTGGGGATCGACATCGAATCGGTAACGGCCGAAGAACGGCGTGCGGGGCGATAGACCCGTCAGTTCCTGTGTGACATAGTTCTGGTAGTTGGCCGCCATCCGTTCCACTTTGATCCCGGCAGCCCGCCATCCCAGCTCTCTGCGAGCGGTCGCCGGCGCGGGAATCTCCGTCAGAAGTGCCTCGGCCACCTGCTGCCCGGTTCGTCCCGGTGCCAGCTCAACCTCTTTCCAGCGGAAACCCAGATCGGTCGCGATCACACGAGCATCGTCCGGCAGTCCAAACTCATTGAGCAGCCGCGCAAGCTGTTCGGCCGCCTGAGCGGCGCGCGGAGCGTCCGCAGTTCGAATCACACGCCGCAATTGCGCTTCGGCCATCACGAAATTGCGATCGGCCGCGAAGTCGGCGGCGAATTTCAGTCGGACCGAAATCCCCGCAGGATGTTCCGGAAATCGCATGAGAAACCGGCGACGGTCATCGGGACTCCCCTGCAGCGCCACCTCAGCAAGTTGTTCCACCCGGGTCACAATTCCAGCGCGCTCCCCTTCCGGCACCGCCGAGAGCAGATCGATGATCTTTCCCGCGACCCACAAGTCGGCCCGAACCATCACGCCTGGAGTTTCCTCCTGAGGCACCAGCCGGCCCCCCGAATCGTCTGCCAGTTGCAGGTACGCGTCAAACGCGCGCACGTATTCCTGCCCCGCCAGATAACGGTCGGCCTGCAAACGTCGCAGCATCAGCGTCTCATCCGGACCGGCAACCAGCTTCGCCAATTCCTCAATGCTGGCGTCGGTCTCGGGTCGGGTGAAGTCGGCCCGAATCACGGCGGCCAGTGTCGAGACCAGGTTTCCCCGGTGCCGTTTTTGATCGGCCGGGGCAAGCTGGTCCGCCGGCACTTTGTGCAGCAGTCCCAGCGCCTGGTCGAATTCACGCTGCAGCAGGGCGATGTCCGCTTCTCGCAACAGCGCCACCGGATCGTTGGGATTCGCCCCCTTCCGTCGGGCGATTTCTTCAACCACCGCTTCCTTTTGTTCAAACGCCGTCAAGCCAAACGGATCGATGGACAACAGCATCCCCCGGCACATCAGCAGGTTTCCCACCCCGCCCGGCTGGTTGTCGGGGAGATAGGTCTTGTTCGACACTTCCCCCGTCGTGAGGCTGAAGGTCCAGACCTCGCCGCCAGCAAGCGGAAGATGATAATTCCCCTCGGCGGCGACACCGCGCCCCGACGGGAGCGTGTGCTTCAGCGACCAGGCGATCTCGCCATTCGCGACACGATACGCCACCGTGGTGTCGCGTCCGACGGTGATGGCCAGTCCGTCGAAGACGCCAGCGAGATACATGCCCGCACCCCGGGGTTTGGCCCAAAGTTCTTTGCCGGTCGACTGGTCAACGCAGTACAGCGTCTGCACCTGGGGGTCGGTCGGTGTGTAAATCACCCGTCCGCCCGAAGTGATCGGGGGAGCCGCGTGCCAGACGGTCGACAACCCGAACTGCTGCACCATCTGCCCCATCTCGGACCCGTCGGGACCGAGGTTGCGGGGGGCGTTGGGTCGGGGAGGACGGAAGCCCCACACGACCGAATGCGTTGTCCGATCGACCGCCACCAGCCATCCGACGGTCGTCGGGCAAAAGATCAGACCGTTTTCAAGCGCCGGCTGGGCGGCGAACCAGCGCCGGCCAATGTCCTTTTCAATCCCCGTGTCGGCATACGCGATCAGTTGCGACCACAGTTCGGCACCGGACGCAGGATCGAGGCATAACAGCCGAATCTGGCCGGATCGATCCCCAGTGGTCGATTCCCCGATCACATACATTTCGGACCCGTCGAACACCGGAGGGCCAAACAGGAAGTAACCCGCCAAAGGCAGGTCAAGTTCTTCTCCGTTGGCGCTTCCTCCCACTTCCCACAACGGCCGACCGGTTCTCAGATCGTAGGCGGTCAAGCGGGTGCCGACACTGGGGCCGGTGTCGGCGTTGGGATTGAACCAGGTCTGACCCGGTTGCTGGTTGGTGAGGAATTGCGAGTCCTCGACGATAAACAACCGCACGCCGTCGGAACTCAACAGTCCAAAGTTGGCGTTTCGGAACAGCAGGTGACACAGCGGTGCCCCCTCACCCATGCCGACGTTGTATCCAAAACCGCCCCCGTTCCAGCCTCCGAAGAAGCCCCCCCGCATCACCATGCCGTTGAAGTTCGGCTGCGCCATCTGTTGACCCGAAAGCAATCGGTCGAGCGTCTGCTGTTCCATCGACGACCAGATCGGTCTCCCCGATTCGACGTCGACCACCTGAACACCATGCAGCGTGCGGTAGGCGACCAGTCCATCCACCAGAATCGGATTGATCACGGGAATCGGTCCCGATTGGCTGTCGGCGAGATCCTCCAGCAGGTTGGTGATCTGATCCCGAACCGGTTCGCTGTCGGTCAACCGGTGATGCCAACGGGCCAGCAGCAGGGGGCTGCCGCCCCGTTGTCGACCGGTTCGGGCCGCCGTTCCGTAGTTGACGGGCCAATTCGATTGCGGTCCCGAATCGAGCGAAAGGGGAGAAGCACTCGCCTGCCACCAGGGAGCGGCGTCGCGGGGCTTGCCCCCCACGACCGCACGTTGCGTCCCCACGTCATCGACCAGCTTCTGAGCCGAGTCACCGAGCGCGGCACTCTTCAGCGCGTAGGCGGCCTTCAATTTCCACTGCGGATCCTCGGTCAAGGGGGGGCGGGAATTCCAAAGTGCCTGGAACCAGCGGGCGGCGGAAGCGTATTCGCCCCGTTCGAGATGGTACGACCCCAATCGATTGGCCGCCTCGTAACCGGCCGGCGTGTGAAAATAGCCCCGCGCGACTTTGCCCAGTCCGGCCGGCCGACCCGAACGAATCGCCTCGTTCAACAACTGCTGCGCCAGTCCACCAAACTGAACCCGGTATTGCTCCAGCATGTCGGGAGGAGCTTCGCCCCGCAACCGGTCCGCCGCTCCGCGCAAGGAAACCCATGTTCCGCCAGCGTCGAGGTACAGCGAGTCTTCCGGCAGCTCGCTCACCTTCTGCAGTAACTCGAGCGCCGACTTCCATTCTCCCGCTTTCGCCTGGGACTGCGCTTTCATCATCCAGTTCGCCCCCTTGCTGTCATACGGAGCGGTCGCGTCTTTGGGATGCTTCGGTGAAGCCGCCTTGTTCGCCGGCACAGGTTCGGTCGTGGCTCCGGGAATCGCCGGAGCTCCCCGCGCGGGCTGCATCGAACGGATAATCAGATCGGTCAACGGGTTCCGCGGCTTGGGCTTTTGCTTCTTGTCACCCTCCGCAGGCTTCTCCCCCTCTTTCTTCTTCTCTTCCCCTTCCTTCTTCTCTTCCGCCTCCTCTTTCTTCTCTTGCCCGTCTGCGGGCTTTGCCTCTTCGCCGTCTTTCGCACCCTGCCCCTTCTCGACAGGTTTCGCCACTTCGGTCTCAGGCTGAACCTGAGGCTCATCCCCCCAGGCACCGGCTGCCGCCAGCGCACTCCAGGCGCACAAGCAGACCACCAGCCAACGTGGCCCGCCGACTGCCAAGCGAACGGCACCGCGCCCCACTGTGTGCGTCATCAGGGACGAATCCGCAATTTCACTTCGAGCAAACTCAATCATCGCAACCTCGTCGGCCGGAATCGGCAACAGCAGGCCTGAAATCGGCCTGCGGACGACTCTTCTTTCCCCGCGCGGTTTTACGGCCCTGCGGTGCATCAATTGTCGGGCTGGCTGGGCCAAAACGCAAGATCGATTGGCAAGACAACTGGCGAGCGGTCAATCCACCGGTTAAATTGAAGTTCGTTGATTTCAAGTTGCGTCCCCGGTGGTCCTGGTGGAACCAGGTTTCGAGATGCAGTGTCCTTTCTGCCGATTGAGCGAAACTCGCGTGATCGACTCGCGCGCCAGCGACGAGTTTGTCATCCGTCGGCGGAGGGAGTGTCTCAGTCTGAAGTGTGGCAAACGCTTCACGACCTACGAAAAGATCGAAGAGACTCCACTCAAGGTCATCAAGAAAGATGGCACGCGGGTTCCATTCGACCGGTCGAAGATTTTTGTCGGTTTGGAAAAAGCCTGCTACAAACGCCCCGTCAGCTCGGAGCAGATCGAACGGATTGTCGCCCGTGTCGAAGAGGAAATCTACCAGGATTTCGAACGCGAAGTGCCGTCTCGATCGATTGGAGAACTGGTCTTCAAACTGCTGCGCGAAGTCGACCAGGTCGCGTTTGTACGATTCGCCTCGGTGTACCGCGAATTTCAGGACGTCAACGATTTTGTCGACGAGCTGGAGCCGATTCTGCGTGAGTCGGGGCGCATCGAATGACCGCGCTCAATGACGCCGAGATCATGTGCCAGGTGCAGTCGGGCGAGGTGGCCCAGTTCGATCTCCTGGTCGACCGCTACCGTCCGGCGCTATTGCGGGTCGCGAAGAGCAAACTCGGCAATCACAGTTGGGCGGAAGACGTCGTTCAGGAGACGTTTCTGGCGGCATTCGTATCACGACACACGTATCGGCCACAATTCGCGTTCCGTACCTGGCTGTGGACAATTCTGCTGAACCTCTGCCGCAAGCAATGGAAACGGTCCGCGAGTCGGCCCCAAAGCGAATCGCTCGACCATGTCGAGGAATCCGCCGAGTCTGCGTGGCCGGTCTCGAACGAAGAGGACGGTTTGGCGCGCATGCTGGCGCTCGAGCGTCGGACCGAAGTTGAGTCCTTGTTACAACGGTTGAGTGAGCCACAGGCCGACGCGCTTCGCTTGCGTTTTTTTGGTGAACTCCCGTACGAAGAGATCGCGGCGACTATGGGATCGAGCCTGAGCGCCGCCAAGCAACGCGTGCGGTTCGGCCTCGAAAAACTGGCCGCCATGCTGCACGAACAGTCAGGAGGGTCGACATGACCTGCGACGACGCGTTTGAACTGTTGACCGGATCGCACACCGATCGCCCTGAGGAGTTGCAGGCCCATTTACACTCCTGCTCCCGCTGTTGCCAGATGCGCGAAGTGCTGGCGCCGGCTGTCGCGCTGTTTGACCGTTCGGTTGGCGACGACCACCAGTCTCCCGATCGCGACGAACGCACCGCGACGCACCCGCGATCGAACTCGACGTGGACCGATGTCGCCCGCGTCGAAGCGGCGATTCGTGCGTCCCATCAGTCGCCATCGACAGCCGGCCGATTCCGGTTCGCCCCTCTCGGGTTGTCTCAAATCGCTCGCAGTGCCGCGCTGGTCCTCCTGGGCGCCGTCACCGCGATCGGCTGGATGGAAAGCCGCCATACTCCGCCCGCCGCGAATGGCGTCGCGGGTGTGCCGGAGATTTGCAATCGGGCACTGGCGGCGAAGTTGGCGGGTGCTGGTGGGGCGACGCCGCAAGCCCTGCAGTTGGCCGCCTCGTGCATCGCCTGTCATCACGACGACCGAATCGACACCACTCGTTGACCACCACCCGTTCATTGTTCTGGTTGGGGACCGCCGACAATCGCTCATGAAACACCTCCTTCCCGCGTTGCTTGTAATCGTTGGAGTCTCCTGGAGCGCGGTGGCGCAGGAACCGCCGGCTGTCACCCCCATCGGTTCCCGCCGCGAGCTGTTTGTCGAAGAGGGGCTGATCGAATCGCTCACAGGCAAGGCCGAACTGCGTCTGCATCATCCGACCCCACGCGAAGTCGTCATTGAACACAACGAGCCCTGGGAAGGGAGCGGCTGTGTGTATCACAGCGTGTTTCAGGATGGCAATCTCTACCGCATGTACTACGCGGCAGGTCAGCTCACCGTCACCGAACAGGGAGTCAACGCGGGGACACACGGGCAGTTCTGCTGTTACGCCGAGAGTGATGACGGACTTCACTGGCGAAAACCGAAACTGGGTCTGCACGAGTTTCAGGGGAGCAAAGCGAACAACATTGTGATGGTGCGGGAGCAGGTGGGGGATGCGGTTTCCGAACCGGGCGAGCCGGCGGTTTTCAAGGATGAAAACCCGAATGCGCCCGCCGACGCGCGGTACAAGGCGCTGCTCCCCGCGAACCTCCGCCCCGCCGACAACCGCCGGGGGTTGCTGGCGTTCAAATCTCCCGACGGATTGCACTGGACCGCGATGAGTGACCGGCCGATCCTGACCGACGGCGCGTTCGACTCACAGAATCTCGCGTTCTGGGATCCGACCGCCGGTCTGTACCGCGCGTATTGGCGGTACTTCACCAAAGGGGGACACGACGACATCAAGACGTGGAATCCCCAGGGGGACCGCGCGATTCGTACCGCCACCTCGAAGGACTTTCTCCACTGGGAGAACCAGCGCGATCTCCGCTATTTCGATTCTCCTTCGGAGCAGCTCTACACCAACCAGGTCAAACCATACTACCGCGCGCCGCACCTGCTCATCGGTTTCCCCTCGCGCTATGTCGAACGGGGGCATCGAGATCCCAAGGGGCACGAAGCCCGCGAGAGCGGAACACCCGACCGCATTCGCAAGTGGTCGTCTTCGCTCAAGGCGCTTCCCGAACGCCAGAACCGCGAATGGCGGGCGAAAGCGAGCGAACGCTATGGTCGGGCGATCACGGAAGGGTTGCTGATGGCGAGCCGGGATGGTGTCGCCTTCAAACGCTGGAACGAAGGCTTCCTCCGCCCCGGGATCGAACGCCCGGGAACGTGGAACTACGGGCAGCAGTTCATCGCCTGGTCTCCCGTTGAAACTGCGGGGACGTGGGAAGGATCGCCGCGCGAACTCTCGTTCTATGCGGTCGAAAGTTATTGGACGGATGACAGCGATCTGCTCCGCCGGTACACACTTCGGCTCGACGGCTTCGTGTCGGCGCAGGCTCCGATGAGCGGTGGTGAACTGGTCACGCGGCCGATCACCTTCACGGGAAGCCGGCTGTCGTTGAATCTCGCGACATCCGCCGCCGGCTCGGTGCGGGTCGAGATTCAGGACGCGAACGGGAAGGCGATCCCCGGTTTCACGCTCGACGACTGTGAAGAACTGTTTGGGGACACCCTCGAACGGGATGTGGTCTGGACAACCCAGCCCAACTTGGCCGCACTCAAGAACCGCCCCGTCCGGTTGCGGTTCGAGCTGCGCGACGCCGACCTGTTTTCGTATCAGTTTGGAGAATGAAGTCGGAACGGAACTGGCGAGTCGCCGTTGGCATCGTCATTCCCGGGGGACTGTTTGCGAATCGAGTGCGACTCGACCTCCAGCACCTGTTTGACCCCCGGCTCCATCACCTTTTGCAATTCCACAAGCGCCCCCAGCCCACCGACAGACGACTGCTTTCGTCTGTAGTAGATCCAGCCGTCTTCTTCGAGCCGCAACAGCCAGGCGTCGACGCGAAGCAACACCCGCCGCCCCAACCACCAGACGGCCGGCAGCGCACCTAGCGCCGCCAGCCAGAGAATCGTTTCGGGCGCTAAGGAACTGTTCACGATCAAGTCCGTGGTTTTGACGAGTTCATCGCGGCGCAGCCGCCGTTGCATCCCGAATGGGATGCAAGACAGTAGCCGGGGGTCGGAGCGCAGCGCAGACCCCCGGAATGCCGCGTGTCACGCACCGCATCCTGAAGGGATGCCAGAATCGTGTTGGGTGTTTTGACTTGTTTATTGGCGGGCACTAAGCCCATTCCCGCACCGGTTCAGCTTCGATCAGGCGAATCGGGCGGCCGTCGGAAGCCTGAACCACCAGATCCAGCGGCAGACCCAGCTTGTGGTAAATCGTCGCCACCACCTGCTCGGTGGTGTATTCGTTCTGCGAAGGAGCGCTTCCCTGATCGTCGGTCGCGCCGATCACCGTTCCTCCAGGAATGCCGGCACCGGCCATCACGACGAAGCCAGCCGTCGCCCAGTGGTCGCGGCCACTCGCCGAATTGATCTTGGGTGTCCGCCCGAAGTCGGTCATCCAGACGACCAGAGTCGTATCGAGCATCCCCTGCTGCTCCAGGTCGGCCAGCAGCGCGGGCAGGCCCTGGTCGACCGCAGGCATCAAGCCGGTCTTCAGCGCGTTGAAACAATCTTGATGGTTGTCCCACGACGGATCGCTCACGGTCACGAACCGCACACCCGATTGGACCAGCCGCCTTGCAAGCAGCATCCGTTGTCCGAACCGGTTGCGACCGTAGCTGTCGCGCAGTTTGGCGTCTTCGCTCGCCAGGTCAAACGCCCGCTTGGTTTCCGGGGCGGTGATCATATTGAGTGCCGCTTTGTAGTGTTCGTCGACCGCGTCGAACGCCTTGGGCTGCAGGTCGGCTTTCCGCTGCAGCGCGTCAATCGACGCCAGCATCTGCTTGCGGCGGTCGACCCGCTTCAATTCCATATTGAGCGGGGGGGTGATGTCGCGCACGCTGAACTTCGCGTCGTTCGCGTCGGCGTGAATTTCGAACGGCATATGTTCCAGCCCCAGCACCCCCGAGGTGCCGCCGTTGAACGTCCGGTCGACGTACGCCCCAAGCTGAATGAACGGCGGCAACGCCGACTTGAACCCCTGCTGTTGGCTGATGACCGAGCCGACGCAGGGATAGGTGAGCGACGGATTGGGAAGCCGACCCGACATGCAGTACTGGTCGGCGAACCCGTGACTGCCATTCTTCGGGTTCCAGCTTCGCAGCAGCGAGAAACGATTCAGCTCCTGCGCCATCTTCGGGCAGATCTCGGTGAACTTCACCCCCGGGACGGTGGTGTCGATCACGCCGAACGGCCCCTTGACGCTGACCGGAGCTTCGGGTTTCGGGTCCAACGTGTCGTGGTGACTGGTTCCGCCCAGCGTCCAGACGAAGATGCAACTGATCTCCTTTGCCGGCCCTCTTTCCGCCGCGCTCGCCTGGTGCTTTAGCAGCAGAGGCAACGTCAGCCCCAGCCCTCCCAGGCTCCCGATCTGCAAAAACGAACGTCGATCGACCCCTTCGCAATTGCGGGCCGTTCCAGGAGAGAGGTTGAGCATGGTCGTCAGACCCGGCGGGAAGAAATGGGGCGGGAATCGTGGGTGGGGTCGACCATCCGCCGACCGCTTCGATCGGCGAACAGATCAACACCAAATGATACATCCGGCATCAGGGCCGCGCCAAGTCCCGTTGTCGGGAGCCGGTGGGAAGTGTTTTTGGGTGGGTGGGTACGACCCAGGGGACACAGCGACCGTCTCCAGGTGCATTTCACACGATTCCGTTTTTTTCGCCAATGCCACCCGCCGGCTACATTCCTTCGCTGGCTCAACGCCGATGCCGAACCGAAGCCGAGGGAGAAACCGACCGAACAGAAGCCCGACAGACCGAAGACGCCCGACGAAGTGTGTGACCTGATTGTCGGGATCGCGAAGGAGGCCGGCTGGGGCACCACCCGGATCCTCGGCGAACTTCGAAAACTCGGCATCCGGAGTTCATCCACAGCCCACCGAACACCTTGCGTCGGCGAGAGGGGTTGTGATAGGCCCGCGTATTTCCGTCGTTTTCGTATTTTTACAGGGTGGATTGCCGAGATCATGGAGTCATTCATCAAGGCGCATCTATGGAAGTTGTGGAATGTCCGTCAATCTGATATCATGGAACCCGTGAGGTAATCCCGGGGCCGATTGCGGTCCCACTTCCTCATAAACCTGCTTTCTGCGAGAGTTGCGATCGAATGCCTGAGGGTAAAATCAAGAGGTTGACTGACAAGGGTTTCGGGTTCATTGAAACCGGATCCGACACGGACATGTTTTTTCATTCGTCGAATGTCGAAGGTGTGACTTTCGACCAGCTCCGTGAGGGGCAGAAGGTCAGCTACACTGCAGGTCGCGGTCCTAAGGGTCCCCGGGCTGAGAACGTCCGCCCCGTATAGGGCCGTTGTTCGGCATGATCTGAAGAATCAAGGCAGCCGACGGACATCCGTCGGCTGCTTTTTTTTCGCGATTGTCAGATCCTCCCACGACCCTGACTCGATGACGGCAATTGTCGCCGCAGGAACGCCGGGAACATGATCCGAGTTCAATGTTTGCGTCGTCGCACTTCGTGCTGACGCAGGAGTTCAAGAATCGCGATACGGGCCGGATCGGTCGACTCTGCCAGTGCTGACCGCTCGCCGGATTGAATTCGCCCGGGATCGGCTCCGGACTCAAGCAGCAGCTCGACTCCGTCACGATCTCCGTGAAAGACTGCGAATTGTAACGGAGTTGTCCCTGTGACAGTTCCGATATCCACTGCAGCTTTTCGCTTCAGCAACGACCACATGATACGTGTGTCGCCCCGCTGTGCCGTCTCACTGAGTGGCGTGCCGCCATTGTGGATCTGCTGCACATCGGCACCCTTCGCGATCAGCAGTTCTGCGAGTTCCGTGTGACCGTGGGCCAATGCCCAGTGAATTGGCGCTCCCCACAGTTGCTCTGTAGGATCGACGCCGCTCCGTATCAGGCTTTCAATCACCAAATCCCAGTCATTCTTGACCGCATCGTTCAGCAACACCGGCCATTCGCCCTCATTCACGCGACCGACAAGTACGTCGACGAGCGACCGGTGCCGCCGACGTATGGCATGTGCAAGCATCTGATTGAACGGAAATGACGGCTCGTCTTGCCGTGATCCACTCTCCAGTAGGTGATCCACGATGTCCGCATGGCCGCCGGCGAACGCAAAATGCATCGGTGTGAAGCAGCCGGCGTGCAGGCCGGCAATAAACTGAAGTTTTGTGCGGGCGTGAATGTCGGCTCCATTTGCCAGCAGGAACTCGACCGCCTCACGTCGACCGTGGAGAGCCGCAATGTGCAACGCTGTGACGCCGCGAGAATCTGCCAGATTGACCGCCGCCCCCTGTTCAAGCAACATCCGCATCGTAGAAAGTCGCGAATGCATCGCGGCCACGTGAAGGAGTGGTTGCGTGGCTGTGTCGTTCCCGCTTCGGTCGGTCAGCAATCGCGGATCGCGTTTGATCGCATCGGCAAGCGTTTCATCAAGCCCCAGGGCTGCGACGATGAGCGGCGACTCCGGCTTGGCTCCCTGTCGCCACAAGTCTTTGGCGAGTTCACGATGACCAAAGTGGACTGCCATCGTAAGGGCGGGAATGTTTCCGTAGCGGCTGCTGGCTTGATTCGGGTCTGCCTCATGAATCAGGAGAAGGCGAGTCGCTTCGCGACGATTGGTTCGCGCTGCCACGGCCAGTGCATCGCTGAGCGCAGTTGAATCCGTTCGCTTGGCAAGCAGTTCCTTCAGATCTTCAGTTCGATCTTCGACAACGGCTGAAACGAGGCTTTCGGCGTCAAAAGGCTCAGCCCAAAGTGGCGATCCCAAAAGCATCCAGAACGCAAGGAGGTGAAACGGCGACAGCGACTGCATTGGCGCTCTCCGAATTGAGGTAGGCAATTCGATTCTACCGAGTCTCGCCCGGCGCAGTTGTAACGGCCGCGCAACGTTCCTGCGGATCGACGGCATGGGATCGCGGCCGGAACGCAGTGCCCGCGTTAACAATCCCGCGTCCCAACCCGGATTCGAACCAGGGCCTCAACCTTCGGAGGGTTGCATGCAATCCGCTACACCATCGGGACAGAGCCGACGACTGGATTCGCACCAGCGCTCCGTCCAGACTAAATCTTTGGGTAGAGTCGCTACAATTTGATGCGGGCTTTCTCGGGGGGGAACATGACGATGCTCGCCGTTCCCCGACGCTCGTATTCGTAGTCGACGGGTGTGGGGTGTGCCTGGGTCGCGGGGATCGGCACCCGCATCTCGCCAATCAGTTGCACTGGCTGCTCGTCCATACAGACCACCGGGCAGTCGGGATCGTAGGCTTTTTCGCAGGTCTCCAGCACCTCCTCCATATGCGCGACAAACTCGCCGTCTGCGTGGGGAGGAATCACCCAGTATTCGATTTTCCGCTTGGTGATTCCGTTTCTTTTAGCGTTTGCCGGACCGTCGCGGGACTGATGGATTCCACGACCTCCAGTTCTACCAACTGGTCAGCAAGTAAGCGGCGCGTCCATTGTCCATAGCCGGCTGGCGGCTTTCCCAACCGCAGTGCGATCAGTTTCGCCTCGGCGGCTCCGTCCAGCAACTTGGGAGTGGGAGGCGTCATCCGTTTCTTGCGTGCCAGAGCCGCCTCGAAGCCTTCCAGGACGAACTCCCGCCGCACATTTTCTATGGTCCGAACGCGACAACCAACGGCCTCGCTGATCTTCTCGTCCTTCCAACCCGGACCGTCGACATCTGCCTTCAGCAGGATCAGTGCCCGCCGCAGCTTCTCCGACTTAACTTTCTGGTTCTTGACAGTCGCTTCGCAGACCGAGCGTTCCTCGTCCGTGAGGCGCACAACGTATTTCTTGAGCATCGAAACCTCCTTGTAACCGCGGAGATTCCACAAAAACGCGATATTGGCAACCCGAATATTTAGATTGGACGGAGTACTAGCCTTGGGGCCATTACGAACATCCCCACGGACATTTCACCCGGTGAGATCCAGCGTCACGCACACTCGCGCGCGATGCCGTGGTCGCGATGTCGCAACTCGGTTTGGCAAAATCGTCGTTCGCGGCTCGCCCTGGCCCCGAGGGTCTCGTGTCTTTCGACGTTCAACGTGTCGCGGGACCAGCCGCCTCGTAAAGAACCATGAGTCAGTCATCAAAGTCACCCCTGCGAATCTCAGAAACGCTACAAAACCGGCGGTCGATGTCCACCAAAGACACCGACCGCCGTCGGTTCAACACAAATCAACAATCCCAACCAGCGAGTCAGTTCCGCGAAGGTCGAATCGGACAGCCAATCGGGATCTTTTCGCGGATGTCCATCAATTCCACCGTCCAGGGGTCCGCGGGCAATTTCACAGCCTCGTGTTCGGGCGACGTCATGCCATCGTCATCACCGGCTTGTGACCGGTGACGCAACGCGGCGGCCAGTTCCTCGGCGGTCTGTTCACAAATGGGAGGTGCCGACTGTGGTGTCGCGATCCAGATCCAGAGGAACTTCGCATTTGGACTATCGCCGTTCCAGGCCGATTCGTCCGGGAACTCGCCGGTGGTTGGCGCGACGGGAATCCAGGCCGGCTCGGGGTCAATGTACATGTGCGAGAGCGACCAGCCACGTTGCGACAATTCGTACATCACCAGGTACAAAGCGCCCGGACAATCCGGAATGCACAGCCGCAACGCGGCCGTATGACGCCGCGTGAGGGCACTGCCGTCTGTCCGGCTCGCCCCCGGTTGGCGGGCCGGACCGCCGATCGAATTGGAAGTGGAATTAATCTGTCGCTCGATCTGCGACAGATTCTGCGGCTCCCCCGACACGATCAGCGCCCCGGCGATCATGCTGTCGAGTTCGGAAGCGATCGCGTTGTTGATGTTCACTCGGCTGTTCCTCAATTGTCGCAAATCCTCCAGGAGGGCGCCCGAGTGGTTGAATCCGAACAAACTCACACCGAGTTGAGCGTCGATCATCGTGACGGCCATATGGAAGGTCGCGGACGTCACGGGAATCGGCCGTCCGTCACGCAACAGCGTGGCGGGAGAGTGATCGATGTGCGGGGCGGCGGACGATTGCCCGGCATCTTCCAATGAAATGGATGTGCGCATGTCGTGGTCCTTTGTGAGGAGAAGAGGATTCTGGACGTCATTCCCCATGCGGAGAATGCAGTCCAGGCGAGGTGTTCAACATCTCTTTGTCCGATCGTCGTCGAGTGTTGCACAGAAATTCCGGCGGTTTTGAACTCATGAATCGCGGTGCGATCGACTGCGACATCGTCAAGATCCACAAAATTTGAAAATTGTTCACTATTTTTCGCTGCCGACAGGTCTTTCTGTTTTGGACGAGTCGGCCTGACACGCAACGCGACTCATTCCGCGACCTCCATCGACCGTTGCCAGTCCGCGCACATGTAACTGCTCAATAACCCCTCGGAAACTGGTATTTACTCAAAGTCGGTTTTTCGGGGAATGTATGGCGCATGAGCCAGTCAGACCCCCAGCCAATCCAACCGATCGTCATCGCGGGAATCGAGATCCCGGCGGCGGAGCAGACGCC
>CAMATH010000092.1 GCA_945860955.1 Planctomicrobium piriforme
TCGGGGATCTTCGAGCTTCTCGAAATGACACATCACCTCCGCGATCGACAACCGGGCCTCAGACATCGCACGTCCTCCATGAAGATGTTTTGCAACACAACTACGGAGAACTGTGATAGCGAATCCCGGCAAAAAGCGCGAGCTACCCAAGTTGCCTATCTGCCCGAGAGTGCGCGCTGGCCGTGCGTAGACCCCCGGGAAGCCGCGCATCGGGAATTGCATCCCAGAGGGATGCCAGAACCGATGAATCGCAATTGGTGTTTTTGCTTGTCCCATCGGGCCGCCATCCCGTCATGATTTGCACGGCAACGAGGATTGCAACACGACGCTTCTGGCATCCCTTCAGGATGCCGGCCTTTTCTCGCTCTTATCCGGGGGTCTCCGCTGCGCTGCGACCCCCGGTTACTCTATTGCATCCCTCCGGGATGCGTCCGGCGGCTGCGCCGCGATGAACCAATAAAACGCCGGATTTTATCGATGGAGTTCATCGACTGTCGGATTCCGCCCCGTGTCCGTCCCCACACAGCAGTTCGTCATCGCAAAAATCTCCGGACGGCGCAAACCCAAGCCGATCCACATCACCACTCCCACGATGACGGGAAACACAAACGGGTCGCCGACGCGCAGGTGCGTGGCTGTCGCTCCCCCCAGGTAGCCCGTCACCAGGATCGCGCCGAGAAAACTCGTTCGCGGGATCAGAAACAGCAGGGTGATGGCAATCTCCAGAACGCCGATCTTCTTCATCAGCTCGGGGGAGTATCCCAGCTTCTCGAACATCTCGGCTGTTTCCGGGGTCACGTAGAACTTGCCGACCCCACTGACAACAATCAGCAGAAACGCGACCAGACTGCACAGAACCCAGCCGATGATGCGGGACGTTTTCGAGGACGACATGTTTGCCTTCTGATTCTCTGATGTGATGTGGGGTTCATGGTGTTCGCACGCGACAACGCGACTCTCCGTCATTCCAGCGGGATCCAGATCTCCATTCCCCCCATACCCGTCGTGGGATTGTACTCACTCGTATACCGTTCGAAGCAGGGAGCGTGGGCGATTTTTAGTCCGCAGTCGGGTGCCCACTTTGTCCAGATCGTACCAATCGTTTGGGGTATCGATGACACATGTTCGGTATGCGTGAACACCGCGTAGCGCCGGCCTTCGAGTTTCAGACTGGTGAAATCGGGTGGCAGGTTCGCCGCACTCGAAATCTCGACTCCGGTCAGGTAGTCAAAATCACAGTTTGGCTGAGAATTCCAAGAGACACCGTAAAAGTCTTTTCCCACGGGGGTGGGAATTGTCCCCGCCTGGTCCACGAATCGCTCCCATTGTCCGGGGATCGCGACCCGCGTTTCCATAGTGTAGGAGTGGCTGATGCCGGCGATCTGCATGTCTCCTTTGGTCTCGAAGGTCGGGGAATTCAATCCGAGGCCGACCGCCCGCAGCGCCGCCTCCTGTTCCCGCAACTCGGGTGTGAAAGCCTCGCCAAAATCGTCGGCTTCAAAGACCGGACGAATCTCGATCACCGAATCTTCAGGCATCGGGTTCGGACAGCGTTTGACCCAGTCGATCGCCTCCCGCATCGACTTCACACGCCAGATCCAAAAACCGGCGACCAGTTCTTTTGTCTCGGCGAACGGTCCGTCCACCTCCATCCGATCCGTTCCGGAAAAATGAACCCGCGCGCCGGCGGAACTCGGCTTCAGCCCGACCCCGTCGACCATCACTCCGGCTTTCACCAGTTCCTCGTTGAACTTCCCCATCTCCGTGAGCATCTGCTCGCTGGGGAGTGCTCCTGCTTCTGAACTTTTCGACGCTTTGACGATGACAATGACTTTCATGGGGAATCCTCAACGTGTGACAAGTGATTCTGAATGAGAAGGCTGATGAATGATCCACGAAACAGGCAACGCCGATTCGGCTTGACTGAGATTTACCGGGCCACCGGGTTCACGGATTCGATTCGGGCAGGTCGGTCAACGTGTAGACTTGCCGGACTTCAACCGTTCCGACGCGCGTGCCCGGATGCCGGGCGGCGAGATCCACAGCTTCGCCCGGGTGCTGCGCGAGGATCAGATAGTATCCCCCCAGGATTTCGCGGGTCTCGGCGAATGGGCCGTCCGTGACAATGCGCCGACCGTCCCGCAGACGGACGCTGGTGGCGGTGGAAACCGGTCGAAGCGGAGACGCCGACAGGTAGCGCCCCCGGCTGTCGAGATCGCGGGTGACTTCGGCCGCCTCCCGCATCGCGGCAAGATGGACATCCGGCCCGACGGCGGTCCAGTACTCTTCATCGTCGTAGCAGATCAACAGGAATTGTCTGAGATCGCCTGAGGCGGGTCCCGGTTTTTCCGCCGGCAGCCCATCCAAGGGAAACAGCGGACGAATTTCCACCGTCCCCTTTTTCACTGCCGGGATGCGGCAGGCAATCGCGATCGCATCGTCGAGGTTGGGGACATCAACGATGTAGTATCCGCCAAGCTGCTCGGTCGTCTCGGCGAACGGACCGGCAGTCACCAGCCGCTGGCCGTCACGCAACCGCACACAGTGCGCCGTGGCAACCGGGTGTAACGGGGACGCGCCGTGGAATTGCCCCAGCGCGGCGAGTTCATGACATAGTGCGACCGACTCCTGGAGGCAGGAGTTCCATTCGTCGGGTGTCCAGGAATTCTCCGGGCTGTAAACCAGCAGCATGTATTTCACAGCGACTCCCCCTGCGATGCGTTTTTGGTGTCCCCCGTCTGGTACTCATAGATCTTACCTGCCACCCATGCGCAGGGAAAAGTCGTCAGTGCCAATGCCACCGGGAACCACGCTGGCCCCAGATCCTGCTGAATGGCAGCAACCGCCCCCAGAGTACTCAGGACAAATCCGATGGTGGCACCGATCCACACGTGTTTCCAGGGGGAATGTGGAGCGACTTTCGCCGTGACGTAACTTCCCAAAACTCCGTACATGGTGCGATACGCCAATGCCAGGAGATTGTCCCCCGTGTCGTTCATCGGCTCTCCCCAGGGAGGATAGATGTCGAGGCTGTGCATCAACTGGTCGGTCGCCAGTGAGGTCACAATGACAGTGATCGCTCCCAAGACAATTGACAGAATGCTTTTCCCGAGGCTGCGGGAAGCAAGACGTGAGGAATTCGAAGCCATGTCGGGTGCGGGAAGGGTCCGTCAAACTCGATTGCAGTGAGGTCGACAAAGGGCCGTCAGGCGACGGAGAAGGAGTCCAAAGTGTCACACTCCGTCGGCAGCCCGCTGGAGAGTTTCGATATCGAGCTTTGACATCGCCAGCATGGCCTGCATCGCCCGTTGTGATTTTGCCGGGTCGGGGTTCCCGAGCAGACTTCCCAGGCCTTTGGGAATAATCTGCCACGACAGTCCGAACCGATCTTTCAACCAGCCACACCGCCCCGCAGTCCCCCCGGCGCAAAGTGCCTCCCACAACTCGTCGATTTCGGCTTGAGTTTCACAATCCACCGACATCGAAAACGCCTCGGTGAATTGAAAGACCGGACCACCGTTCAACGCGATGAATGGCAATCCCGCGAGCTGAAATTGAACGGTCATGACGGAGCCCGCCGGTGCCGGTCCGCCGGCGCCATATCGCGTCACCCCTGTGATTTGCGAATCCGCGAACAAAGACACGTAGAGGTTCGCCGCCTCTTCGGCTTGATGGTCAAACCAAAGAAACGGCGTGATCTTCTGACGGACGGGCATCGACTTCAATCCTTACCGGAACGGGAATGGAAAACCATCGTGGTTATGCAACCGCGGACAGGTCAGCACATCGCCTTGTTCATCGCCGCCTGCATCTCCGCCGGCGTCAGAGTGCGAATCGGGGTCGCGACGGACCAGCGATGTCCAAACGGATCCTCAAGTTGGCCGTACCGATCGCCCCAAAACATGTCGGCGACCGGCACGACCACCTTCGCACCGGCGGCGACCGCCCGGGCGACCGTGGCGTCAACATCCTTCGAAACCAGGTGAATCACCACGGGCGATCCTTTGAGCGATTTTGGCCCCAGACTTCCATAATCGGGGTATTCATCGGCCACCATCAGCATCGAGTCGCCAATCTTGAGGCCCGCATGGGCGATTTTTCCTGAAGGATCGACCAACCGCAGCAATTCCACCGCGTCAAACGCCGTTTTGTAGAATTCGATCGCGTCGGCGGCACCCGCACAGATCAAATGAGCCGTCACCGTACTCATTTTCTCCAGCGGAGAATTCTCGGATTTGTCAGACATCTTGAGGGGTTCCAGGAATTGCGAATGGTCAGGGAACGGGGGTGAATCACGATGGCAACGGCCAACGCAGACAGCCAAAACAGACCGCCCGCGGATTTTCACCCAATTGTCGATTGGCGTCACGTCAAATCGACACCGAAATTTTGCGATTTGGAATTTTGCCAGGGCCGTCGATTCCGTGGGTGGTTTTTTCGGCGGTGACAGCCACCATGTGCTGGAATTCACAGGATGGATCAACCCGCACTCAGCACGACAGTAAATTGCTGATCAATTCGCGGCCCTTTCAAGTTCTGCGATTCTCGCCCGCAAAAACCGCCGCTCCGGCTCCTGACGCGCCTTCGCCAGAGCCAACACATACGCCCTTCGCGCCTCGACGACATTTCCCAACCTGCGGAAGAGATCGGCCCGAGCGGCGTAAATCAGGTGATAGTCCGCCAACTCGCCGCGATCAACAATGTCGTCGATCAGTTGCAAACCCGCAGCAGGACCATCGCGCATGGCGACACCGACCGCTCGATTCAACTCCACGACCGGCGACGGATGGACCGAGAGTAACGCGTCATAGAGTGCCACGATCTGACCCCAATCAGTCGCCGAGGCCTCCGACGTGGTCGCATGAACGGCAGCGATGGCAGCCTGGAGGCTGTACGCGCCAAACCGTCGGGTCGATAGTGCCCGATGCACCAATGCCACCCCCTCCTGGATTTGTCCTTGGTTCCAACGACTGCGGTCCTGTTCCTCGAGAAGTACCAGGTCGCCTTCAGGTGTCGTGCGACTCGCGCGCCGTGACTCTTGCAGCAGCATCAAAGCCAATAACCCGATCGCTTCCGGATCCGACAGGAGTTCGACGACCAGGCGCCCCAATCGAATCGCCTCCCCTGACAGGTCGCTCCGTGTGACAGCTTTTCCCGACGATGCCGAATACCCTTCGTTAAACACCAGGTAGATCACCATCAGCACCGAATCGAGCCGATAGCGCATGTCTTCCGCCGAAGGAATCACAAAGGGAATCCCGGCGTCGCGGATCTTCGCCTTTCCCCGCACGATGCGCTGCGCCATGGTGCTTGACGACGTCAGAAACGCACTCGCGATTTCCTCGGTCTTCAATCCGCACACTTCACGCAACGTGAGCGCGATTTGAACATTCGGATCGATCGCCGGGTGGCAACAGGTGAAAATTAGCCGCAATCGGTCGTCGGCGATCTCGTCGTCGGCACGCGCCGCATTGGCGGCTGTGACTTCCACGTGGCGATTCACCAGCTCCGCTTTGACTTCCTCAAACCGCCCCCGGCGTCGGAGCGCGTCGATTGCCTTGAATCGTCCGGTCGAAACGAGCCAGGCACGGGGATTTGCCGGCACCCCTTCCAAAGGCCACTTTTCCGCCGCCGCGACGAACGCTTCGTGCAACGCTTCTTCTGCGAGATCAAAGTCTCCCAGCAATCGAATCAACGTCGCGAGAACCCGCCGCGATTCAGCGCGATAAATCTCGTCGATCCTTTCCGCCAGGCTCAAGGTGGATCGCTCCGGTTGGATTGACTGGCGTCAAACAATGGAGCGTCGCTCTCTGCGGGTGGCAGCGGGGTGGCCCCCGGTGCGGGCTTGCCCTTTCCGGCGCGGATGTACTCCCCGCGTTGCCGGGCGTAGTCGGCGGCGCTCACCCCCTCCGTGGTCACGGTCCCGGCAAGTGAATCTTCGAAATAGCGCTTCAGATACGGCACACACCAGCCGCATCCGGTCCCCGCCCCGCCGCATTCGCTCAACTGGCTCGCTCGCCGGAGTCGGTGCAGCCTCAGGTAATTCTGGATCTTCCGCTTCGAGATGTGGAAGCAGTAACAGATCGTGTCTTCAGATTCCAAACCGGTTGCCTTCGCTACTCGGGGGGGGCTGTGAAATGCGGTGCGGGTCACGTCCCGCATGATACGCGAAATCCGCCCGCAGGAGGAACGCCTCACTCGTGGACGACCAACCTCAATAACTCTGGCCCCTCGACGGTCCCTGTCGATCCATCCGTTCTGGCGTAATGGCGTGGCGATTGAACCTCGCGCAACTCGTCGATCCATTGAGGAAATCCCGCCGATCGGTTGCAACGGTTCGGCGTTCCCGTCATCGTATGACGAGTATCGCTACGCCCCTGTAGCCACCGCGAGTCCCGCTCAATTCGAGGTTGGTTTCCATGAGTCTGTCGCAGAGAGTTTGTTCCGCCTGCACCCTGGTTTTGGTCCTTGTCGCGACCAACAGTTACGCCGACGAGCCAGCCCGGCGAGTGATACGCTCCCAGCCCAGCGTCCTCCTTTCGACACCCCAAGTCGAGCTGGCCGTGACCGAGGTCGGGGGGCACATGTCCCCCGTGACATTCTTCCGCGATTCCGCAAGGCCATTCCAGCCGTACTACGTCAGCCCGTGGCAGGACGAAAAGGGGCCGGCGATGCCGGTTCCCGTTCTGGTTCCGTTGCGGGGCGACTTCTTCTGTCTGCCGTTCGGCGGAAATTCTGATGGAGTTGCGGGAGAAAAGCATCCGCCGCACGGGGAAATCGCCGGCGCAAAGTGGAACTCTCTCGGGACGAAGAAGAATGGTCCGGTCACGACGCTCACGTTGACAATCGACACGAAAGTGCGGAAGGGGAAAGTGACGAAGGAATTGTCGTTGATCGACAATCAGAACGTGATCTATTCGAAGCACACAATCGAGGGATTTGCCGGTCAAGTCCCTTTGGGTCATCACGCGACGTTGGCGATGCCGGAGAAAGAGGGAACGGTCCGGCTCGCCGCCAGCCCGTTCCGGTATGGCATGACCAATCCGGGATTGTTCAGTGACCCCAAGCAGCGGGAATATCAGTCGCTACTGCCGGGCGCGAAGTGGACCAGCCTGTCGAAGGTTCCCGTGGCGTGGAAAGGAGAGCCGGACGCCGACCTCACCAAACTGCCCGCCCGGCACGGTTACGCCGACCTGATTCAACTCGTGAATGAATCGTGGGAGAAGACCAACGGCCCCGCCTGGATGACCGCCACGTTCACGGACCAGGGATATCTGTGGTTTTCGCTGAAGGATCCCGCGGTCCTCAGCACCACGGTGTTCTGGATCGAGAATCATGGGCGACATGGGCATCCGTGGAATGGTCGCAACAACTGTCTGGGGCTGGAGGACGTGACGGCCCACTTTGCCGATGGTCTGGCCGCCTCGACCCGCGAGAACGTGTTGAGCAAAGACGGAGTCAAGACCGCCATGGAACTCAAGGCGGATCAACCGACCACGGTCAACTACATCCAGGGAGCGGTGGCGATTCCCGACGGCTTTGAAATGGTGAAGACGGTGGAATTCACTCCCGGACGGGTCACGTTCGTTTCGACGACTGGCAAAAAAGTCGAGGCCGCCGTTCAACACGAATTCCTGCGGTCTGGCAAGCTGTAACCCCCCCCTGCCCCACCGGGGGCTGTTGATTGCGGCGATCCAGTCGCAAGTTTGCCACAGCCGGTTGTGATTCCGCTGAGCGAGAACCACAACCGGAGCGACGCCGCGGAGCGTCTTCGCTCCATAACCAAAAGCCCTCGAGCCCAACACACTTTTTGAATCCCGTCGGAACAATGATGAAAAACCTGCTGTGGACATTACTGGCCTGCACCGCGGTATTCGCGATTGGCTGTGGCAGTCCGGAAGACCCCAAGAAATCGCCGTCCGGTTCAGCCGGCGGTGGGACCGCTCCGCAAGCCGCGACGCAGACGATTGGAGTCTCCCTGCTCACGCTCGACAACCCCTTTTTCAAGGTAATCGGTGACAACATCACCGCCGAGGGAAAGCTGCGGGGATACGAGACAATCGTCGTCAGCGCCGATAAAGACGTCGCCAAGCAAAGCAATCAGATCAAGGACTTCATCGTCAAGAAAGTGAGCGCGATCGTTCTCAGTCCGTGCGATTCGAAATCGATCATTCCGGTCATTCAGGAGGCCAACGCGGCGGGAATTCCGGTCTTCACCGTCGACATTCCGTGCAATGAGCCGAATGTGAAGATCGCCACGCAAATTGCCACCGACAATTTGGGCGGGGGTAAAGAGGCGGGGCAGGCAATGATTGAGGCACTCGGCGAGGCGGGAGGCAAGGTGGTCATTCTGCACTTCAAACAAGCCGAATCGTGTCAGCTTCGCGTGAAGGGATTCCGCGAAGTCATTGACGAACACAACCAGACGGCATCGGCAAAAATCGAATTGGTCGCCGAGCTGGAAAGTGGTGGAGCCAAAGACATGGGACTCAAGGCGGCCGAGGATTCGTTGCAGGCGCATCCCGATCTGCGGGGGATTTTCGCAATCAACGATCCCGCCGCCCTGGGAGCGCGAGCTGCCCTTGAGAAGGCGGGGAAAGCCGACCAGGTGTTGATCATCGGGTTCGACGGCCAGCCCGAGGGAAAGCAGGCGATCAAAGAGGGGAAGATCTACGCCGACCCGATTCAGTTTCCGGACCGCATGGGAGTCGAGATCGTCGCGGCGATCGTCAAGCACTCGAAGGGGGAGACGTTGCCGCCGCAAACGCTCATTCCAACCCGACTGTATCGCAAGGCGGATGCGGAGGCTGACCCGGAATTGAAATGACGTGTGTCGGTTGCTGGTGTTTGAGTGCTTCAAATGACTCGACTGCTCTCTCGATTCCTGGCCGACTACGGCATGATTCTGGTGCTGGCGCTGCTCTGCGCCTTCTTCAGCGTCGCGACGCTCAGTGAGCAGTCTCCCACCGGAGAGGCCGCCGCGCGACAAGTTGCGAGATCGATCGAAGGGTCGGGCGGGAATGCGCCGCGGGTGCTGATTGTCGCCCGCGACGAGGCGAGCGAGACCCTGTTCGCGACGAAACTCCAATCCGCGCTTGAGGCCGGAGGTGTCACCGTTGTCGGAGTGGCAATTGGTGAGCCGAAGGATGCCCGGGCGGCACTGCAAAAACTAGCAACAGCCAACGAGTCACTCGACGCGATCGCCTGCACCCGCACGACCGCCGCCTGGCGGGTCTTTACCGATCTGAAAGCCGACTTTCCCGCCGTGGGGGATCCGCGACTGGTGCAGCCGACCACCGAGAAGTGGCCCAATTTCCTGAAGTCCGAAAACCTCGTGAACATCGCGAATCAGATCGCGGTGATCGCGATCCTGGCGGTCGGAATGACGATGGTGATCATCGCCGGCGGGATCGATCTCTCGGTGGGAAGCCTGATTGCCCTGTCGGCGGTCCTGGCCGCCCGACTGATTCGAGATTACGCCGGTGCCGAGCAGGCGACCGCCGTTGGAATGACAGTGGCGTGTCTTGCCGCCATTGGGGTTTGCGGTCTGATCGGGGCGTTTTCCAGCGGAATCATCACCCTGTTCGGAATCCCCCCGTTCATCGTCACGCTGGCAACAATGCTGGTCGCCAGCGGCCTGGCGTACCTGCTGGCGGCGGGACAATCGATCTATCAGCTTCCCGACTCGTTTGTCTGGCTGGGGCGGGGTGAGGGGCTGTGGAACATTCCCAACGCAGTCTGGCTGATGGTCTTCCTCTACTGCGCGGCCCATGTGCTGATGTCCCGCATGCGGCTGGGACGATACCTCTACGCGGTCGGAGGCAACCGGGAGGCGGCCCGGCTCTCGGGCGTTCCGGTCTGGCGGGTGTTGATGTTCGCCTACGTGGCGAACTCGCTGCTGGCGGGGCTGGGAGGCGTGATCATGGCGTCGCAATTGAAGAGCGGCTCAGCGACCTACGGCAACATGTACGAGTTGTATGTCATCGCGGCGGTGGTTGTCGGGGGAACCAGCCTCAGTGGCGGCCAGGGGAAGATGTTCGGCACGTTGATCGGGGCATTCACCATCGCGGTGATTCAGAACGGTATGAACCTGACCAACATCGAAAGCTACACACAGAAAGTCGTTCTGGGATGCGTGATCCTGGGAGCGGTACTCGTCGATAAAGTCCGCCACGGCCATTGGCTGGGAGGCGGGCACCGTGGCTGATTCCGCCACCAACGTCGCTTCGGCGGTCCTGGCGGCCGCGTCGATTCGCGCCGACATTGTGGTTGAAGAACTGCGGAAACGTCCGGATGCGTACCTGGTCGGAATCGCGGGCATCCCCGGCTCGGGCAAAACGTCTTTGTGCGACGTCCTCAAGCGCCGCCTGCCGACGGCGGTCGTGGTCCCCATGGATGGTTACCACCTTCCCAGGTCACGACTCAATCCGGAAGGAATGCGACGTCGCGGGGCGCCGTTCACTTTCGACGCCGCCGGTTTTCGTTCGGACATGGAACGTCTGAAGCAAACCCGCTCCGGCCTGTTCCCCACCTTCAACCACGCCGAGAAAGACCCGCGAGCCGACCAGATTCTCGTGGAACCGGCGGTCCCGCTGGTCATTGTCGAGGGGATTTACGTCCTGATGCGGGACTGGAATGTGGAACCACTGTTCGATCTGCGGATCTTCGTCGACTGTGATCTGGACGTGGCGACAGACCGGCTGACATTGCGGCACGTGGCGACCGGGATTTCCAGCACCCCCGCCGAGGCGCGACATCGGGCGTTGGACAACGATCGTGTCAACTCGGTCTCGATCCTGGCGGACGGTTGCCGGGAACGAGCGGATCTGGTGCTACGCGATTCCTGATTTTCGCGTTGCTTAGTACCCGTCCAAGATCAAATCAACAAAATGCTTGACGACGGTTACCTACGGCTTGACAACCTTTTTCGGGCGGGCCTTTTCGAAATCATCCGCACTCACTTTCGCGCGACTCTGAGTCAGCACGAATGTCCCCTTCTTATTTCCGACGACCACATCGGGCAGTCCATCTTTATTGACATCACCTGCGACCACCTGCGTTCCGACTCCCGAATCGCCATCGATCAGCCAGGGAACAAAGTCAACCGATTTGTCGGCACCCCGGACGAGCTGAAACCAGTACAGAACGGCGGCGTCATTGCGGTCGGGATCACCGGTCCGGCCGTGCGACCAGAACCGCTTGCCGGTCACAATATCCTTCAACCCATCGCCATCAACGTCGACCAGATCAATGGCGTGCAGCTCTGAGAACTTCACGCCATACGCGTTATCCGATGGCTTTTCGTTGATGATGAGGTTTCGTACAAATTTCGAATCACTTCCTTCACGCACTTGCTCGAACCAGGCGAGTCCAAAGGCATGGGCGGCGAGACTGGTGACCACGTCGTTCAGTCCGTCGCCATTGACGTCGTACACGTACATTTGAGCGCCGCCTGAACCGAACGGGTGTTTGTGGTGCTGCCATTCGGGATCCCCCTCCAGACTCGCGGGCTGTTCCCACCAGCCATCCTTCTCGAGAAGATCGGTCCGCCCGTCACCGTTCACGTCACCCAATCCCATGCCATGGGTGAAGTTGCCGTAGCCGTTGTTTGGCGAAATCGGATGGAACGTCCACGGCTCTGTGGGCTTCTTTAAGTCGGGGGACGCGTAGCCGTACTTCCCTTTCGTGATACAGACCAGTTCCGGCTTTCCGTCGCCGGTCAGGTCGGCGAACGTGGGGGACTCGTTGTCGGTCTGGGCGAAGATCTTGTGTCGCTTCCAGTGCCCCTCGGCCCCCTTCGGATTCTCAAACCACGACGTATCCTGACCGGGAAATCCGATGATCAGAATGTCACTCCACTTGTCGCCGTTGAAATCGTACACGTAGGCGAAGAAGTTGTTCGAATACGTGTTGTTCTTGCCCAAGCCCCCTTCGAACCCGGGAACGGTGACGGAGGTCTTCGGACCCAGCTTGAGCTGGAAGGTGGCTGTGGCGGGGTAGTATTCGTGTTTTTTTTCGAACGTCGGCCCCTCCCACCACCACGGGCCGGAGATCAGATCGTTGTGTCCGTCGTTGTTCAGATCCCCAAAGGTCGCCCCTTCGCTCCAGAACTGGTCGTTCAACTGCGTTTTCGCGAATTTGACAAGTGTCGGATCAGCGGCCGACTGAGTCGTCGCGCACAGGAGGAGCAGAACGGGGGCGGCAGCACAAATCGAGCGCATCGCGGAAACCTCACGGCGGAGAAATCGAAGGTCATTCGGCCGTCAGTCTACCCGATCGATGTTGTTTATGCAGCATTCCGCACCCAGTACCACAAGACTCCGGTTGTCAGCAGAATCAGCCATTCGACCACCGCAATGGCGTATGTTGTGGCACCAATTCCCGCGAAGGCCAGAAAGCCACACGTGCGGAACGCCACGAGACAGCCGTGAACGACCAGACTCGCTTCCAGCATTGGGACGAGTGTCTTCGGCCTGAACAGCGGTTGCAGAAAGAGCAGCCCCAACCCGACCTGAAGTCCTCCATAGACCACCAGATACTCGGACTGTCCGGAACCGGGGTGGATCTCAAAACCCACCGAATCCGCGGTCTCGTTGGGAAGCGCTATGCACCATACGGCAAGTGCGACATATGCCGCTCCCACAAATGCGAGTACCGTCTTGGCGAGTTGGGAGCTGTTCATGTGAATTCACGAAAGGAATCTTGCACGCTCGGCCAGTGTGGGGATTCGGCAGGTTTCCTTCTTGCCGAAGATCCGATACCGGTGCCGCGCGATGAACTTGTAGCCCGGATTGCGAATGAATCGCGGGATCACTCGCAGACAATACCCGGCCACTTTCCAAATTCCGGGCAGCTCCACCAGCATCCGCCAGATCGCATCCGACCTGTCGTAGAAACTCGTGCCATCCCACAGCATCACCGAATCGGGCTGCTCTTGGGCTCCGCCGGGCAACAAGGCGTCAGCGGTGGAACCCTGGAGCGTCGCGAAACGAAATCGCGCGCGGTGATCACGTGCCATCAGAAAGTTCACCCAGAAATCGCACAGGCCGCATCTCCCATCAAACAAGACGACCGGCGGTTCAATCGCCATTTGCGGCGATGCTCGCGATCCGGTCGTGGGAGCGGTCGAGGGGTTCAATGTGACAATCCATTGGGAGGGGACTCGCGGAGTGATTCCACGACTCCGAGAGTAGGCGATCCTGGGACTTTCGGAAAGTGCGCTTGAAACTCAGGACATTTTGCCGTGAAAGTAACCGTTACGACAATCCAGCGGTTAACCGTCGATGCCTCGTTCGATTCGAAACGGCATCAGCACCAGGGACTTCTCGACGAAAACAAGGTCAGCAGGTGACGGCGACGCTTGAGAACAGCAATCCTTAGCTGACGAAAGGGGAATCGAGCCGCCGGTTCAACTCGGTCCTGGAAACTTCCTTGTCGCGCCGGGAAATCTACCACCCGGATCAGAACGTGACTAGGCGACCTTGAGTGAATACCCCCGATTGACACGGCTCTCCCAAACTACTATTTATCGCTCCGGAAAGGACTCCCCTTCATGAATCGAACACTGTTCACGTGCCTCCTGGGTTTGGTTGCCTGGGCTTCGACTGCCAGAGCGCAACTACCGAACGGGCAGCCCCCTGTCGTGGTGCAGCCCGCCCCCGATCCCCAATGGGCTGAAAAGCTGTTCCCAAAGCTCGATCACGACTTTGGAACGATCGCTAAGGGCTCCGAAGCGAAACTCCGGCTGAAGATCACGAATATCTGGCAGCAGACGGTGCATATCCGGGCTGCGGGGACCACCTGCAAGTGCTTTCAGGTGCGAATCCCCAAAGACACACTGGCGAGCCTCGAATCGACGGAAATCGAAGTGACCGTCGACACGCAAAAGTTCTCGGGCGAGCGCAAGTCGACGATGATGATCACGTTCGACCGCCCCGCCTATGCGGAGGTTCCGATCCCGCTGATGGCGTACATCCGCAACGACGTCGGTTTGACTCCCGGCGGCGCGATGTTTGGGAATGTTCCCAAGGGACAGGAGATGCAGAAGAAGATCCAGGTCAGCCACGTCGGACGCCCCGACTGGAAGATCACGGAGCTGATCTGCAAGAGTCCGCATATCGAAGCGAAGGCGACGGAAACCGGGCGTTTCAACAACGGTACCACGAATTACGAACTGGTCGTGATCGTGAAGCCCTCCTGTCCCGCCGGCGAGTTCCGTGAACAAGTCACGATTGTCACCGACGACGCCGCCGGACCACAGATTCCGGTGATGGTCGAAGGGCGCATTGAGCCCGATTACTACGCGACCCCCGAAATCCTCGATTTCGGCGTGGTCGCGCCGGGCGCCGAAGTGACTCGCAACCTGGTGGTCCGCGGTCGTCGGGCATTCAAGGTCACGAAGATCGAAAGCGAAATGACTGCCGGCACATTCGAAGCCCGGCTTCCTAAAGAAGGAAAGATCACCCAGATCATCCCGATCACGCTGGTCGCTCCCACCACTCCTGGTGCCGTCACCGACGAATTCACGATCACCGTCGACCAGTCGGACGAACCGGTCCGATTCAAGGCATTCGCCCGTGTTGACCCCGCCCGGCAGGCACGGAAGTAGCGTCGCGCACTCGGAGCGTAGGCGTCTTTCTCCAAAAGACTGACCCCGCTGTGCTTTCACCGGCCAAACCACGCCCTGGGGGCAGCCCCAGGACTCACAACGATGCACCCCGCATCCGACTTCGACCAGCGGTTCACTCCCCCGCTGGGACCCTGCGGCGTCCAATTCACTTCGCGACGGACGGCTCGCTTGTGAGATTGCGCCTGCCCCGAGTGCGTCGTGCGACGGAGTACGCACAGCGGGCCGCGCACTCAGAGAGTGCGGGCTACGTTCGTCTGTCTCCGAATTTTCAGTTCGGTACAATTGCACCGTCTATCGGCATACTCGGGACCTAAACGGTCAAGCGTAGCCAGGCCACCGACGCGGTTCGGCCGTTTCAGAGCGAATGACCACCGAACCGCTCAAAACTCCCTCGTACCCACGATCGTCGGCACAGGTTCAAATCCCCCTTGCGACTCGCCCTCTACACCTACAGCTACACCGATCGACTTCAGCTCGACGTAGAGCGGACGATGGCGGAGATTGCGCGCTGGGGATACGACGGAGTCGATGAATCCTCGACGTTCGGCCCGCACGTGAACTCGGATTCCGTTTCAGCCGAACGGCGAACCCAAATCCGACAGGCGGCGGCTCGTTACAAACTACGGGTCGAAGCAATCGTCTCGCATGCCGAGCTGACTGGCAGCCTCTTCGGCGAACAGCCGCTCGATCTGATGCAGTCGATCGACCTTGCTTGCGATCTGGGAGGCGACGTCGTCACATTCCATCTGGGGGGGCCGGTTGAGGGAGTCGCACCGGAGGTCGTTTGGAACAAGACAGTGGCAGCCATTCGCGAAGCGGCCAGCCACGGCGACAGCCGCCATGTGCGCGTGGCAATTGACCTGGGTCCCTGGCCGACCTGGATCGTCCGCAATTCCGATGATCTCGCCAAACTCTTTGACGATGTCGACTCCCCGACGTTTGGAGTAAATTTTGACCCATCCTACCTGGCGATTCAGGGGATTGACCCCGTGGGCTTTGTGCAGCGGTTCAGTAGCCGGATTCGACATGTGCACGTGAAGGATCACATCGGGAGGTATCCTCAGTGGCTCCATAGAATCCCCGGGCGCGGCGAAATTGATTATGTCCCAATCGTGAAGGCGCTTGCCGAAGTGAAATTCGACGGTTCACTGGCGATCGAGTGCTTCACCGACATGCCGCTGTCCGACGCGTGCGAGGTGGGGTACAACACGTTGCGACTGGCGATGCGGCAGGCGGGGATTTCACCGGTGTCGTAACGATCCAAGATTCAAATGCCATTTCCCGTTGACTCACGCTGGATCCAAGAAACAGAACAGAAGCTGGGCATTCGATTTCCGGCGTCGTTCGTGACTTCGATGATCCGCAAGAACGGCGGCACGGTCACGACGGCTGTGGATCAATTCGAGCTGTTTCCATTTCTCGATGCGTCAGACAGAAGACGCCTCGTACGAACCTGCGGCAGTATTGACCGGGAAACAAATCAGGCCCGCCTGAACGCCTACGGATTTCCAAGTGACGCCGTTGCGATCGGTGCGAATGGCGGGGGCGACCTGCTGGTTCTGCTGCCGATGTCCCATGATCCCACGACATTGCAGAGTACAGTTTTCTGGTGGGACCACGAAACCGGAGAGGTCGCTGCCGTCGCGGACGATTTTGACGAATTGCCTCGAACGTAATTTGGTTTCAGGCTGCAATTGTGCCCCCGATGCCCCCACTTCAGATTCTCGACACGCCGGGAGTCGTGGGCGGAACAACGAAAAGCTCCGATCCATCGGAGGCACTCCAAATGTGGAGTGCTGGGGATGAATCCCCGCTTTTCGTTCTACCTCGCTATTTTTCAACTCCCCACAATTTCCCCAACAACTCAAACATCTGCGGATCGTGGGCCTTGAGTTCCGTATTGTCGAACGGAAAGAAGTCATTGCGGCTGAAGTACGCTTCCGTCAGCTCGGCGAAGTACTCCATGGGGTTCGACATTGCGTACGCTTTGTCAATGTGGCGCTTTCCTTCAGAGTCCTGTCGTTCGACTTTGTCGTAGGTGCCGCTCGCTTTAGCCCGTTCATACGCCGCCCGAATACCGGCGTGGTCGTAGCCCAGGATCCGGTCATGGTAGCCGTGGGCGAGTTCATGCAGCGCGAAGTTGGGCATGCGGCGCGTCTCGGCTTCAAAGGTCTTCACGTTGGTGAACTCGACCCCTTTGACCATCTCGGGATTGCGACCATTCTCCTTGAGCCAGCCGGCACCCGGATGATACTCGGCCCGCTGGCCGGTCCCGGGATACTCGGGAGAGAACCACAGTGTGACCTCGCGGAGTTTCTCAACCGCCGGGGCTGGCACCACCCGAACAATTTCTTCAAGCTGCGCTTCCAGCAGCTTCAGCGCCTTGACGGTCGCCTTCGGCTCGTCATTCAACAGGCGATCGTCAATCTTAACCGTCCATCCCAAGATGGTTCGGCTGGAGATTCCCGGCTGCCCTTTTGGTTTCGTTGGGACGGCGGCCACTTCCTGTTCGAATTGCGGACCAGGTTTGACCTCCTTCAGATTCTCGAACAGGTACCGGGTCATCAGTGTGAACAGGTGCCGATAGGTGTTGGCCCCCTCATGAATTCCGTGAGAGCGACTGGGATACGGCATCACCGTGAAGTGCCGATGGTTCGCGATCAACTGATCCATCAGCAGTTCCACCCCCTGGTAATGCACGTTGTCATCACCGGTTCCGTGGACCAGCAGGAGGTTTCCCTTGAGCTGACTCGCATAGGTGATGGGTGACCCCAGTCGGTACCCCTCGGCGTTGTCATCAGGCAGCCCCATGTACCGTTCCTGATAAATGCTGTCGTACAATTTCTGATTGGGAACCGAGGCGATGGCGATCGCCGTCTGGTACAGATCAGGGTATTGCAGAATCGCGTTGAGGCTCATGCTTCCGCCGCCGCTCCAACCCCAGATCCCGACACGGGACGGGTCGGTGTAATGACGGAGCAGCAACAGCTTGCGGGCGGCGGCGGCCTGGTCGGCGGCCGCTAGCCGGCCAATCTGGCGATGCACACACTTGCGCCAGGTTCGTCCCCGCGGAATGTTGGTGCCACGGTTTTCGACGCTCGCGACGACAAACCCCTGTTGAGCCAGCATCCAGTGCCACATGCCGTTCTGTCCCATCCAGGCATCGCGCACCGTCTGGCCAAACGGTTCGCCGTAAACGTGGAACAACAACGGGTACTTCTTGTTTGGATCGATATCAGGAGGGCTGAGAACCCAGGCGTCGAGTTCCACCCCGTCGCCGATGTCGAGTTTCACGAACTCAGTCTTGGGCTGGTTCAATGTTTTGAGCCGGTCGACCAATTCTTGATTGTCAACCAGCGGGCGTATGACCTCGTGTTCCGGCAGCCGAATGAACGTGCTGATCGGCGGAGTCGTGATTGTCGAAACGGTGTGGATAGCGAAGTGCGCATCGGGCGAAATGTTGTAGGTGTGCCAACCCGACTGGCCGGCCGGCGTCACGCGTTCGAGTTTCGATCCATCCAGAGTGGCGCGGTAGAGATAACGCTGTGTCGCGTTTTCCGGCGAGGCGGCGAAGTAGACCCAGCCTCCCGACTCGTCGACCGCTTCTATCTGTATGACATCGAAATCCCCCTGCGTGACGCGAGTGGGTGGAGTTCCGTCGCGATTCGCCAGATACAACTGCCGCCAGCCATTCCGTTCGCTCTGCCAAAGAAACTGCGACCCATTTCGCAGCCAGCGGACCGGATTTTCATTTTCCAGCCAGGCGTCGTCGCGTTCCGTGAGGATGGTGTGCGCCGTTCCGTTGTTCGGGTCAGCCAGGAAAACCAGGTTCACGTTTTGCAGCCGGTTCATCTGCTGAATCAGGATTTGTCGCGAATCGGGCGTCCATTCCATGCGCGGGATGTAGTGGTTGCGTGGATCCCCCGGGAGATCCAGCCATCGGACGGGGCCACCCTGAATCGCGACGACTCCCAGGCGGGTCGCCGAGTTCATTTCACCGACTTTCGGATAGGGAATCGGAATCGTGCGGGAGTAGTTCCCCTCGATATTGGTCAACAGATGGAAGGAGCGGACCCCCGTGAGATCGAATTGCCAGAACGCGATCGAATTGCCATCAGGGCTGAACCGGAAACCGTCGCGGATTTCGAGTTCCTCTTCATTGACCCAGTCGGCGGTCCCGTTGATGAGAGTCGCCGACCCGTCTGTTGTGAGCGGGGTGACGCTCATCGTCGCGAGATCTTGCACGTAGAGATTGTTCTCGCGCACGTAAGCGACGCGGGTCGCGTCGGGAGAAAAGCGGGCGAACATCAGCGTTCCCGCCGGCGCGCCGCCGCCCAATTGTTTCAATTCGCGGGTCGAGACGTCCAGAACCCAGTAGTCGCCGCGGGTATTTTGCCGCCAGACACGCTGGGTGTTCGTGAACAGCAGGAGTTTGGATTCGTCGTCCGAAAACTGAAAGGACACAATCGAGAGAGCGTCGTTCGACCCGGTCGGCACAAACGCCGCTCCCGGGACGACGATTTCCTGGGTTGCCGATGCATCGTCGTTGCGGACCAGATCCCGCCCTTTGTCACCCTGTTTGGGGGACTCGAATGTGAAGTTCGACGGAGACCGACGACTCCACACCACCCCTTTGGGGCCCCTTTCGCCAAACTCTCCATTCTTGAAAATCCGGTCCAGTGTCAACAACGGGTTGGCCGGCGGTTGTTGGGGTTTTGTCGCCGTTTCGGTCTGCGGTTCCGGCTTTCGTTCCGCCTTGCGGTTGCGAGCCTCCGCCTGCTGGCGTATCGCGGCTTGTGCCGCCGCCAGCCGTTCGGGCCAGGCGAACTTCGGGGCCTTCGCGGGGTCGTACCCAGCCATGTGCCCCGTCAACCGGGTGACCGGCTTTGTGTATTTGAGTTCGGTGTCGCCAAACACCTCCTTGCACAGTTCGGCCAATCGCGGGTCATACTCCACAAGTTCGGCTCGGGTGTTCACATGGTTATGATCGTGGTCATTCTCGCGATTGTTATCGAACCACGACTGCACCCCCTCGGCGAAATACTCGTGGTGATTGACCGAAGCATACTTTCCCTTCCACAGTCCGTCGGCCATCGCCTTGTCATACGCGGCGCGCACCCGTCCGTCGAACGTGGGGTCGATGCGCACCAGGCCCCGCAGGTGCAGATTGTGTGCGAATTCATGGATCAGAATGCACTCGGTGGAGTACGGATCCCCGCCGTATCCCAGGAGGTTTTCCTCTCCGCATGAGCAATAGGGATCACTCTGGCTGCCGCCGGTTCCGCGAGCCCGCGCGTCCCAGAAGTCCTTCGCCGAGATTCCATCGAACCCCGGGGCCGGTCCAAGCTTCGCGAATTCGGGGAGATCGGTGGTGAATTCCTTGTGGCCGATAATGCAAAGCCGCGAGCCGCTGGCGATCATCGCGTCGCGTACATCGGGGCGGTGCGCCAGCATCAGATCGACCAGATACGCCGCCTCGCGCAGGGCGTAGTCGTCGACCAGTGGGGAGGCGACAATCGGGTAGCCGTGCGCGCTGATGAATTTGGTGTAAAACTCCGGTGCCTTCAGTTCGGCTGGCGGGGGTGTGACGGCGGGGAGGTCGGCGGGAGTTGACTGGGCACCCGCTGGCTGGAGAACCGCGCAGGTGAGCAAAACCGCGGCGAAGAACTGGAGGATCAGTCGTTGGAACATGGTGTGGCGTCGCTGCCGATCGGGAGACGTGGGAAATTGGTAACGAAGTTTATACTTCAGGGGGTAGGGTGTGCGACATTGAGCCGACCTGCGGCGACCGTGTGGTTTGAGAACACACCGGGACAACATCGACTGATCAGAGGTTGTGCGAAGTCGCGGGCGTCGGTTTCCGGTCACGGGACATGCACATTGTGTGAAAAATTGGGGTGGACGATAAAAAGTCGGCTCGGTGAGTGCCTACCGTCCGCGAAACAAGCAACAAAAACGGTTTTGATTTTGGACAGGTTCTATGGAATTTCAGCCAATACCGCCGCCGGCAGTCGGACCGAATGATAATGGCACAATGCGATCGCGGCGGCGTCGGCGACGTCGTTGGGTTCCAGGATCGATGCGAGCCGCAATTCGGTCTGAACGGCCCGCTGCACCTGTTCCTTACCCGCCTTGCCACTCCCGGTCAGCAACCGCTTGACCTGGCGGGGAGCGTAGCTGACCACAGGCACATCGCGCAGAGCGGCGGCGTACAGAATCACGCCGCGGGCATGGGCCATCAGTAACGCGCTCTGCGGAAATTGGCCGGTCGAAAAGACCTGCTCCAGCGCCATCACGTTCGGACTGTATTGTTCGAACACCTCCCGCAATCCGTCTCCAATCTCGCGAACCCGCTCGGCGAGAGTCAGTTTGGGGGTGGAGCGAATGACTCCCGCCTCGCGCAAGATCGGCCCGCGCGCTCCGCGCACCAACACCGCGTACCCGGTGCGGTTCAACCCCGGATCGACTCCCAAAACCAACAGATCGTCAGACATGGCTGTCTCGGGGAAGGACGCGAGGGAAATTCGAAATTCAGTTGGCGACGGTACGACTTATTCGCGCCGCCACGTCACTCCCTCGGTTCGATCTTCGACTACTACCTTCAACGCCTTGAGCCGATCGCGAATTTTGTCACTCATCGGCCAGTTCTTCGTCGTGCGTGCTTCGGCCCGCAGTTCGAGAACCAGTTCCATCAACTGGGCGGCGAACCCGTCGTCCGCCGCCGCCGCTTTGGCGAGCGGTTTGACGAACACCCCCAGCAGTTGCGAAAGCTCGCGGAGCAGGGTCATCGCCGCCGCCAGCGACGCGATCAGCCCTGCATCCCCCTTGCCGGCCCCTTCCAGTTTCTGGTCCTGAATGAAGCCGTTGATCGCCTTCCGCAAATCGAACAGGACGGCGACCGCCCCGCCAGTGTTAAAATCGTCGTCCATCGCCTCGAAATACCGCTCTTTGCAGCGGTTCAATTCGGCGGCAAATGCCGCGGGGGCGGCGGGAATGGGGGTCGACTGGTCGCGAGTCTTCGGGGCGGCCAACAGGTAGAAATCCTGCCCGGTGATTCGCTGGAACGCTTCAAACAGGCGGTAGAATCCCGCGAGGGAATCTCCTTTTTCCGTGATGTTGTCGTCGCTGAAGTCGATGGGACTGCGGTAATGGGTCGAGAGCAAAAAGAACCGAATCGTCTCGGGAGCATGCTTTTCAAACAGCAGCTTGACCGAAGCGGCTCCTTTCGAACCGGCCAGTTTGCCAGCCTCCTGGGCTTCTTTGTCTGGAGCAGCGGCGTCGCCATGCCGATCGTGGCCGCCGCCGACCTTCCCCGCTTGCTTTCCTGCCTGCATCAGGCCGTTGTGCAGCCAGAAGCGGGTGAACTTCTTTCCCGTACAGCATTCCGACTGCGCCAGCTCGTTTTCATGATGCGGAAACATCAGATCGAGGCCACCGCCGTGGATATCGAGCGTCTCTCCCAAGTATTTCATTGCCATCGCCGAGCATTCGATATGCCAGCCCGGACGCCCGGCCCCCCAGGGACTCTCCCACGACGGCTCACCTGGTTTCGACGCCTTCCACAGCGCGAAGTCGGCGGGGTGACGCTTGCGGTCGTTCGCCTCCACCCGTGTGCCAGCGATCACCTCGCTAATGCTGCGGTGACTCAGGGCACCGTAGTCGGCATCCTGGGTGACATCAAAATAGACGTCCCCCTGCAAGGGATAGGCACACCCCTTGTCGATCAGCGTCTGGATGATCTGCTGCATTTCGCGGATGTGTTCCGTCGCGTACGGAAACAGGTCGACCGAATCGACCCCCATGGTGGCGAGGTTGTCGAAGTAGTCTTGCGTCATCTCCCGCGCCAGCTTTTCGACCGTCGTTTGCCGCTCCGCCGCCCGGACGATCAGCTTGTCATCAACATCCGTGATATTGATCACGAATTTCACGTCGTAACCGCTGTACGTCAGGTATTTTTTGACGGTGTCAAAAATCACCGGTCCCACCATGTGCCCAATATGGGCCGGCTTGTACACCGTCGGCCCACACAGGTACATCCCGACCTTCCCGGGAACTACGGTTTCGAAGTCTTCCTTCTGGCGGGTCAGGGTGTTGTAGACGCGCAGCGGCATGGCGGAGAGGCGAATAGACGTACAGGGGACGGTTCAGTTTCCGATGAACCGCTAGTGTAGGCCCGCCGGCAAAATCGGTACAGACGGATTTGTAGCTCGGCACTCCCGAAAATGCCCTTTTGTGCCTTCAAGCCGCGATGTACCTGACAATCATCAAGCCGTTGGGCAGAAACTGGGGGGCACTCTGTCCCTCCAGCTCAGGTGCCACAGCGTCGCATTTGTCGCGAGAGACTCCGTACCAATTCCGGTGACAGAGTACTTGGGTACATGGGAAACGGGCATCAAATTCCGCTTCCTGACGGGCGCGGCTCTGTGACATTTCGACTGGCGGCCGCGGCTCGTCGAGATACCCGCTCAACTATCGCTGCACCCGCCCCGACCCGCCTCCCTTCATCAACCCCTCGATCTCCGACCGCGTCGCGTAGTTGAAATCCCCCTTAATGCTGTGTTTGAGGCAACTGGCGGCGACCGCGTACGCGATGGCGGTCGCCGGCTGATCGAGGCCGGCGGTATTCAATGCGAAAATCAGTCCCCCCGCGAACGAATCCCCTGCCCCGACCCTGTCCACAATGTTGTGAATCTCGTACGGCTCATAGCTGCCGGCGCCATTCGTCGGGGCGCACTGCACCGCATCGCTGGCGGCGTCATACAACAGCCCGCCCCAGTTGTTGTGACTCGCGGAGATACTCTCCCGCAGCGTGATGGCAACCCGTTTCACATTGGGAAACTGCCGCACGATCTCGCGGGCGACGTGTCCATACCCTTCGAGATGAATCTCACCCGCTTCGACATTGCTCTCGGGAGCCTGAATTCCCAGGCACATGTCGGCGTCCTCTTCATTCGCGATCACCAGATCGACCGACTTCACCAGTTCGCGCATCGTTTGCCGGGCCAGTTCGACCGGAGTTTTACCCGCCTGCCAGCGCCACAATTTCTTGCGGAAATTGAGATCGCACGACACCGGGATTTTCCGGGTCTGTGCCTGTTTCACCGCTTCGAGCGCCGCCTGCGCCGCACTGGCACTGATCGCCGGTGTGATCCCGGTGATGTGAAACCACGTCGCGCCGGCGAAGATCGTGTCCCAATGGTACGCGTCCGGTCCCGCCAGTGAGATGCAACTGTGATCGCGGTCGTAGGTCACCGTACCGGCACGTTGATTCGCCCCGGTCTCGACAAAGTACACTCCAAACCGCCCCTGTTTACTGCGTTGGATCAGACTCGAATCGACCCCCAGCTTGCGGACTTCTTGAACGAACGCGTCGGTGATCGGGTTGTCGGGCAACACGGTCGCGTACGCCGACTGGCCCCCTTGCAGCGCCACCGAAACCGCCACGTTGACTTCGCCACCGCCAAACGTCGCCTCCAGCCGGCCGGGTAACACCTGCGACAACCGCAGAAATTCCTCGGGAGCCAGTCTCAGCATCACTTCGCCGAAGGTTACGACGCGCATCAATCCGTACTCCAGAATCTCAATCCGACAGGGAACCATGGGAACGCGTGAACGACGCGCGTCGCACCGAGGCGAATTCTGGCGATTCGCCGCCCGGCCCGCAACACTCGGAAGCCCTGGTTCTTCCTGCCAACCGCTTCCACCCTCGCCCCCAAACGAACCGTCGTTTATAACCTTCCATGTCAATCGGCTGATTTGTGTGTTCAAGGGAGACACTCCCCGCGAGTCGGCCCCCCACGATTTTCCAACCGCGCGAAGAGGTCGTCCCGTGAATCGAAAGTCTCTCACCACCTGGCTCCAGGCGGCGTTGTGCGTGGCGTTTCTGTCGACCGATTCGCTGGGGGGAGACTGGACGCGATTCCGCGGGCCAAATGGAACCGGCGTGGCCGACGAGGTCGCGATTCCCGTCTCGTTTGGCGAACAGGAGCGTCTGCTGTGGAAAGTTCCCGCCGGTGCCGGGAATTCCTCCCCCGTTGTGTCGAACGGACGGATTTTCTTTCAGACCACGACCGAGGACGGCAGCGAGCGGCGGCTGCGCTGCCTGGCGTTGGCCGACGGGAAAGAAGTCTGGTCGCGCAAAGTCGCGGGGCGTGCCGCTCCGATTCATCAAAAGAGTAGTTTCGCCTCATGTTCCGGAACGGCCGATGCGAAACGAGTCGTGATGCCGTTTTGGGATGGTGAGGAACTCTCGGTCCACGCGTTTTCTGTGGATGGCGAGCCGTTGTGGGTCCGCAAATTGGGGAAATTCAGCAGCCAGCACGGTGCCGGCCATTCCCCGATTCTGATTGACGGCAAAGTGATTCTGTCGAATGATCAGGACGGTTTGTCGGAAGTCGTGGCTTTGAGTGCCGATTCAGGCGAAGTCCTCTGGAAGACCCCCCGCACCCCCACCAAGGCCAACTATTCGACTCCGCTGCTCGTCCAACGACCGGGGGCTGGGCTGGAGGTTCTGATCGCCGGCACTCCGGGAGCATCGACCTACGATCTGAAGACCGGCACCGAAACCTGGAAGTGGGTCTGGAAGAGCAACACCAAACAGTTGCGCTCGGTCGGTTCGCCGATTGTCATCGACGGACTGGTTGTTTTCACCGGAGGCAATGGCCCCGGCGACCGACAGGTCGCCGCCGTCCGACTCGAAGGCGAGGGGGACGTGACCGACACGCACATGGCTTGGGAGACACACAAACTGTTTCCGTATGTGCCGTGCATGCTGACTCGTGGTGAACACATCTACTTCGTCAATGACGCGGGAATCGCCGGTTGCTTTGTGGCGAAAACCGGAGCGTCCGTTTGGACGAAACGGTTGGGGGAAGCGACCGTTTCCGCCTCCCCATTGATAGCGGGGAACAAGATTTACGCGCCGGCCGAAAACGGCACGGTGTTCGTGTTCGCTGCTTCCCCCGAGTTTGAATTGCTGGCGACAAACCACATTGACGACGGAGTGATCGCCAGCCCGGCGGCAGTGGACGGGAAACTGATCATTCGCGGGAAAAAAAACCTGTACTGCTTCCAGGAGTAAAACAAAGCCGGCCTGCGAATCGCGGCTTTCGCCACAGATCGCAGGCCGGTCACGCTTCTCACCAGACGACCGGGTTGCCTAGTCGTTGTCGGTGATCTTCACGCTTCCCCAGAGGTAGGTTCCCAGTTGGGCACCAACCGCGTTCTGAACCGTCAGGCCGAAAGTCTCGGCTCCTTCTTTCAGCAGATCGTCCAGAATCGCGATCTGGATCGTCACCGAGGACACCCCGTTGGCGAACGTCACCTTCTGAATCGAGGGGCTGTTGAAGTCCACACCGTTGACCGCAGACGATCCATACACCCCCAGGTCGGCCGACACTTCACCCGCCGTGCTTCCGCGGCGAGCCAGCGTGACGCTGACAAACCCGGTCCCCTCGCTGACGGTGTAGCTTGTCGTCGCCAGTTCGATCCCGCTTTCGTTCTCTACGATGGTCGCTTTCGCCGTCTTGACGGCACCCAGCGTTGCTCCTCCTTCGACCGACTTCAACGCGATCGTGAAGACCTTATTCACGCTGACGGACGTGTTGTCGAGAATCGGAATCGTGAACGTCTTCACCGTTTCACCCGGGAGGAAGGTGAGTGTCCCCTTGGTCGAGGTGTAATTCGAACCCGCCCAGGCGGTCGCACTCGAGGCGACTCCGGTGTAGCCATCGCTGGTCTCGTATCGCACCGCGACAGTCCCCTGCGAACCGCCGGTCCGGTTGACGGTCACAGTCAGGTTGCCGCCATTCTCGTTCACCAAGTACGACGAAGCGCTCAGTTGCAGAGTTCCGGGTGTCGCCCAGACATCGTTGTCGACAATGGCCGCGTTCCACGTCCAGTTCCCCTGCTCGGCCCCCACCGCGTTCGACATCGCGACGCCGAACGATTCATTCGGTTCCATCATGGTGTCGTTGAAGATCGGAATCATCACCGTCTTGCTGTACTCACCAGGGGCGAAGTTGAGGGTCACATTCACGGCGGTGTAGTCGATACCCGCGACCGCTGACCCCCAATCTTGCGTGCTGATTTTCACCGATGCCGGTGTGGCGAGCGATCCTTGACGCACCACTTCAACTGGCAGGAAGCCCGCAGATTCGTTCACGCTGAACGACCATCCGCCGTTGGGTGCCTTGAAGTAGAACGTCGACTCGTTGTCGATGATCGTGACATTCGTCGTCCCGGGATTGCCCACAGTCGCGTCATTCGTCGGGCTGTAGAGCTGAATCGAGAAGACCTTGTTCATCTCAGTGGCGTTGTCGTCCGTCAGCGTGATCCGCACGGTTTTCGACATTTCACCAGCGGCGAAGGTCAATTGTCCGGGGAGGAAGTCATATTCCGAATCGGCCCAGGCCGACGCGGTGGTCACTCCGTCGCCGGCCCCCGTGTCGTAGAGTCGGACGCTCGCTTCCACATTGCCGCCATTCACGCGATTGATGACGACATCCAGGTACGGTGTCCCCTCAATCACGTTGTACGTCGTGGAACCGAACACGAATGTCCCCGCCTGTTTGGCGTCATCGCTTTCGATCCGGACACGAACTTCCGACTGCTGGCCGACGTTTCCGCCGTTCGTTGGGTCGCTCAGTTTCAACACAAACGCCTCATCTCCTTCGTACCAGGCGTCGTTCGTGATCGGAATGGTGATCGTCTTCGACATTTCGCCGTCGGCGAACGTCAGCGTCCCCATCACGCTCGTGTAGTCGCTACCCGCCGTGGCGGGAGTGTCGTTGTCGGTCGGATACAACAGGTCGGTGTGCCGTTTCACCCAGGTCGGCTTCTGCGGTGGCGTGAACTGGGCGGTGGTGTAGTTGACACTCACTTCTCCATTCGAACCTCCCTTGCGAACCACCGTCACCGTCGCGGTTCCGGCGGCTTCGTTGATCGTCACCGTCTTGTCCTGGAACTCGAACGTGCCGGGAATCCAGGCGTCGTCGCTGAGAATGTTCAACGTCGCCTGGTCGCTCGCCGGTCCGCCCAGGTCGGCGGGATCGGCCAGCGTGTTCAGCGTCAGGAACACCGTTTCCGTCTGTTCGATGGTCGGGTCGTTGTTCACGAACGCCCGAATCGTCTTGCGGTACTCTCCCGGTTTGAACGTGACGATCTCGTTGATCGGCGTGTAGTCGCCGTTGCCGGCCGTCCCGTTCGCCGACGTCACAATTACCGACAGGGTTCCTTCGGTGTCCCCCGTGCGGATAATCGCGATTTCCCCCATTCCGATCTCTTCATAGGCCACCGTGTTGTCCCACTCGAATTGCACGGCGGGGAGCGAGACTCCCGCTTCGTACGCTCCGATATCGACCCCCGCGCCGCTCGGCCTCGGGTGGTGGAAGATGTCGACCCCCGGGGCGTGGCTGGCGTCACCGGCGTCGATCGCGATGCTCCCCGGCTTCAGGTGATAATCGTTCGCCGACGGATTGACGAACATCGCGTCCAGGGCGGCCATCACGCTCCCTTGAGGCAGCACGATCGAATGCGCGTCGGTTCCTCCCGTGAACGTCTGGTAGTCGGCGAAGGAGTGATTGTAGCCGTCGAGCTGGAACAGATCCTGGACGAAGTTGTAATCCGAGTACGCCGGCAGACTGTTGGCTTCGATGTTCACGCTGCCCCGGTTCGGGTTCTTCGTCAGCAGAATGTTGTTGACGACCGTGTTGCCACTGCTGCCGTTGATCATCAGCAGTGCCCACCGCGAGTCGGCCGCCATGATGACCGTGTTGTTCTGGACGAGGTTATTCGTCGACGAATCGGCGGCGTACCCGACGTACAACACAATGCCCGTGGCGTGGTTGTTGTACAGCAGATTGTTGCGAACGATGCTGTCCTGGAAGCCGTCGAGATTCAACGCCCCGCCCCCGCCGACGCCGTTTTCGTAGATGACGTTCCCTTCGACGAGGTTGTTCGAATGCACCCCGTCACCGGGCAAATGTCCGTCGGCATTGAACTGGATGCCGCCGCAGCGATTGCCGAAGACGATGTTGTTGCGAACGATCGCGCCGTCGGCCGAATTGCTGACATAGATGCCGTGTTCCTTCACCGAGCCGGACGCAATGTTGTTCTCGATGATGATGTTCTCGGACCAGCCGGTAAGGAATCCCCAGTAGCCGTTGTTTTCCGAAACGTTTTCCCGCAACACCACGCCGTCGTTGAGAACCGATCGGATTCCCGTTCGCGGCATATTCGCCACCTGGAACCCTTCGATCGTCACGAAGGACGCTCCCTCGACGTTGATGCCGTCGAGGTTGTTCGCGGAATTTGGAGCGTCGATGTTGACCCCCGGCTTGGCATGGAAGGTGATCCGCGCGTCGGGTTTGCCACTGGTGGTGATCTGGAAGCCCCAGTAATTCCCGGGCTGCACAATCACGTAATCCCCCGCATGAACATTGTCGGCGGCGAATTGCAGCGAGTGCCAGGGATTTGCCTCGCTGCCGTCACCGGTCACGTCACTCCCCGCGTTGCTGACCCACTTCGTGCCGTAGTGCAGGGTGATTGGTGTGTTGAGATCATCGATCGTCATCGACGCCGTGCTTTGGTGGCCCAGCCGCACGGGGAATGAGCCGTTGGTGGTCGGATGACTGAGCGTGAACAGGAAGTGTTCATCCCCTTCGGCACCCGAATCGGTCAGAAGCGACACGGGAACGAACTTCTCGGTTTCCCCGGGGGCGAACGTCAGCGTTCCATTGACCGCGACAAAATCCTGGCCCGCTTTGGCCGTGCCGGCGAGTGTGGCGTAGTCCACCGTCACGGTATCGGTTGCTTGACCATGTCGCACGATCCGCACGGTGATCGACTTGCCCTCATCGTTGTGGTACCCCTTCGAGTCGAATTCCAATGAGGGAGAACCATATTGAGCGGGAGGCAGCGACAGATTCGCGCCGGAGTTGTATTCATCGGCCCCCAGATCCGACGCCCCGTCGGAACGCAGGTTGCCGTCAATGTCTTTCGTCAGACCGGCCAGCGCGAACGCCTTGCCAATCGCGGGGCTGTTCGCCGTCAGGTGCCAACTGGTGTCAAGCTGCGGATTGCCCAGAATGCTGTGGGTGTCGTAGCCGTAGTTCGATTTCCACTGCGAGAAAGTCTGTTCGGGAGTCCCCTCCCCTGTGAGATTCCGATCGATAAACAGCGTTCCCCGCACGCTGGTACCGTAGTACTGGTTGTAGTCGAGATTCAGCCCCCCGGTGATGCTCCCCTCGCGGATGTCGACCATGCGGGTGGTATTGTCCGAGTTGGTGACAATGATGTTGTTGACCACGGTCGGGTTGGTCGACGCCACGTGGTAGTAACTGGGGGCGGTGTTCGAGACCCACATGTCGTACCCGCCGAACTGAATCGGTGCCTGGGCGTCCTTCGAGGGGTTGACCAGCGTGTTGTTGTAGACCTGGGCGTTCAGGGCACCGTAGATGCCAATTCCCGACTGGCCAGCGTTGACCACGATGTTGTTGCGAACCACCGTGTCGATACTGGCGTAGTTCCCGACGTTCGACGGTTCGAGCCATTCGAGTTCGGAATAGAACCCGTTGACGATTCCCGCACCGGCCGTGTCTTTGACGAGGTTGTTCTCGATCAGCGAGTTCTCGGTCCCACCCGCGGTCAGAATGCCGATGCCGGGAATGTCGTGGATGTAGTTCCCGCGGGCGATCATCCGGTCGCCGTTGTTGTTGTCGATTCCGTCGGCGCTGGAAGTGGTTCTGCGGCCGCTGTTGTAGATCTCGGAGTTGAGAATCGAGATGTCGTTCGCCCCCGGGGTGATCTTGATCGCGTCGACACCTGTGTCGTGCACTTTCACGTGGTCCAGTGTGATGCCACTGGCCCCCTTGTGGGTGCTGCCGGCGGAAAAGTCGCTGTCCCACCAGTCCCAGAACATGACCCCGTAGTAGTACCCGCCGCTGATTTCGAGGTTTTCGAGCCTTCCCCCTTGCACGTCGTAGTTGTAGCGAATGACCGAGTTGGCGTGACCATCGGTGTATTGAGTGAGGGGGGACTCGATCACCCCCCACTCACCCGGCTGCGAGCGAATGGTGAGGTTGTCGATATCGATGTTGAATCCCCCTTCATACACGCCGTTGCGGAGGGTGATCGTGTCGCCATCGGCCGACGCGTCCAGGGCCCGGCGAATGGTCTTGAACGGGGCGTCGATCGCGCCGGTTCCCCAGTCGTTTCCGGTGGGGGCGACGAAAAACTCGGCCGTCAGCAGCATGCGACTTTCCAACCTCTCGGTCGGAACCAAGCGTCCACTGCGGATCTTTCGCTTCCGCCGATCCGCTTTCGCAAAACGCATCCAATCAGAGACTTTCGCCCGCGCCCAATCCGCAATCCTGGTCTTGAAATACATGCTGTCTCGAAGCTCCGCTGAGGGGAAACTGGTCACAAGAAGAGTGGGTGATGCCCCCCAGTCGTGCGGGAGGCGGCGGTGTGACAGGAAAATTCGAAAGAATTTCGAAATTTCCCCCGGAAGGCTGCCCGGTCGTTACGTCGACCGTCCGATCGCTCGACGCGACCGCTCCCGTCACCTGCCAACCAGTGAATCACTGGCCTGTGACAAGGAAATACCCAACCGGTTCCATCGCCCCTCACGCTTTGTGCGAGAATTCTCAGCAAGCACCAAATTCCTTGAAAACCTAGCTTCACCCGCCTCCAGCCATCCAGGCACACTCCACCACCGCGCAAATCCCCAAAGCAACCAGCATCGACAGGCAACCCGATCCCGGCCGCGTGATGCTGTGACGGATTGCCAGTCGGTCGACGGCCTCAACCGAGTCGCCGGGACTCGCACCGGTCGACTCGCGGTACAAGTCAGCGGCACCAGCGCGGTCCCCCGAGCGCAGCAGATTCAGCAGGTCTGCCTCCTGGCTGGTCCCTTCACTGACGCCCGACTTGCGAACCGCCATCGGCTCCCCCTTTTGGACCGCAAGTAAAGCCCGTTGGGACTCACGCGCTGAGCCACCCGTTCTGGCTCGATAGAGCTTCAATGCCTCGGTGTCGCGACGCTGCAAGACGAGTGACACCATCTCGGGATGCCAGGTGACATCGTCAGCCCGAACCGATGGAAACCGCTCAAACGATGATGCGCGGGGTAAATCGAATCGCGGCAGCATCGCGCCACACTGCGCACAGTCTACAACTCCGGCAGCGTTCTTGTGCGAACAAAACAGGCACCGCATCATCAAGGCCTCCGTTTTCCGGCGGTGACAAGGAATCGGTTCGTACCGCCAGCCACTATTGTACACGAATCTGCGCTACCCCAGGACGCTGAGCGAAACAGTCGCAAACGACGCCGGCGTTGTATTCACTCCCCCGCTGGGACCGCGCGGCGTCGGATTCATTTCGCGACGGACGGCTCACTTGAGAGGTTGCGCCAGCCCAGAATGCGCCGAATGCCGAAGATCGCACAGCGGGCCGCGTTCACAGTGAGTGCGGGCTAGGTAACCGCAGGCGGCGATTGGGTGTAACTTTCCCCCATGATTGGTAAACTCCCGCATCGTTTCCCGTGCTTTTCAAAGGACACCGCATGCGTCGCTCATTCCGTCTCGCCGCTCTCTTTTTGCTGCTGGCCCCCTGGGCCGCCCGCATTTCGCTGGCGGAAGAAAACTCACTCTCCGATTACGAAAAAAAGACAGGCTGGAAGCTGCTGTTCGACGGCAAATCGAAAACCGGCTGGCGGAACTTCAAGAAGACCGACATCAGTGACGGCTGGGTCGTTGAGGACGGTGCCCTGGTTCGCAAAGCGGGCGGCGCGGGGGACATTGTCACCACCGAGCAGTACGACAGCTTTGAACTCTCCATCGAGTACAAGATCTCGAAGGGGGGCAACAGCGGGATCATGTTCCATGTGACCGAGGAACTCGACGCCCCGTGGCAGACAGGCCCCGAACTCCAGGTTCAGGACAATGTCGATGGCCACGACCCGCAGAAGTCCGGCTGGCTCTATCAGCTCTACCAGCCGATGCCCGACTTCTTCACGAGAAAAGTCACGGACGCCACCCGCCCGGTCGGCGAATGGAACAACATCGTCCTCAAGGTCACGCCGGCCGCCTGTGAAATCAACATGAACGGCATCCGCTACGCCGTCTTCCAGAAGGGAAGCGACGACTGGAATCAGCGCGTCGCGAAAAGCAAATTCTCGCAGTGGGCCCCGTTCGGCAAGCCGACCAAGGGCTATCTCTCTCTGCAAGATCACGGCGACCTGGTCGCGTACCGCAACATCAAGCTGCGTCCGCTCCCCGAAGGGAAGGCGCCGTCGGAAGCAGTCGATGGCGTACTGAACGTCGGCTTCGAACCGGCCTTCCCCGGCATCAAGTGGGCGGGATATGAAGGGACCGACGAGAATGGCAAGAACCGTGAGTTCCGCCCGATCGTTCTGACACATGCGGGGGACGGTACCAATCGCCGATTCGTCGCGACGCAGCACGGCGTGATTCACGTGGTCCCCGGGTCGGGCAAAGTCGCCGAGAGCAAGATCTTCGCCGACCTGACCGATCGAGTCGTTTACAAGGACAACGAAAACGAAGAAGGCTTCCTCGGATTCGCGTTCCATCCGAAATACAAGCAGAACGGCGAGTTCTTCGTGTATTACACCTCGAAGAAGCACAAGCCGCACACGTCGGTGGTGTCGCGGTTCCGCGTTTCGAAAACCGATCCCAACAAATTCGACCCGTCATTCGAAGAAGAGTTGCTGGTGATTCCGCAGCCGTTCTGGAATCACAACGGTGGTACGATCTGCTTCGGCCCGGACGGATATCTGTACATCGCGCTGGGTGACGGCGGCGCGGGGAACGATCCGATGGGGAACGCGCAGAACCTGGAAACCCTGCTGGGTGACATTCTGCGGATCGATGTCGACAAGAAGGACGCGGGCCTGAATTACGCGATTCCCAAAGACAATCCGTTTGTCGGCGTGGCAAAGGCCCGGCCCGAGATTTTCGCGCTCGGCGTTCGGAATATCTGGCGGATGGCGTTCGACCGGCAGACAGGAACTCTGTGGGCCGCCGACGTGGGCCAGAACCTGTACGAAGAGATCAACATCATCGTCAAGGGGGGCAACTACGGGTGGAATCGTCGCGAGGCGGCTCATCCGTTCGCGGCCATCGCTCCGAAAGAGTCCGACAAGCTGATCGACCCGATTTTCGAGTACGACCACATGGTCGGATCGTCCATCACCGGCGGTCACGTGTATCGCGGCAAGAAAATTCCGGCACTGGTTGGCAAGTACCTGTATGCCGACTACGTTACGGGTAAACTCTGGGCGTTGCAGTACGACGAGAAGGCGAAGAAAGTGGTTTCGAACCACTCGATTCCCAGTCCGAAGCTCCCCGTGATTTCGTTTGGTGAAGACGAAGCGGGAGAGGCGTACTTCATGATCGTGACCGCCGACGGCCAGGGAGTCTTTCAATTCGCCGGCAAGTAATCTGATCACGGACCGCATTGGCGTCCGTAAAGCGTGATTGACGACGCGGCGG
>CAMATH010000093.1 GCA_945860955.1 Planctomicrobium piriforme
CTCCAGCGTCGCCAGTCCGATCGGGCCGGCCCCGATGATCAGGCACGATTCGTGGGCTTTCAAACCCGATCGATTCACCGCATGGCAGCCAATCGCCAGAGTCTCCACTAGCGCGAGTTGCTCGAACGACAGTTTTCGCGAAATGTGCAGCTTTCGCGCGGGAACCACAAACTGCGGCCGCAAGCCACCATCACAGTGGACCCCCAGCGTCTGATGCTTCTCGCAACAATTGGTGTAGCCCCGGACGCAGGCGTAGCATTTCTGACAGTTGATGTACGGCTCAACGGCGCAGTGATCGCCCGGCTGAACCTGGGAGACCCGTTCGCCGATCTCCAGAACTTCGACCCCCAGTTCATGTCCGGGGATCCGCGGGTAACTGAAGAACGGCATCTTCCCAAGGTAGCCGCTAAGGTCGGTTCCGCAGATCCCCACGGTATTGACCCGCACCAGAGCGTCCCCTGGGCCAGGGCGGCCGGGAGCGGGAATGTCGAGCCGTTTCCAGTTCTTCGGCGATTCGAGCGAGAGTGCTTTCATTGTGGCTTCAGCCCTTACTTGGCAGGTTGCGGGTCGTTGTTTTCCGGCCGGCCCTCAATGTAGAACCAGTTGTGAATCGGCGCGAGGATCTGTTGCACTTCGGAAACGAGTTGTTGATCGAGCGGCAGTTCGGCCCAGTTTGCCCACTGGCGGACATTTTCCGGATTCGCGGAACCGACGATGCAGGTGGTCATGTCGGGATTGGCGATCGAAAACTGCAGCGCGAGTTGCGCGATGTCGACACCCCGCCGGGCGCAATGCTCCGCCGCCCGCCGGCAAATCGCCCGCACTTCCGGGGTCGCCTTGTGCCATTTGGGCAGCTCGGCGTTGGTCAGGAGTCGTGCCGAAAACGGCGCGGCGTTCATGATGCCGACCCGCTTGGATTTCAGGTACGGAACCAGGTCGGCGAACATTGTGTTCTGGAGCGTGTAATGGTTGTACGACAGCACGACATCCAGTGGAACCTGATCCAGCACGTAGCGGAAGATGTTCATGGGATAACCGCTGATTCCCACAAACCGAACCTTGCCCGACTGCTGAATTTTTCGAAGTGTTGGCAGAGTTTCGACCACAATCTGCCGCATGTCGACGAATTCAATGTCGTGGCACAGCATAATGTCGAGGTGGTCGACCCCCATCCGTTTCAGACTGACGTCCACACTTTCGATGACTCGCTTCGCCGAGAAATCGAAATGGGCCGAGTCGTACCGCCCGAGTTTTGATCCCAGGAGGTAACTGTCGCGGGGGACGCCCCGCAGGGCGAAACCGAGCAGACATTCGCTGGTCCCGCGTCCGTAGAAGGGGGACGTGTCGATGAAATTCATCCCCAGGTCGAGCGCGACACGAACGGAGCGCAACGCTTCGTTCAAATCGACCGCGCGAAACTCCTGCCCCAGCGACGAGGCACCAAAACTGAGGAGTGGTAGCGAAAGACCGGTCCGCCCCAGGACGCGTTGTTGCATGACGGTTCGGAACTCATTGCGAAAGTGCGGGGTGGAATGGCGTTCTCCACTCGGAGACCGTTCAACGAATCGACTGTTCCACCAACGCGTTGTATTGCCTGCGGTTCGATCTGGCAACGCAGCGCGAGAATGTCGCATTTTCCGCCACAGGGAGTAGAATGGGACCACTGTGTCAATCAAACCCCTTTCGTACGGCCCGTTGCGGCTTCCCACACGTTGGCTTCTCTCTCCTCTGGCGGGATTCACGAATCTGCCATTTCGGCGGATCGTTCGCGCTTTAGGAGGTCTGGGGCTGGCCACCACCGATCTGGTCAACGCCCGAGCGCTCATCGAAGGCTCGGCGAAGACGCTGGAATTGACCGCGACGTGCCCCGACGATTCGCCGCTCGCGGTTCAGATCTTCGGTGCCGATCCGCGGATCATGTCCGAGGCGGCGCGGATGCTCGCGGACCGCGGAGTCGCTTCGATCGACATCAACATGGGATGCCCGGTCAACAAAGTGACCAAGACCGGGTCCGGCGCGAGTCTGATGTGCCGGCGGGACGAGACGGTCGACCTGGTGGAACAGGTGGTTCGCGCCGTGCCGATTCCGGTCACCGTGAAAATGCGCCTGGGATGGGACGATCAGAACATCACCGCACCCGCATTCGCGCGGGCGTTCGAACAGGTGGGGGTCGCCGCCATCGCGATCCATGGCCGGACCCGTGCCCAGGGCTTTAGCGGAGTGGTCAACCGGGATGGAATTCGCCAAGTGGTCGAGGCGGTCGAGTCAATCCCCGTGATTGGCAATGGGGATGTCCGTACTGTCGCCGACGCCGAACGGATGTTGCGAGAGACCGGTTGCGACGGCGTGTCGATCGGCCGGGGCGCGCTCGCCAACCCCTGGATTTTCCGCCAGTTGGAACAATGGGAGCGAACCGGCCAGTACGAGCCGGCGGGAGATTTCGACGACCGGCTACGGTTACTGAAGCAGCAGTTCCGGTACGTGATGGAGTTGCGCGGGGGCGACCGCGCGGTGCCGTTCTTTCGGAAGATGGCCCACTGGTATCTCAAGTCGATGCGGGTTCCCCCGATTCTGCGGAACAAGTGTCAGCAGGTTCACACCTGCGACGAGTTCTTCGCGGTGATCGACGAGATCGCCGAGCGGGGACCGGCGGTGGGGACTCGGCACGACCTGCCCGACATGCACATTCATGTCCCGGCGGGGCCGAACGCGAACTGGTGATATTCAGCGTGGTCCGGGTCGAGACCTATTGGTCGAGCCGCACCCGTCAGGAAGCGGGAGATTGACTCCGCTTCCTGGCGGGCGCGGCTCCCCGAAATTGTTTTCGGACGCCCCCCTTACCCCTCAATACGCCAGCGCGTAGCCGTCGCGTCGGGGGTCGGCCCCGGCGAGACGGGCACCGCTTTCCGGGTCGATCATCACTGCCTGGCCACCTCCCACCAGGAAGTTGTAATCGCCAATCAGTTCGAGGTAGTGACCCCGTTGCGACAGCGTCCGCAACACGTCGAAGGGGACACGGGTTTCGATTTGCATCCGTGTCCCCTCCCAGAGTCGAAATCGGGGGGCATCGATCGCCGCCTGCACGTCGGCACCGAAATCGATCACGTTCAGCAGCATCTGCGCGGTTGTGTGCAGGATGCCGTAGCTCCCGGGAGTCGAGACCGAAAACCAGAATCGCCCGTCTTCGTGAAACACCTGAACCGGAGCCATGCAGGCCGCCCAGCGTTTGCCGGGCGCGATGAGATTCGGCGTCGGGCAGGCCGGGTCGATTTCGCACCAATAGCAGAAACTGTTGAGCGCGACTCCGGTGTCGGGAACGACGCATCCGGATCCGAAACCGTGCCCGAGCGACTGGGTGATGCTCGCGACGTTGCCTTGCTCATCAACCACTCCCAGGTGTGTCGTCATCCCGTCCGCTTTGCCCGCCGTCACGTGGCTGGCGATTTTTCCGCCGTTCCAACGCTCTCCTTCGCTGCGTGACGCCACCTGCCGTTGAATTCCCTCCCGGCGGCTCGCCAGATACACGGGACTCAACAATCGATCAAGCGGAACGGGAGTGAACTTCGGATCGCCGGCGTACTGAATACGGTCAGCGATCGCCAGTTTCGCGCACTCGGTGACGGTCTGCAGATAGTCGGCGGAGTTGTGCCCCATCGCGACCAGATCTTCCGCCTCCAAGAGCTTCAGCGTCTGCAGAATCTGAAACCCCTCGTTGTTGGGAGGGCAGGTTGTAACGCGTTTACCCCGATAACTGACGCTGATCGGATCTTCCCAATCGGGGCGATAGCCCGCGAGGTCGTCGCGGGTCATCAAGCCTCCCTCGGTTTCCATAAACCGATGGAGCCGGTCGGCGAACTCTCCGCGATAGAACCAGTCGGGCCCCTCAGCGGCCAGCGTTCGCAAGGTTCGCGCCAGGTCGGGCTGCCTGAGAATCGCGCCGATCCGCAGCGGAACTTCTCCCCAGACCATTCGGCCGGCGGCGTTCAGGCGGGGGAGCGAGCTAGCAATGAGGTCGACGTTGAAGGGGTGCAGGGGAAAGCCGTGGTCGGCCAGCTCGATCGCCGGCGCGAGGACTTCCGACCACGACAGCGTGCCATGGGATTTCAGCGCTTCGAACCAGCCGGCGACATTCCCGGGAATCATCGGAGCGCGTGGCCCCAATTCCCGGGTGATTTCGGTGAACTGGTCGAACGTGCCCCGGGCGGGGGTGTTGCCGCAGAAATTGAGGACGCGCGTGCGTCCGTCGGCCAGATGCAGCAGGAGAAAGCCCACTCCCGCGATACCGCTCATGTACGGTTCGACGACCCCCAGGGCGATCGCGGTCGCGATGGCGGCGTCAATCGCGTTCCCCCCCCGTTTCAGGATCTCCAGTCCCACCTGACTGGAAAGAGGGTGAGCCGACGCGACGGCGGCGTGCCGGCCGGCGACGACGGGACGAGTCCGATTCCAAAGAACGGCGGAGCTGGGCATTTCGAGCGAGCGGTGCGAGCGAGTGGGGTACCGGCGGGACAATGGAGGGGCTTCCCACGGCGATTGGGTTGCGGAACCCCCGATTCGTCCGCCAGTATACTGTCCCACTCGAATTCCGCACGGGTTCATCGCATGCTTCCACTCCGCGACAACATTCCGTCCCGCTCAACTCCGTTCATCAATTACCTGATGATCGCGATTTGCGGTGTCGTATTCGCCTTCCAGCTCGCCGACGAGAACGACGGGCGCGATGAAATGGTGGAACGGCTGGGGATGATCCCGGTGCGAATCACCCGCCCGGATGAACCGGTCATGATTCCGAAAGTGGTTCTCCAGCAGACTGCTTCGGGGATTCGAGAAGTCACACGGACCGTTCCCGCTGCGGCTCCGAGTTTCCCCGCGGTCTTCACGCTGCTCACCTGCATCTTCCTGCACGGTGGCTGGGCACACTTCATTGGGAACATGTGGTTCCTTTACATCTTTGGCGACAATGTCGAAGACCGCCTGGGACATTTTGGCTACCTGGTGTTCTACCTGGTGTGCGGCGTGGCGGCGAGTACGGTCCACCTGCTGTCGGACCGCAGCTCGATCATGCCCACCATTGGTGCCAGCGGCGCGATCGCCGGCGTGATGGGGGCGTACATGCTGTTGTATCCCCGCGCGACCGTGATGACGCTGATCCCCCTGGTGGTTTTCATGCAGATCGTTTCGATTCCCGCCCCGATCTTTCTGGGAATCTGGTTTCTCATGCAGATTTTCAGTGGTTTTGGCGAAGCCTCGGGGGAAGGGGCGGGAATCGCCTGGTGGGCGCATATTGGCGGATTCGTGGTCGGTGTCGCGATCGCCTTTATTCTCAATCGGCTCCACTTCACCCGCCCGCGCGTCGACATGCGACGCCCCAACAGCGATTCATTTCACATGTATCGGCTGCGGTCGTAACGACTTGAATCGTGACGGGGCGTATGGCCAGGGAACTCCAAAGGATGACGATTTCGGTGGGTTTGAGAGTCTGGACCGCCCGCGCGAGTTTTTGAAACGCCGGACGTTTCTGCCCGCCGATACCAATTTGCCGATTGCAACGGAGGGGCCGGTCGTACCTACTGAGATGACTCAAATTCCATGAGACTTCGACTCGCGCCTCTCAGAGTGGTTCTTGCTTTGCTGTTCGTCGCGCTGGCCGGATGCGTCTCCTCCGGGAGTCGGCTCTACTGGTCCCCACCGCCAGTACCGGCTTTGTGTGCGGCTTCCTCCAACCCGGCGAAGGAACTGCTTCAACGGGCGGCGGTGGCGGATGGTTTGAACGATCCCACCGCTCCCGAACTCTATTTGCACGCCGCACTGACCGCCTGGAACGAAATTGAGAAGTCGCAGAATAACTGCGCAAACTGCGGTGAGTTTCCAGATTCCGCCGAGACGTATCGCGTCGCAGTCGGGAGATTCCTGGAAACCGCGCGAGACCAGGGAGAATGGGTCGCTGGCGAAGGATTTTACGTCTCAACCAGTCAGGGACGGATTTCGATTCCGATTCAACCACACGCGTTCGCGTGGCGCGCAGACGAGTTTCAGGAACTCCATGCTGTCGGAGACTACGCGGCTCCCTCTCTTTCGCGTCGGCACGAAGGTTTCGGACTCGGGGCACCCGTTGTGGCGGTTCGGCACGATTCCCCAGCCCTGCGTCCTGGTGATCGCTTTTTGCCACCAACTTCCTATTTCGCCGCGACAGCGATATTGCGACCGACCAAACACCTGGATGGAACCCCCGGCATCACGCTGGAGTTGTGGGATCCCCAAACGACCCGCCATGTGACCGGACCTGCGGGTGAGATCCCACTGGCCACAGACATCTCAGCACCGATGGCTTATCGCGAGGTTGAACGGAACACACCGTTCGATCCCTTCGAAATGTTTGTCTATCCCGACAACAATCCGGTCACGGAAGGGTTGTACCTCCTCGAACCGTATCAACCAGGAAAGATACCGGTCGTGTTCGTCCACGGACTGCTCTCGAGTCCGCGGACGTGGATTGACCTCGTCAACGACTTGAAAGCGAATCCCGAATTCAACACCCGATATCAGATCTGGGTATTTGGTTACGCGACGGGAAAACCATTCATCGCGTCGGCGGCAGCGCTGCGTCGGGATCTGTGTGAGGCGGTGTCGGAATTGGACGCCGAGGGCTACGACCCAGCCCTGCGAGAAATCGTGCTGGTGGGACACAGCATGGGAGGGCTGATCTCCAAATTGCAGGTCGCATCCAGCGGAAACGAACTGTGGGGGACGATCGCCAGTGAGCCGTTGGACAATCTAAAAATGTCGGACGAATCCCGCGAACGAATCCGCGAGATTGTGTACTTTGAACCCGTTCCCTTCATCCGGCGAGTGGTTTTTGTAGGAACACCCCATCGTGGGGCCGCGGTCGCGACACGCGTTGTCGGCCGAGTCAGCTCGGCACTCGTTCGCCGAAATCCCGACGACTATGAGAAACTGCGGGAAATCATCGCCGACAACCGCGGCGCGTTCCGCATTTCACCCTGGGGTCGATTGCCCACCAGCATCGATATGTTGGAACCGTCAGATCGGATGCTGCAAGCGACCGAACGGATGACGTTGAGCGACCGAGTGCATTTCCACACGATCGCCGGGACGGGGCTCTACACGCTGGGGCCGGGAAAAGGGGACGGAGTCGTGCCACTTTCCAGCGCGACACATCCGGTGGCGGAAAGCGAGCTGCAGGTGAAGACCACGCATACGAACATCCATCGCCATCCCGAATCGACTGCGGAAATCTGGCGGATTCTGAGTGAACCGTAACCGAAGGCTTACTTTTTCTTCAACAACTGCTCCACCAGTTGATTCACATCCGCATAAGTAAACCCCTCCTCCTCGGTCGGGGCGTCATCATTGCTGAAACACTTCACCAGTTTTCCATCGCGGCCGTAAACAAACACCGCGGGAATGGATGCGATCTTCAGTTTCTCGAACATCTGCTCCGCCTCGTCGCTCGCCAGCAGGTTTTCCAACGTCGACTGCTGCTTGTCGAGAAACTTCATGACCCGCTCGCGATAGTATTCGGGGGGCTTGCTCTTGATTCCCGCGTAGTCACACGACAGCGACATGCAGACCACCTCTTTGCCCCCGTACTTCTGGTGCATTTTCACCAGATTGGGAAACTCCTTCATGCACGGCGGACACGAGGTTGACCAAGCGTCGACAACTACGATCTTTCCCTTGTGAGCCGCGATCCGCTCGACAATTTCGTCCCACCCCGCGATGGTCAGCGAGACTTTGGCTTTCTCCTCGGCAACTGTGCGAGACGCTACGAATCCAATCGCGATCACCGCCATCGCGCACAGGGGGATTCCGAAACGCATTCCTTGAGTCAGTCGCATGGTCGTCTCCGTCGGTGAGGGGCGCGCTAAGTGAAAGCGCGGGGAAAAGTCGATCTCGCAGAATACCGGGCGTAGCGCCAGCCCGACAAGTCCACGTGCGCGGGCGAAGTTGTTACTTCAGACTCGCCAGATCGACATCGTGCGCGATGCACGCCACGCAGTCTCCCTGCGCGACGAGGGCGGGACCACGCGTCGCCAGCAGCACCCCCGACGTCGGAGCGATAATCGGGACCGGTTCCCGATCGGGGCGTTCGAGAAAGTGAATCTGCGCCACCGTCTGACCGGTCGCCACGTCGGCCCCCAGCGGAACCAGCGCTTCAAACACTCCCGATTCGGGTGCGAAGCGGTAATCGTCGCGACTGAGTGCCTGCACCCAGCGGGTTGGCGGCAACCCCAGTCCCTGGCGCGTCACCGGTTCCCCCGTCAGCACACCGAAGTGCCGCAGAACGTTCGAAAGTCCCACCTGCGTGATCGTGTGAACTCCCGAGGGGACCGGTTCTCCCCCTCCCATTTCGGTCGTCACCACAATCTTGCCCTGGTTTTCCGCCTCGACCGGCAGCAGTCCTGAGCCGGCGACGTCGGCGTAGACGAACGAGATATCGGTGTTCCACGCCTCGACACCGGCGGTCATCGTGGCCCGCTGTTTCAGGTCGGGAACCAGGTGCATGGTCGCACACGGGACGAAATCCATACTCCGTCCTCCGGTATGGATATCGATCACGATATCGGCCATTGGGAACAGAACCGTGGTCAGATAGTGCGCGATGATCGACGTCACGCTGCCGTCTGCTTTGCCTGGAAACGCCCGGTTCAGATTCATCCCATCGAGGGGCGACAACCGTGTCGACGCTTTCGCTGCCGGAAAGTTGAGCGACGGAATCAGAATCAGCCGGCCTCGAACGTGGCTCGGTTCGAGATTTCGGCACAGTTTCATGATGGCGATCTGCCCCGGGTACTCATCGCCATGGTTGCCCCCGCTGGCCAGCGCCGTGGGGCCGTCGCCATTCTTGATCACCGTGATCGGCACCAGCAGATTCGCCCACCCGCCCAGATTGTACGAGTACGGCACCATCAAGTGCCCGTGCTGTTTTCCCGGAAGGTCGAAATCGACGGTCGCGTGGATCGGGGACGGGGAGGTTGCAGGGGAGGTCGCGGCAGGTTTCTTGCTCATTTGGCCCAGTAGTTTCGGTCGAGGGTTCGGTAGTTGATCGCTTCGCTGAGGTGCTGCGACTGAATGTTGGGACTCTGGTCGAGGTCGGCGACAGTGCGGGAGACTCGCAAAATCTTGTCGTGCGCACGGGCCGACAATCCCATCTCTTCCATCGCCGTCTTTAACAACGCTTCGGCACCACGGTCGAGTTTACAATGCTTGCGGATCTGCCGGGGAGTCATCCGGCCGTTGAGTGTGTTGCGGTCGTCGGCGAACCGCTCGGTCTGGATCGTACGGGCGGCGATCACCTGCGCCCGCATCTGGGCGCTCGTGGTGCCGACCTGGGCGTCGGACAATTCGCGGAACGGGACTGCGGTCACTTCCAGATGAATGTCAATGCGATCGAGCAACGGGCCGCTGATCTTGCCGATGTACTTTTCAACCTGCATCGGCAGGCAATTGCAATTTCGCCGGGGATCGCCACGGTAACCGCACGGGCAGGGGTTGAGTGCCGCCACCAGCATGAGGTTTGCGGGAAACGTCACGCTGCCAATGGCGCGGGAGATTGTGACGTTGCCCGATTCGAGCGGTTGCCGGAGTACTTCGAGCGTTCGGCGGTTGAATTCGGGAAGTTCGTCCAGGAACAAAACTCCGTTGTGTGCCAGTGAGATTTCCCCTGGTTTAGGCGTGCTGCCCCCGCCGACGAGTCCCGCTTCACTGACGGTATGGTGCGGCGCGCGAAACGGCCGTTGCAGCAGGAGCGACTGCCCCGCGGCGAGCGCGCCGATCGCGGAATAGACCTGCGTCGTTTGCAAACTCTCGAGCGGACTGAGATCGGGGAGAATCGTCCCCAAACGTTGCGCGACGAGCGTCTTGCCTGTTCCCGGTGACCCGAGCATCAGGAGATGGTGTCCCCCCGCCGCCGCCACGGTGACGGCTCGTTTCGCCATCTCCTGTCCCTTGACGTCCGAGTAGTCAATATCGTAGCCGGCGAACTGAGACTGTACGTCGTTCCAACTGAACGGCGTCGGCTCAATGTTGAGTTGACCGCTGTACCAGCCGACCGCCTCGGCGAGCGATCCAACGGCGATTGTTTCGACCCCCTCGACAACGGCGGCCTCCTGCGCGTTGGCGACGGGGACGACAATGCCGCGCAGTCCCTGCTCACGCGCGGCGATCGACATCGCCAGCGCCCCCTTCACCGGGCGAATTGTTCCGTCCAATGCCAATTCACCGACGGCGGCGTGCGTGGCGAACCGTTCCGACTGCAACTGCCCGCTGGCGGTCAGCATTCCCAGCGCGATCGGCAAGTCGACCGCCGCCGCCTCTTTGGGAAACTCAGCCGGAGAGAGGTTGATCACCACCCGCTCAATCGGGCGATTGTACCCCGTATTCACCAACGCCCGTTCGGTCCGGTGAATACTCTCTTTGACCGCCGTCTCGGCCAAACCGACCAGAATGGTCTTGGGGAGCGCGGCGGGAGAGATATCGACCTCCACTTCAACGGGAAGCGCCTGGATGCCGAACAGGGAATAGGACGAAAGCTTGGCCAACATGGAGGAACTTCACCTGCCGAGGGGTGTTCACCGCCAGGGGAATGCGGTTTCCTCTGACGAATGTACGTATGTTACGTTTTTCGGTCGGCCGAGGCAACCCAAAAACGGGTCGATTTCGATGACCATGGCGAAACGCGGCTTCATTTCGGACGGCGAGTCAAGTGCACGCGGCGACCATGTGAATGCCCACGTCGGGTCATCTGTCGTCACACGGGCTTTCGTAGTCGCGGCGCCCGACGTGTGGTGAATTTCAACTGGCGGTTCCGTGGCCGATCCGATTGGCATCTGCTCCGTACCGGCGCGCAGGGATAGTGTGTTGCGCAAATCTCACGCTCGCAAAATGCGACGCACGATCTGGTTGGCTACAACGCGGGTATGGTCAACGAATTCGAACTGCCAATACGACGACATCTGCTCAGCGCTTCATGCGAGCAGCTTCGGCAATTTCTGCGGCCGGCGCACGAACTCCACGCGCTGGCCGCACTTTTGGCGAGGGACTTGGAGTGACCCGGGAAGGAGCTGCATAATCCGATCGTTTGTACGTCACCGATCAATTCTTCAGCCGCTGGTGCCGCCCTGGCGGCTCGCCTCGCCACGTGGGGAATCGGCCGTTATGCTGCGGGCTGAAAATGTTCACGCGATGTTGTGCCGATCCATGTCTCAACCGACCGAAACGCCGTCCCTCCTTCCTGCGACCGAGCGAGCGTTCTCTTCTGGCGAGCGGTTGGTTTATATCGACGGACTTCGCGGAGCCGCTTCGCTCGCCGTCGCCTGTTACCACATCACGCGATATACCCCGATCGCCACCGCGGCGCGCGGTTTCATCCCCGAATTCCTGCAGGGAATATTCGATCGGGGATGGGTGGGAGTGCAGGTGTTTTTCGTCATCAGCGGGTTCGTCATCGCATACAGTGTGCGAAACGCCCGGGTGACGCCGGGGTACGTGGCGAACTACGCGCTCCGACGATCGTTACGGCTCGATCCGCCCTATTGGACAACGATCGCGTTCGTGCTGTTACTGCACGCGGTCTTGCATCTGGGATTGGGTTGGGTTTCTCTGTTGGATGAGCCGGAACCGCTGAGTCCCCCGTTGTCGTGGTGGTTGGTGCTGTGCCACGTCCTTTACATCCACAAAATCAACGGATACGACAGCCTTTCGGCCGGCTTCTGGACGCTGTGCATTGAGGTTCAATTTTACCTGTTGTACGTGACCAGTCTGGGACTCGCCCAATCCGTGGGCCGGCTTTTTCCGCGAAGAAAAAGTCGGGAAGCGAGCGATTCCGAGAGCCAGCCAGGCGCGTGGACTCCGACTGGGATTTGCCTGGCGGTCGCGCTGGGTGCGTTCGCGGTCGCATCGCTGTGGGTGTTCAGCGTCGACAGAGAAAAGTATGAAAACTGGCTGTCGTTCTTTTTCTACCTGTTCTTTCCGGGGTGTGCCGCGTGCTGGGTTCTCACGCGTCAGGTGCCCGCCGTCGTGTTCTGGGGTTATTTCGCTCTGGCCGTTGGCCGACTTTGGTTTGTGGGTGGGCTCGAAAGTGTCGGGGAGATGTTTGAGCTGAAGGCGGCGCTGGTGACGGCGCTGTCCATTCTGGTCCTGGGACGAACGGGCCGGTTGACGACGGCACTCAATTGGCACTGGCTCCAGTACCTGGGGCGGATTTCCTACAGCCTCTATCTCATCCACTTTCCCGTGAGCCACTTCATTTGCACCGCGGTCGATCGCTGGAATAACGGCCCTCCATCTCCGGCGATTTCCGCCGGTGTACTGCTGGCATCGCTCCTGGCGAGTATCGCGTGCGCTCATTTACTGCACGTATTCGTCGAGGCTCCCAGCGTGCGGCTGGCGAACCGGTTTCGTCCCAAACCGTGAGAATGAATCGCTCGATTATTCGGCGGTCCGAGCGAATCGTGGCAAATACGCAGCGGTCATGCGGTCGGTTAGCAAGATCACCGACGAATTCGTTACTGTGATCGGTGTTGCCGCGGGGGAGCCCGGCACGTGGAAGCGTTCGCAACGTCGGCCCGTGCGACGGTCGAGGCAATCGACGTCCAGGCGTGATTCGTTCTGATCGCTCGAGACCAGCAAGGTCTCACCGGCAACCTGCAACCGCAATTTCGGGTGGGGAGCGGCGGATTCCCAGAGGTATTCCCAGATCAGATGCCCATCCGATAGCGAGTGACACCGCACGACGGGTCCAAAGGCGATAACCAGTCGCTCTTCGTCAACTAGTAGGACCGGGGAAGGGGAATTCGCGGTGACGGGAAGTCGAAGCTGCCAGAGCGTTCCGCCATTTGCCGCCGAGCGCAGTGACACACAGAAGCCGTCGCGCTGGGACAGAAATGCCGCGCCATTATCCAAAGGGAGATCGCCCTGCCGATAGGCCTCTCGCACTCCGTCGTGGATCAAGTTGGGGGTTCGCAGGTTGAGTTGCCCGGTTCGACCATCGAAATCATGAAACGAGTCGGCGCAACGGGCCACTCCCCAAACCGCATCCGAGGAGCCGATGCGCGGGTCGTCGATCCAGTCGTGGCCTGGTGGGGTGGGAACATCACGGGCGAAACCGTCGTCGATATCAAAAAACAACGTCCGTCTGGGATGTGTCGTTTGAATCGCGACGATTTGATCGCGGACCAGCCAATAGGGTGAAATCCATCCCGCGGACGGGCGATAACGCCATTTCGCCTGGCCTTCGACCAGGGCGACTTCGGCACGCGCCAGGCTCATGCCGCCGCCGCGCGGGGCGTATCGCCACAATGATCGTCCTGTGGAGAGGTCAACAGCAGTCAATTCCACTGGGGGGGCGAATACCAGCAGCACATTTCCCGCCACTCGCATTTGAGGCAATTCGCCAATCTTGTCGCGCGGGGGGGCCGGTCGACTCCAGCGCAGGGTGCCGGTCGTCGCATCCCAGGCGCATACCCGCGATCGAGTGGCCATGATCGTGAGGTGGGAGTTTCCGCCCGCCCATTCGACCGGTTCGACCAAGGGGATTGTCCATCGGACGTCCCCGCTCAGATACGAACGGCAAACGGCTTGCTGCCCTGCGGTGAGCAACCAGTCGGGAGGGCCGGCAGGGGGGCGTGAATCGGGCAGAAAGACCCGAATTCCGCCGGAACCGTCGACTCGCCAGAGGCACGATCCCAGGGGAGTGGAGTGGCCCGCTGTACCTGAACCGCTGGAGGGCCGCCTCCTTCGCCAGACCACCGTCTCCATTTCCCCGGAAGGAACTGCATCGGTGGAGCCGGTTTCTTCCGGCCTCGCCAGGACACCCTGAAGCCGGTTGGAGGCCCATTCACGGATCGCGGGGTCAGAGGCATGGTTCTCAAGCGCCTGATACAGCGCGGTTGCGGTCGCGAAATCACTTTGCTTCTCTGCGATTTCCGTCCCCGATTTGACGACGGAGGCTAGTTCGGGAGTCAGTCTCACGTCGGTCAACCAAACAGGCAGGTTGGACACTCTCCCCCGTGCCAATTCCCGCCGGAGTTTTTCTGTCGTCTGGCCGGCGATCTTCAGGTCGAATGCGTTTCGCAGGATTTCCCGCGCGCGAGACAATTCCACATCACACACCATGGAAACAGTTTTCGTCTGTCCCGCTCCGGGTGGTAAACGAACCAGATCAGGATCTTCGCGAATCGTGTTCAAAACGGTGACAGCATCGGTGACCTCTCCCGTCTTGAAGTGCGCGTTGGCCTCTTCGATCATCGCCGACGCACGAATTTCCTTCAAAGGGGAGTTCTGAGAGGTCAAACGGTAAAACTCCGCGGCGATCAGGGGTTCTCGCTGGTCGCGTGCGGCATCAGCCCGAATTCTCGCAAGATTCGCCAGATGTTCGCGAGCCCGAGCGTGCGCGGATTGACCGTACCACTCGGAATCCACGGTCGAGTCAAGGAGCAGTCGATACAGGTCGATGGCGGTGGAAGTCGCTCCCTCGGCTTCCTCGTGAAGTGCCAGGCGGAGTCCGGGAAGTGACTGGTTCGGCTGGGCCGCCATGTCCTGTTCCAATCGAATCTTGCGATTCGCGTACTCCCAGAACGCCACCATTCGGTCTGACTGGGCGCACACCAAAAAACCGTCGGCGATGACCAGGTTTCCGCCCCCGGGAAGCTGATGCTGCCCTGTCAGTGAGATTTCGCGACGAACCCGGCCGGTGGCCGCCTCAACTACCAGGATTTCGTCGAAACGGGGCCAGTAGACGAAGTCTCCGGCGAGTGTCCCGCGCCCGTGTGTTTTGGCTTCCGGCCCATCCCGCCCCCGTGACCAGGCGACAGCGCCGGTTTCGGGGACCAGGCCCCACAGTTGATCACCCGCGACGATGACGCGATTGTGGCCGACTCCAATAATCTGGCGAGCGGAGCCTGGCAGGGGACGGTCCCAAAGCCGGATGCCACTGTTGGCGTCGAAAGCGAAAATCGAGTTCGAATCGGTCGGGGCGACAAACACGATTCCGTCGTGGATGACGCAGGGATTTGGCCCCAGCGTCTGGCGATCATGGAATTCACGAACCTTGTCGAATTCCATCCGGTTGTAGGTCGCCCCCCACAACAGGTCGCCTGATCGGGCGTCGACAGCGGCGACGGCACCGAGATTGGTGGCGCAATAGACCCGACCATCAGCGGCCGACAAGAGCAGATGCTGCTGTTCGTCGTAATCTCCCGCGAACAAATCCAGTCCCTGGCACAAACGCCGGTTCCAGATCACCGTCCCAGTCGCCGGTTCCAGGCAGGCGATGTGCAACGTCGGTTGGGGTGTACTCTTTCTGAGGAGGACATACAGGCGATCTTCGAATGGCATCGGGGCACCGTCGAACACCCAGTTGCCGACTTCGTCCGCGAAGTGATCCGCGGAAACCGACCAGAGCAAATCCCCTTCGCGCGCCAGGTCAAGACAAACGAGCGTGCTGGGGAGCGCTTCCACCAAGGCGGCGGCCCCGCGCGAGGGACCACCACGGCCCAGCCGTGCGAACAACCGATTGTCGGCGATGGACAGGCTGAAAGCCGGGAGGCCCACGCGCTGACCTCCGGGTCGGATTGGCCCCCGCGGATCGAGCGAATGAATGATGGGTGAATCGCCCCATAACGGGCGGGCGTCGCCGCGACTGGAGAGAGCCAGTGCGCGAATCGACGTTTCATCGCAAAAGAAGACCCCCTGATCATGGATCAGGGGAAACGTCGCCAACACGACGTGTGAAGAACTCACCCGGTCGTTGAGCGGTCCCTGATTGAGAAAACGGGCTTCAAACGGATTCTGCGACCTGGCTTCACGAAAATCGACTTGTACTTTGGACAGCGGCGTCAGCCAGCGGATCGCTCCCACGTCGACCGCTTCCGACATGATGCGCGTCCGCGAAGCGGAACCTCCCAAGGTGTCACTGTGCGCAGGGTCGAGTGTTACCGCGCCACCGGCGGCACGAACTTCCCGATCAAGGATATCGGCCAGTTGACCGGAGGCCCCCGCCAGTTCTCCGGTGTCGTTCGGATGACGTTTGCGGAATTGAAGAGACTCGCGCAGGGCGCGTTCCCTGTCACCTGCGGCCAGGCTCGCCAGCACCATCCGCGCCCTCAGCAGCGAGAGTTCAACCCCCGGACGGGGATGATAGGCGACCGGAGGAATTCCCTCGGGGGGCGATTCGGAGTCAAAAGGGGGGAGCAACCGTTCCCAATATCCACGGGCCAGGTTGGCGTCCCCCCGTTCCAACGCGCGGTCGCCCAAAATCAACAAAGCCTTCGCGCTGTATTGGCTATGTAAGGCCCGCTCCACAATCCGTTCGAGAAGCTCGTCATTCCCTTCGGCGAGCCCTTCGTCATACCAGCGACGGGCGAGCGGATCGACACGCGCCAGATGAGACTGGATTCCGTCGTCCGGGATGGCCGACAGCAGCAAATCGGCGGCGGCATGCACGCGCAGCAATCGGCCCGGATCGATCGAGACCAATCCGGTGGAGGGGATGGCAGTCGCCTGGTCAATGAGATCGGTCGCCTCGCGCCACTTGCGACTCAAAATCAACTCGCGAGCCGCCCCCAGCTTCCGTGAAGCAGTCGAGTCAATCTCGAAAAACACCGCATCGGCGGCGGGAGGAGGATCGCCCTGAGCCGAAACAGATCGGACAGTACCGAAGGCACAGATCAACAACAGCGTTGACACGATACCTTGTGTGGCGATTCCAGGAGGTCGCAGGCGTTCGCACAGCATGGTGGCACTACCGGGGCTGGCGGAGCATCTGTCCGATGGAAAACACCACGATCGCCAGCAATGTGGCCGTGGGCATCACCAACAGCGGGAAACCGAAGAACAGTTGCCAGCCAATAACGAGCGGCAAGAGCATCAGGACGGCCAGTTGCAGCAGAAAACCCAGGGACTGTCGCACTGTCGGGGCAACTTCGTGAGATGGCGGGAGGCGGACGAACTGTTGCAGATCCTACCATGAATTTGACTATCCGGGCTACTCCGCCACAAACCTCAGGGTGAACCCATGATGGCAAGCAACTGCCCACCGCCGGTAAAAGTCCCACCGGCGACGAATTCCCGGTACGTGATCAACGCGTAAGCGTATCCATCGAGAATGACAAAGTCCTGAACATAAGCCTGGGTTCCGACACCGGGAACTGGAATCGAGAACTTTGCCCGGATGGGAGAGCCACCATTCCAGGAAAATCGATCAACGATCACATCGACCGTCTTTTTTGTGGCATTGGTCGCGGTCCAGCAGACGCAAATCTCCGCGTCGGTCGCGTAGACACGCGTGGTTTCGGCATGCCACTGGTCGTCGACCGTGGTTTCCGTGGGGTTATAATCGTATTGCCAGGAAACAGCACCTCCATTCAGGTCGACGCATTGCAGGTGAGTACTCGTATTGCTGGTCATCCTGACAGATAGTACTGCCAGGCGATCACCGCTCAGAGAAACCTGGTATGACAACAAATTCCCGGTAATAATTTTTCCAAGCGAGGTGGACATCGTTTGTGCACCTGTCGCTCGACTCAATACCCGCAGGGTTGAAGGCTGATCCAAGTCAAAGTGATAGATTGCCGGGTGGGTGATCAGGCAGATTCGCGTCGCGTCCATACACCAGGGTTTTGACGCCGCCATTCCATCGTAACCACGCGCGTTGGCGTCATTGGGAATGCTCCAGGTCCACCCGGTGTTATATGTGCCAGTCGCGGGAACGTAGTTTAATGATCGAACTTTGGTTCCGTAACCAAAGGTGTAGGTGGTGCCACTGAGGGCAGCGCTCGGAATCGTCTCGGGACAGGTCACGTAGACTGTTGTGGCGTCCATCAGGGGGGTCGGATTATTGAAATCGTGTGGGGTGTTTGACATGTTTTTTGCGACGCCATTGACCTTAAATTTAAAGTAGGTGTTGCCCTGGCCATGGCCGGACGCGCTGAGAATCACCGCCGGGCAACCGTCACACATCCCAAAGTACCCGTGCATATTGAAACTTGACGTTCCCGCCCAGGTTCTCGCCGCCCCCGTCATTGCGTCGAACGCCCCATAGTGAAAGTTGTCGCCGGATGACTGAAAATGGAGTGTGTCATCGCTGGCCCAATAGACACTGAATTCACCGGGACGGAGGTCGCGACCCTCGGTAGAAGATCCCCATTCACCACGTGTCGACTTGGACAACGCTGTGGGAAATTGACGCAGCAATTGGCCAGTTTGTGAATAGATTCCAATGTCGGTCCCTGAAGTGCCGGGAGTCAACAACGCGATTTCCCCGGCACGCGAAACGATGTTCTTGTTGCGAGTCGACCCCCAGCGGCTGCCACGTGGCGCGGCCGTACCCGGGTTTTGGCGTTTTTGCGGATCCAAGACAATCGCTTTGATCATCTGTAGTTGAAATGGTAGGATCGAATTGCTGCACCGACGGTGCGAACCGTCGCCATAGGGACCAAGACGGTCCTCTGCAAATAGCGTCGCCGTCAAACTAAAAAGCGCAACCCCCACCAGCGCGAATGGCCAAGGCTTCATTTCCGTCCTCAAACTCGATCAACGAGGTTCTGGGATCTCGCAACGAGCGGCCAGGAACAGCCATTCACTTGCGGCACCTCCCGATGATCGAATTCTATTAAACCAGTTTTGAATAAGCAAACGTCAGGTCGTCTATTTTTGATTATATAGAAAACCTGTCGTAAGCGGCGGATTGGGGGTTCAGATTCGACTCTCGACGGCCGCGGCCACGGCCGTCGTTGTGGCCGTCCCTCCTAGATCTGGCGTCTTTGGTGCGGATTCCCTGAGTACGCCTGCGACGCCAGTTTGGACCGCACGGGCCGCCGTGGAACACCCCAAATGCTCCAGCATCATTCCCGCCGACAAAATGGCCGCCAGCGGATTCGCGACACCACGACCGACAATGTCCGGGGCCGATCCATGGACCGGCTCAAACATGCTGGGTGACCGCCGCGTCGGGTCGATGTTCGCCGACGCCGCCAGCCCCATGCTCCCCACGACGATCGCCCCCAGATCGGTAAGAATATCGCCAAACAGATTGCTGGCTACCACTACATCGAACGACTCGGGTCGCCGGACGAATTCCATCACGGCGCGATCAATCAGCAACGATTCGGTCGCGACGTCCGGAAAGTCGGCGGCGACCCGGGCGAAACACTCGTCCCAGAGAACCATTCCGAATCCCTGGGCGTTGCTTTTCGTGATCGACGCGACCTTTTTACGCGGGCGCTTCGTCGCGGCTTCGAAAGCGGCGCGGATGATCCGCTCGCAGCCTCGGCGGGTGAACACCGACGTCTGAACCGCGCTCTCTTCGGGAAATCCCTGGTACAACCGTCCCCCGATGTTGGCGTATTCCCCTTCCGTGTTTTCACGGAACACCAGCATGTCGATCGAGCGCGGGGCCTTTCCCACCAGAGGACTCGGCACCCCCTCATACAAATACGAGGGACGCAGACAGATGAACTGGTCGAATTTCCGACGGATCGGCAGTAGCAAACCGTTGAGCGTGATGTGATCCTGCACCTTCGGATGCCCGACCGCCCCGAGCAGAATCGCGTCGAATTGTGACAGTTGATCCAGATAGTCCGCCGGTGCCATCCGACCATGTTGGAAAAAATAGTCGGTCCCCCACGGAAACGCGGTCCATTCCAGACGAACCTGTTCGATCGCAGCCGCTTTCTCCGCGATTGTCTGCGCCCCAACAGTCACCTCAGGACCAATCCCGTCCCCCGCGATCACCGCGATTCGATGTGTCCGCATTCTCGACTCCTTCTATCCGGACTGGTCACCAAACAGCGCGACGGCGCACTGTGCGTGATCAAACATCCGTTCATGGTCATGGGGAATTCCCGGGGCCTCGACCAGCCGCCAGCCGAACTCCCAGTTTCGTTCGTTCGCCAGTTCGCGGCCTCGAAAATATGCGCGGCGCCCCCGTTCGTACCGAGACATTCCCTGCCGGTCGGCTGCCGGGGTCTGTTCAAAATTCTCGTCCCGGATGATGTCCCCGGTCCCCAGGTACAACGTCAACGGTTGCGCCAAGTAGCGGCGGAATGCCTCGTCATTCGAAAACTCATCCGGCAAGCCACCAAAAGCGTAGGGGAACCCGTGTTCGCGGTTGAGAAACAAGTGCGTGCCGGGATTCGCTGCCACAATCCGCCGCACCTTGAGTTCCTGAAATGCCGCCATCCGAGCCAGAAACTGCCCGCCGCCGGAATGTCCAATCAGGTAGACCGGTAAATCACTCCGTCCCGCCAGAACACGCAAACCCGAAAGAAGCTGCGGTACGAGCTGATATGTCCAGGTGTCCCGAGGTTGTGGAACTCCGTCGAGAACAACTCCCCCCTGCTGGTACTTCGCCGTGGGAAACCGCTCGAGGTCGAACAACGGGGCGGCGATCAGCGCGCCAAAGCGATCGGCCATCGGTTTCGCATGATCGCGGTAAGTTTCGGCGTTGCGCAACACGCCATGGTGAACCACGATCAGTGGGCCATCCAAATAATTCCCGGGTCGATAGGTGAAAATGTCGATGGGCAGGGAATGCGCGGTGATCGCGATCTTGCCGCTCTCTTTGGGGAAGTCAGTGGCCATTGGGCGGTGTCGCATAGGTCAGAAAACCACGGATCGCCCTCAGGTACTCCACCGGTTCGTCGGCCGCCACGCTGTGTCCACTATGGTCAAAAATCTTCAGGTGGGCGCGGGGAATCGCGTCGGCGATCTCGCGCGAGTGCCACGGCGGGCAGATCCAGTCGTGGGCCGCGCCAATCACCAGTGTGGGACACCGAATCTCCGAAAGTTGTTTCGAGTAATCGAACGTCCGCAAAAAACCGCCGAACCCCTGATTGAGCGCGAGATACGAACGCCGTCCCCGATTCCATCCCGCGTCGAAGTCTTCCGCTTGAAACTTCCGCGAGTAGAGCGGCCCCATCACACGGTAGTAGTCCCGCAATTGCTCCATGCTCTCGAAATTTCCATCCCAGAGCCTTCGGCAGACCTGGATTTGCTCGGGCGTTCCCCGCTCCGCGAGCAATTTCTGAGCATCACCCAAGAATCGATGGCTGGCTGCTGTGCATACCAGAATCAAGTTTGCGACCCGATTCGGGTACCGCAGGGCGTAACCGATCGCGACCATGCCGCCATAGGACGACCCGAGTACAGAAATCGTCTCCAACCCCAGATGCGCCCGCAGTGCATCGAGATCGTCGATATTGTTTTCGAGCGTGTAGTCCGAGGGATTCCCCGTGTCGCTGCGGCCACATCCCCGGTGATCGACATAGACAAGCTGCGCCACATCCCGCAATTCGCTGTTCGCCCCGCGAAAACCGGTGTGATCCCCCCCAGGACCGCCATGCAGCAGAAACAGCGTGGGGCGTTCCTTCAAGCGTTCGCCGTCCGGAATGAAGCCCGCACCGTCAGTATCGAAGAATATTCGGGTTCCGCGAATTGACGCCAGCATAGTGATTCGTTTCCGTTCTCGGCCGTTCAGGTGGACCCGGTCGGTGGTACCGCGAAACTGGCGACGGCTTCCGCTTCCTTGTCGAAGAGCGAGATCATCGTTGGCAGCCGCACGATCTTCAACACTTTCTTCACCATGTCCGTCGCGCCGCACATCTTCAATTGCCCTTGGGCTCTGCGGACGGACGAATAACAGGCGACAATCTCACCGACACCGCCACTGTCGATGAATCCCACACCGGACAGATCGAGCAAAATCTGGACGTTTCCCCCCGCGACCTGCATTTTGACTTGCTCCGCCAGCGTGCGACTTTCTGCGCCGTAGATGAGCTGCCCTGTCAGTTTGAGGACAGTCACATCTTCCGCGGCATGAGGAGCAATTTGCAACATCAGTCAGAAGGAGAAGTCTGGAGTATTCGTTGTCCCGCCCCGGTCGAGCGAGTCCGGACGCGTTCAAATGGTCCGCCGGGAACCAGTATCGGACGCGACGCCGCAGGACGCAAGCCAATCCACGCGAGTCGTGCTTACATCCCGAACTTCAAGGCCCGGCCCGGTGGTGTCCTGCCTTGAAAGCCCACAGGCTGGCCATCGACAACAACCGGTACACCATTGACCAGAACCTGGTCGATCCCCTCCGACATCTGGTGCGGCTGGGCATAAGTGGCGCGATCTCCGACCACTTCCGGGTCGAAGATCACCAGGTCGGCGAACGCTCCGTTCCGAACCTCTCCCCGATCGACCAGCCGAAATCGTTTCGCTGGCCCCCCAGTGAGTTTCCAGACCGCATCCTCGAGCGAAAAAAGTTTCCAATCCCTGACACACGGACCCAGCAGGCGCGCCGCCGATCCGTAGACACGCGGATGGACCGCCCCGTCATTGAAATAGATTCCGTCACTTCCCATCAGGTACAGATCGTGCTGTAAAAACGGGTGAACCCGCCGGTCGTCCCCTTGGTTGAACACCAGCAACACCGCCAGCCGTTCTTCGATCAGCAGATTGCACAACGCCTCCGCCGCCGACAGGCCCGTTTCGGCGACATAATCGCTCAACAGCTTCCCCTGATGGCGGGCGTTGTCTTTGGACAACGTCCACGCGATGTGAATGTGGTCGAGATCCAGCTCGTACGCATCAAGGCCGGCGGCGAACCGAGCGCGGATCGCCAGGTCACGCAGGGTATCCAGCGCCGCCAGCGGGCCGCGTTCCCAGCACTCGTTCGGCAACAGGAAATTCAACATCGTCGAACCGGGCTGGTACGGATAGACGTCGAAAGACAGATCGACTTCGCGTCGCGCCTGCTCGAGAAAATCCAGCACCTGATCGATCTCGACGCCGCCGCTTGCCTTCAGGTGGGAAATGTGCAGCGGCACCTCGGCTCGCAAGGCGATCTCGACCGCTTCGTGCAACGCCGCGAGCAACCCGCGTTTGTATCGCACGTGGGTGACATACAATCCCTGCCGATCCGACATGGCCGAACAGGCCGCGACCAGCTCTTCGGTCGATGCGAAACTCTGCGCGATGTAGTCGAGTCCGGTCGACAACCCCACCGCCCCTTCATCCATTCCTTTGCGGACCGCTTCGCGAATTTCGCGGAGCTGAAAATCGTCGGGAGATGACCGCCCCCAACCGCACGCGTTGACCCGCAAATTCGCGTAGGGAACGTGGGCAGCGGAGTTCTGCGCCGTTCGTCGATCCAGCCTCGCGAGGTAATCGCCCAGCGATTCCCAGCCTTCGTATTCGTCTTGCCGGAGCGCGTTCAGCGATCGTAGATAGAAAATCCACTCAGCGGCATTGTGCGGTCGGACAGGCGCGTAGGAAATACCGTCCGCCATCAAGACTTCTGTGGTAAATCCCTGGCACGTCTTGGGGGCGAAATTCGTTTCCCGAATTAGCCAGCCATCCGAATGGTTGTGCAAATCGATGAATCCGGGTGCCACGACTTTGCCGGTCGCGTCAATTTCCCGCTTGGCTGTCACACCGGAGAGATCGCCAACTTCAACAATCCGCTCACCCGAGATCGCAACATCGGCACGTCGTGCGGGGACGCGGGTTCCATCGACCACGGTTCCGCCACGAACAATCCAATCGATCATGAATCGCTCAGATCATATCCAGTTTGCGGTGCCGAGCCCGGGGAGGCCGACTACACGCCGCGCACATCCCATAAACTTCGAGCCGATGCCCTGACACCCGAAACCCGAGTTGAGTCGCCACCTGTTCCAGGATTCCCGCCAGCGGGGCGTTTTCGAACTCAGTGAGCGAACCACATTTGCCGCAGATGAGATGGTCGTGTCGCGGGTAGCCGTAGTCGTGTTCGTAGACGTCGCGGTTTTGCGATCGCGCGACCTTACGGAGCAGTCCCGCCTCGACCATTTCATTCAGCGTCCGATAGACGGTGGCGCGGCTGACGCGCTTGCCCTCTTTTTGGCTGGACAGCCGATCGACGAGCTGGTCGCTGTCGAAATGTTCATGCGACGAAAACACTTCTTCGACAACTGATTTGCGCTCGGGCGTGAGCCGCATTCCCCGGGTCGTCAAATACTCGCGGAATTTGTCCGCGGGACTGACGCTAACCGCCACCGCGGTCAATTCACTCACGTTGTTTCCCTTGCGGCATGACGGTTATCAGTTGCCAGACGCCTCTTCGGCCGCGAGGCTCGCCAACAGCCGATCCACAGCGCTTTCCAGTTTCTCTGGCGTTTCATAGGTTCCGGAGGCGATCGCCGCCCGAATCTGTTCCAGTCGCTGTTCGCGCACGCCGGGCGACCGGCTGGCCGCGTCGAGCATCCGCGCGGCCGACGAAATCTCGACTTCGTCACGCGGAGCGACGAACGCCGCAGGAGCCGCAGGCGGAGGGGCCGCCGCCGGGGCTGTCCGCCCGATTGGCACCGCTCCGGAAATCGATCCAGGTCCACGAACTTCCATGTCACACCTTCTTCCTGGCCGGTGAGGAATCCTCAAACTCCGTGCGGAGCCTTGAGGGGTGATTCCGGCGGGGCGGATTATAGGTGATTCCCCGCGTTGCGATCAATGAGACATTTTTTCGTCAGGATCCACGCAATCGATCCCACGCAGCGCCACGTCAATTTCTCTGGGAGTGCCGAAGCCCAGAATCGCCGCCGACACACCAGGGTAAGACAGCACCTTCCGGACCGCGAATTCTGGGAGCGACATTCCCGGCGGTAGCTGCGGGACCAGACTTTGCGCCCGTTCCAAGTCCCGTTGATAAACATCCAGTGTGAAAAACTTCGTGACGTGGGTGTAGTCACTCGGGGGAGCCAGCGCGAGGGCCCCGCCGGCGAAGACTCGAATCGCAAACACGCCCATCCCCAGAGACGCGCACAGCGAAATGATCGGCACCGGGGGCAATTCGCCAATCGGAGAGTCGGTTTCCTGGGGGAATGCGAGAGACAGTGCATTGAACGGCAACTGAAGGGTGTGGAACCGCCCGGTCCGAACCACCTGTTCCACCGCCCGACTCTCCCCCAGTCCGGTCAGGCCAATCCGTTCCGCCAACCCCAGCCTGCGAACCCGCTCAAGCCCATCCAGCACTCCCCCCGGGCGCAGGACGTCGTCGACCGCGAGGGATGTTGGCAGTTGGCCCCGCCGGTCGGTAATCGAATTGTGCAATTGCAGCAACGCGACCCGGGGAACCCGTAATCGATCGAGACTCTCCCGCAGCGATCGCTCCACGGCGGCGGGAATGTCTTCGAGATCGCTCGCCGTCAGACGCACTTTGGTCGCGACCCGAACTCTGTGCCGCGCGTCGAGTTCCCATAGCACACGACCCAGTGCCCGTTCCGATCGCCCATCGCCGTAACCAGCGGCGGTGTCAAACCAGTCGATCCCTCCATCAATCGCCCGCGCCAGGACGTCAAGTTGCCTTCGGAACATCGACTCAGAATCGCCTGCGGTCATCAGTCCGGCGATCGGACCCGCGCCGAATGCGATCGGGAACAACGACAGATTGGTCGAGCCGAGAGGACGTCGCATGGCGAGCCACGAGAATCGATGATGACAACCGTTCAGCGGTGGATTATGCTGGAGGGCCGAATTGGCGTCAAACACCGCGCGGATGGCGCGGTGTTACTCCTGCTAGGAAGTCATGATGCTTCCCCGAGTTTTGTGCCGTGTCTGGTTGGCCTGTCTCGCCCTGGCGGCGAGTCCGGTGACGCTCTTTGGATTTCAGGCGCTCGACCGGGCCGCGCGGCAGTCGCCCGATGATGCGCCCGCCGACCCCAAGGACGATCGCGGGACGGCCCTCAGTCGCCGCGACATGGCGAAGCGTCTGTCAACCGCCCGCCGGCTGATCGACGAACAACGCTATGCTGAGGCGATCGCCCAGATTCAACGGGTTCTTGACAATCCCCAGGATGAATACTGCGCGGTTCCCGGGTTACGGACCAGGGAACAGAGTGGCAAATCGCTCGCCGAGGAACTGCTGCTGTCGCTCCCCGAGGAGGCGCAGGACATTTACGAAAAGCAGAACGGCCCCGCGGCGCAGCGACTTCTGGAAAAGACGCTGAAGGAGTTCGGCAATCTCGACCAGGTCGTGGATCGGTACCTGCACACGCGGGCCGGCTCCCAGGCTCTGTATCGACAATCGGTCGATGCCTGGGAACGGGGACAACCGTTGGTGGCTGCGCAAGGTTTTGAACGACTGCGGCAGCGGGGATTCGAATTGCGTGAACTGGAGCCGATGTTGACGCTGCGAACCGCGGCGGCCTGGTCGCAAGCGGGCGACCTGGACCGGGCCCGGCGTCTGTTCAATGAGTTCGAGGCGATAAATTCCGGTGGGAATCTCCAGGTTGGCGGACAAAAACTGACTGTCCCCAAGTCGGGAGGACTGCCGGTTTGGCTCGCGCAACGGGAAGGGTCTGCCGGAAGATTGCACCAGGAAGTGAGCGACAACTGGTTGACCTGGCGGGGAAACTCCCAGCGCAACGGGGTGGGAACCGGGGGCGGCCCGTATTTGAACCATGGCTGGAGGGTGGAGACGCTGGCCAGTCTGGCCCGCGACACCAAGGAAGGCCGACTGGTCGACATCCTGTCGGAACTGAGCGACTTGGCGCGATTGGATAACGAAGCGACGCCGGCGATTTCGGTCGGATCGCCGCTGGTTGTGGGAAATCTCGTGATCTTCCGGTCGCTGTACAATTTGCGGGCGGTCGACCGTGTGACGGGAACCCCTGTTTGGACGAACGCCGAACGTGATAACGACATCTTTGAGTTGTTGCGGCCCGGTCCGGGTGGCTTGCCGCAATCCAATCAGACGATGGGAACTCCAGCAGAGTATGTCGTCGGACAGCGGCTCTGGTCCGACATCAACTACAACTCGATCAGTTCTGATGCGGAGCGGGTCTACGCAGTGGAAGACTTAGGATTCGTGGTTCCCGCACTGCCGGCGCGAATCGGCCCGTCACAGGCGATTCACAACCGGTTGATGGCGTATGACGCCCGATCCGGACGCATGCTGTGGGAGGCGGGCGCGCCGCGGGAGCCGGCGGGGGACGCGTTGGCCGGAGTCTTTTTTCTGGGTGCCCCGGTCGCGTGGCAGGGAATGTTGTACGCGATCGTCGACCTTGGTTCGTCTCCGCACTTGGCGGTGTTTCAACCCAAAAGCGGAAAGCTCGTGGTTCTACAACCACTCGGCACCGACGAAGTCGAACTTTCCTGGGTCGATCGCGCGCGACTCACTTCCGGTTTAACTCCATCGACCGATGGCGGAGTTTTGCTTTGCCCGACCGGCCCCGATTCGGTGACCGCCTACGACCCGGGACGCCGTCGGCTGATGTGGCGCTATCGCTTTCGGCCACGCACGGAAGCTCCCGGGCCGCGGGGACAATTGCAGTTGATGCAACAGCAGATGGCCCGGGGATCGAACCGGCTTCCCGAACAGGCCGGATGGATCGACTACGCGGGGATCATCGATTCCGGCAGGGCGATCTATTCCCCCAAAGATTCGGATGAACTCTTCTGCCTCAACGTGAACGATGGAACCCTGGCCTGGAAGGCGGCCCGCGGTGGGGGACTCTACGTCGGCGGCATCCGCGATGGCGTCGTTCTCGTCGTCGGGAGGAATTTCATCCAGGGACTTCGACTCGACGACGGACGTCCCGCGTGGAACAGCCCCACTATGTTGCCCGTTGTCACCGGTCGTGGCTGCCTCTCGGACCAGTCGTATCTTGTTCCCCTGGCCAGCGGAGAAGTGGCGGCGGTCGACGTCAACGACGGGCGGATTCTGTCACGGGCCAAGTCGTTCGCGGGACATGTCCCCGGTTCACTGGTGATGGCGGGGGGAACGATTGTCTCTCAACGACTCGACATGGTCTCGGGTTTCCGTCAGGTCGAAGCGTTACAAGCCGAAATCGCCGCGAAGCTCGCGGTCGACCCCAACCATCCCGAGTCACTCACAATCCGCGGGCAGATGCGGCTCGAACGGGGTGAGTTTGGCGAAGCACTGGGAGACCTGGAACGTGCCGTCGCGCTGGCCCCCGACAACCTGGAAGCGCGCGGCCTCCTGCTGACGGCGCTGCTCGAAGGGTTGCGGACTGACTTTGAAAAATACCACACGTTCGGCCCCCGCGCGGGTGAACTCGTGGGGCATGGTCACGAACGGTCGCAATTCCACTGGCTCATGGCACAGGGGAGCGAGCGATTGGGAGATCGCCAGGCCGCGTTCTCGCACCTCCTCTCGTTCAGCGATCCGGAAGTGGTCGACCGTGAACTGGAACGTGTGCAGACTTCGGTTCTGATTCGTCGGGATCGCCAGGTGATGGTGGCGGCAGAGCGGATTCTCAAAGAGGCGACGGACGCGGAGCGTCCGCTGTTGTTGGAAAAGCTCAACACCGCGATCGGTCGTGCGCTCGGCTCCACCGACCCGCTCGCCGGCGCGCGGTTTCTGCGCTACTTCGGCAATCTGCTTCCCAATCTCGCGAGTGCGACTTTGACCAACGTCGCGAGTCTGGGCCAATCTCACTGGCTCGATGCGGAATTGGAGATTCAACGGGCGTTGAAGTCGGCGGATGCCCGTACTTCGGCCCGATTGATGGTGGAGTGGGGCGAGATGCTCGCGCGAACCGAAAAACCTCGAGAATTGGCGGTCCTCGCCGATCTTGTGGAGCGGGACTACGCACAGGTTGAACTGCAACCTGGCGGTGAGACTGTTGGCCAGCGAGCCGCGACATGGCGCGAGCGTCCGGGGCTCAAACGCCGGGCGACCGCCCGCCACGACTGGGCCACGGGCAAAGTGGAAACCGAGCGATTGCCTGGCGTTCGCCCCGCGTTTATCGGGCGCACTCAGCCGATCCAGTTTGACGGGCCACGCGGACCGTTCCTGTCGGGGGTGACTCTCGAACTGGGGACGGGAGACCAGCAACTTGTCGCGCGCGACGGAAGTGGCAAGACTTTGTGGAAGCTTAGTTTGGACACCCAGATCTGGACCGGAAATGCCCAGTTCAACCGCGCCTGGGTGCGCGACCACCTGCTTCTGCTGCTGGTGGGAAAAGACCTGCTGGCGGTGGATTTGCTGGGATCTCCCGATGATCCGGGGCCACGCTGGTTGTGGCACCAGACTTTGATTGAAGGCTCCGCCGCCATTATGGTTCAGCGCGGGCTGCCGCCCCCGCGGGCGAGAATCAATTTCGCCCCCCTGGGACCAGACAATACGGCCGTGGTCGGCCCGGCGACGTTTGATCATCTGGTGGTGTTGCGTGGTCGGCGGCTTTCGGCCCTCGATCCGGTGACAGGACAAACGATCTGGATGCGGGAAGGTGTGCCTGCGGGAGCCGGGTTGTTTGGCGACGACGACTACCTGTTTGTGGTGCCACCCGATGCGCACGAGGCACTCGTGTACGGCATGCGGGATGGTTCCGACGCCAAACTGCCGGACGGAACTCCCGTCGGCTCAAAGCGTCTCCCTCCCTCCAACTGGTGGCTGGAGCCACAGGGACGCCACCTGGTTCTTTGGGGAAAGCCACTCGACAAACAGGTGCTGGCCCTGCGCGACATTCTCTCCAATCAGGATGTCTGGAGCCGGGAATTCCCGGTGGGAGCGTTCGTTGCGCTGGTCGAATCGGAAGAAGCCCTGGTTCTCGATCCCACCGGCCGGGTCACGTGTCTCTCGTTAAAAGATGGTTCCATCCGCTTCGAGTCCGAAGTCACCCCCCAGCCCAATACCAACGAACTGCAGGTGCTGCGAACCCGCGATCAATACCTGGTCATTGCCAATGAACCGCTCCCCAACGGTCCCTCCATCGTTCGCAATCAGCAGAACGTCCACTTGACGGTGAACGGCGTCGTGCATGCTCTCGACCGCGCTTCGGGCAAACGGCTGTGGAGTTCCGAAATGACGAAACAGCAGATCGACCCGCAACAGCCGTCCGAAATACCACTCGTGACGTTCGCCTCGCACATCTTTGAACCCCGCCGAACCGGCAATGGTCTCGAACAGAAGTTCCTGCTGACAAGCCTTGACCGGCGGACGGGTCGACTCCTGTATGAAGAGAGCCGTGGTGACGAGCCGTTGCACTTCATTGATTACCGGATCGATGAAGACGCGTCGACCATCGAATTGCAGCTCTTTCAGTCCGTCATTCGATTCACGTTCACCGCGAAATCTTCGACCCCATAGGGACCGGCTCTTCATCGCCATCGTCGCATTCGTGACTGGTGAACAGCCGGTGCCGGTAACAATTGACCTCGGCACAATTACCGGGTCGTTCATATCCGACCGCGTATTCGGTCCAGCACGGGGGGGCACCCACAACATGCACCGGGAAGAGAGCCACATTCTTCGCGAAGGTGGCTCCCGACACCACCGACTGGAAGCAGCCGTAGTGGTAGCCATACCGTTCCAGATTGATTTCCTGGAAGTACAGCGGGTAGTGCTTGACCGCTGCCGGAGTCCACATGCAGGCGGTTTCGGCGAATCCGCGCGACACGCCAAGCTGGTGGAATCGCCCTCCCAATTGCCGCGCTTTGTCTTCCCCGGGATTGAGGGGAAGTTCCCCGGCGGGAGGGACGATTGCGGCGCTCACCCGCTCGATAGACTTGAATTCGGGACCGTCGTCGGTCGACCGGTGGACAGTCCGAATCGGTGAGGCCGCGCCGCGGGAGACCGGACGCGACGGGGGCGGTGCGGTGTTTGGTTCCACCACCGAGTCTAGTAGCGGAATCTCCTGTGAAGGGACGACGAGCGGCACCGACCCCGGGTTGGTCACCAGGGTTGGTTCACCTTCCACGGGAGCCGTAGTGGTCTGTCCCACGTCACCTGCCCCCCCGTCTTCGTCGTCAGACGATCCGGACAGCTCTTCTACGAAACCCGCCGGGCGAACCGCAGCCGGGCGTCCGCCGCCAGACATCACCTGATTGGCGGCCGCACGAATTCGCAGGTTGTCTTCCCGGGCAGCGGAGGCAAGGCTCTGCCTGACGCGCGCGTCGTTCTGCCACTGTGTGATTCGCAGCGTCCGGGCGGCCAACGTCCGCGATTCGGGCGATCCCGAGGAGATCCCCTGCGCCAGCACGGCAAGAACCTGCGGATGATCGGGAGCGACTCGAGCCACCACCGCCGCCGCCAGAATTCGTACCGTCCCATTCGCCGACCGCAGATGCCGTTGTGCTCCCTCGACAAGCGGGCGCGAGGCACTGGGCATCCGGCCGACCGCCCCCAGACCCACGATGGCCTGTTGATCACTCGTTGAATCCAGCAGTTCCACCAGCGAGTCTTCAACCGCCTGCGCGTCTGCGGAGGATGCACACAAAGCCAACGCGGCGTTCGACCGGACGATGGCATCTTGGTCGTGAAGATGAGCCCGCGCCGCGCCGGCGACTTTGGAATCGGGATCGACCGCGACTCCGAGCCGGACCGCCGCCGCCTGCCGGGCCGCCGGACTTCCGTTGTCCAGCAACCGCTTGATGTTCTCCACCCGTTCTTTTGAAACAAAGGCCCGTTCGCTCGCCTTGGCGGCTGACGCGTTCCAACGAATCAAAGTCAACGCGGAACCAGCCGCGACATCAAGATCCGAATCCCCCTGCGCCGCCGCCATCCGAAACGCCAGAGTGGGGTTCGGAGTTTGGTCCAGCACTCCCAATGCATGGATTGCAAACGCACGCTCGGCTTCATCCGTCGAAGCCAACCCATTGGTCAGTTCGGTCAAGGCACCGGCGTGTTCTGAATCGATTTTGACGAGGGCCTCGGCGGTGTGCAGCCGAACTTCGGCTGTGCCATCCTTCAAACACGTTTCCAGCCGTTCGGTGGCGACGCTGTCTGTCACACGGAATTCCCCCAGGATGAAAGCCGCCAGACAGCGTTCTTCCGGAGCGTCCGATTCGAGAAGCGCGGCGAGTACCATGACCGAGGCGTCACGGTGCTGCCCGAGCCGCAACAGCGCCATCGCGGTGCAGGCACGCACTTCGGCGTCGGAATCGTGCAACGGCTCAACCAGCAGGTCGGCCGCCTTGCCTCCCAGCGACCCCAGCGATTCGATCTGCAAAACCGCCTCTCGGCGGGCGTCGACATCGGGTTGAGTCAACAGTGCTCGCAGGGCTGCGGCGGATTCCGCCGCTTGTTCCTGTTTGGCCCGGTCGGCCGCGGGCGAACCGGCGACCACAGGGAGAAGGGGAGCCGTCCCTGCGGCGGCCAGTGCGAACACCAGAGCGGATCTGCGGGCCCGCTTGGAAAAGGTCATTTGATTCCAGGTTTTGCCGGCGGAAATACGAGCGGCCTTGACCAGTCTCTTCCAATTGGCGTGATCAAAAATCCAGGATGGCACGTCGTCTCCTCCGACAAGGGCGTCAAAATCGAAACTCCTGCTATAGGTATTCGACGAAGCAGAACCGGAAATTCGGTTAGGGAGGGAACGATCGAAAGAACCGTTACAGGCAGAACGGTTTGTCTGTTTTGCCCATTTTACAAATGTCGCGCCGACGCACCTTCGGCGTCGCGCCGACGCCGACAGGCAAAGGTCAGGTCGAATCACCGTTACCCGTCGTTTGAATCTGTTGTCGATCGTCGCGCGAGCAGTTGATTCCGATACGACGATTCAATCTGTCACCACTCAACTCGGCCGAAGAGCGTCCAGACCGCGGCGTCAGGAGACCCTTTGAAGTCGTTTCGTGGCGCTGGTAGCATCTCCGCCCTTGCAACAACTTCGTTTCGCAACGCTGGCCGTTTGCAAACAACTCGACTTCACCCCGAAAGAACGCGAGCTGGAATTACATGAAGAACACAACAACAGCCATGGTCGCATTCCTGACCTTGACCATCGGGGGACTCATCGGTTGGGTGGTCGCACAGGACCAGCCCCAGAAGTCCAATGGACCAGCCAGGTACAAGATGACGACCGAGATTGCCCCCGGGATCGCCGTTCCGGACAAAGTGGAGACTCGGTTCGGCACACTAAACTTTTTTGACGGCGTCCCGGACAAGGCGAGTACCGAAAAGATCTACGACAACCTTGATTTTCAACGGGCCGTGCAGGCCTACCTGCTGGGCCTGCCGGTGGTGAACCAGGTTGCGAATCGCGACAACATCCTCAAGCTGGGACCAGTGAACGCGACCGTTCCCATCTGGGAGAACCTCGTGGACTCCCGGACGGTCGAGCTGACGGCCAATGACAACACGCCTTACACCTGGTTCTGGATGGACCTTCGCAAGGGGCCGCTCGTCATCGAAGCGCCACCGAAGGTACTCGGTCTCGTCGACGACATCTGGTACCACTGGAGTGGGGACATCGGTATCACCGGGCCGGACAAGGGCAGGGGGGGTAAGTACCTGCTGCTGCCGCCAGGTTATAAGGGCGAAGTCCCTGAAGGGTACTTTGTGATCAAACCCGGTTCTTTCAGCGTTTGGGCCGCATGGCGCAGCTTTGTCGTGGACGGAGACCCGAAACCGGGCGTGGATGCGGTCAAGAAGTTCACCAAAATTTACCTTCTGTCGCAGGCGGCGAGCCCACCGGAGTTGAAGTTTGTCGACATGTCGGCAAAGCCATTCAACATGGTCGGGCCGGCAGACTACCGTTTTTGGGAGTTGCTGAATCAGGTCGTGCAGGATGAACCGACCGACACTGTCGACTCGACGACGCTTGGCCTCTGGGCGTCCGTCGGTATTCGGAAAGGCCAGCCGTTCAAACCGGATGAGCGCATGAAGCGGATTCTGACTGAAGCGGCCGCCGTTGGCGACGCGACCGGCCGGGCTCTCGCCTATCGCGTGAGAGAGAAAAGTGCTTACTTCTTTGACGATCGGCAATGGAAGATGCCGTTCATCGGCGGATACAAGTTTGAGTGGCAGCCGGGGGTTCCGAACCTGGACGCGTCCGCCATGTACTTCTTCGCAGCCACTGGCGTCACCCCGGCGATGGATACGAAAATCGTCGGCGAGGGGTCGACGTACCCTTGGACGGCCGTGGATTCGAAAGGCAATGCCCTGGACGGCGGCAAGAATTACAGACTGCATCTGCCCCCGAAGATTCCGGTCAAGACGTTCTGGTCGGTCATTGTTTATGACACCCAGACCCGCTCAATGCTTCAAACGTAACTGCTCAATAACCCCTCGGAAACTGGTATTTACTCAAAGTCGGTTTTTCGGGGAATGTATGGCGCATGAGCCAGTCAGACCCCCAGCCAATCCAACCGATCGTCATCGCGGGAATCGAGATCCCGGCGGCGGAGCAGACG